>NZ_JANUXS010000006.1:0-159706 GCF_024814365.1 Corynebacterium sp. ES2715-CONJ3
TTGTGACTGTTGGTTCTGTGGAGTCTGTGGAGACGACGAGTGCTGATGGCGTAGTGAGTGTTACTGTGCCGCGTGGTCACGATGATGTTGTGGTGGTAGCTCGGGTCGGTTCGATTGAGTCGGCTCCTGTTGTTGTGAGTGCTGTGCCTGTTGTTCCTGCGAGTGTTGTGGGGTCTCAGGTGGAGTCTGCGGATTCGTCGGTTGTGACTTTTGTGGTGGCGGATAAAGATGGTGCGCCGCTTGCGGATCAAGAGGTTGTTGTGACTGTTGGTTCTGTGGAGTCTGTGGAGACGACGAGTGCTGATGGCGTAGTGAGTGTTACTGTGCCGCGTGGTCACGATGATGTTGTGGTGGTAGCTCGGGTCGGTTCGATTGAGTCGGCTCCCATGGTTGTTGCCGCACTGCCTGCACGTATCCCCGCATCGGTAACAGGAAAACAGGACGCGGCCGCTGATCCGGCGATCGTGACCTTCACCGTCACCGACGCCCAAAATCAACCCCTCGCAAATCAGGCAGTTACCATTACTGTTGGTGGGCTCAGCTTCACGGGACACACCAATAATGATGGCATCGTTACCGTTGCAGTGACGAAGACCGAGCAACCTCAGGCAGTTCTTGCCACCATCGGTGATCTGCGTTCGGAGGTCATCACGGTTGCTCCACAGGATGCTGAAGCTCCGAGCAGTTCCGAGCTAGCGCCACCACAAGCATGGGAAATCATTGTGGGGATCATCTCAGGTCTCGCGATTGTGGGACTGATCGCAATGGCTATCAACCATGTGAAACTCATGTTACTTCCTCCAACAACCCCTCCATCGCCGCAAAAAGGCATCGCAAAACCAGCGACGATCTCGCCTCGGCTTGCTAACCACTAACTGCGTGTAGCCGCACAAAATCCCCCATGGTCGTGCGGCTACTTTCTCAGAGTAGTTTTTATCTCCCCTCTTTAAGAAGGGGAGAACAGAATCGATAACAACTTTATTCAATTAGGCCACTCGCGCGATGTGGCTGAGAGGATTTGCAGTGAAGAATTTAATAAAACTGGTGTCTGCAGTTGCAGCGCCAACCCTTGCCCTGAGTGCCTTGTCAGTGCCGCTGGCACCGGCGGCAGGGGCTAAAACCCAAACGGTGGCGGTTCCCTTTAAGTGTGATTTGAATACGGTTGGGTTGCCAGGAATTGCCCAAAGTTCCGCGCACGCGATTTCATCGGGATACTCGTTCTCACTCAGTGTTGAGGCCCCCGAGGCTGTGCTCAAGGGAGACACGTTCTCCTACACAGTCAAACCAGGATTTGTCGGCGCTAAAATGAAATCACAGCAAAGCGGCGCCACCATCTCCATCAGGGCCATGGAACAAGGCAGGCTGGAGATTCTCAAGCCTCAGAATGCCAACGTAGTCAATGTATCACTCAGTGGGGGTGATGCTGGGTTAGAAAAGCATGAAAGCAACCAGAGTATTCGGATCGACAAGGGTGTTCACTCTGACTCGCTGCAAGCTGGGGACCAGCAAGCTCTGAAGAAAGCCGTTCAGCGCGCAGGCTGGCTCGGTTCTGAAAACGGCAACCAAATTGGTTTTAACGTTCCAGAGGTCAGCTACGAAGTGACTGCCACTGAACTCGGGGATATCGACTTTAAATTCCCGCGTCCCGCACAGGATAAGCACCCATACCCTGGGGATGGACCATTTTTTACCTTCCTCATGGAGGCTAATCTCTCCCACCCCTTCCTGGGATCGAATGATTTTGTCGGCCTCATGCGCTGCAATATTGACACTAATAATGCGTTGCCCACAGTAAAGGTGCTCGATCCAGCGGAAG
Source organism: Corynebacterium sp. ES2715-CONJ3 (assembly GCF_024814365.1). NCBI lineage: Bacteria > Bacillati > Actinomycetota > Actinomycetes > Mycobacteriales > Corynebacteriaceae > Corynebacterium > Corynebacterium sp. ES2715-CONJ3. Next base: position 1,817 of record NZ_JANUXS010000006.1, read on the forward strand.
TTGGGAAAAATGTCGAGTCTTTAGAAATCACCCCAACACCGGCGCAGGGCTTTGCAAAAGAAACCTCCGAAGTGGTCTTTTCTGCAAAGGATGCGTCGGGTAATGGCGTGGCCAATGAACTCATAACAACAGTGATCGACGGAGTTGAAGACACAGGGCTGACCGATAATACGGGTCGGTATTCGCGCAGCTTCACCCCGGAAGCTCCCGGAACCGTCACAATCTCCGCCTCCATCGGCACCCGCCACGAGAAAACGATCGAGTACCAGGTAGGTGAGGCCTCTGGCTCGGTGCTTTCAGAGATCTCTGGCACCCTTGAGTGCTCAACGACCTACAGCAGTGGCGATGCTAGTGGCCAGAGATATGTCACCCGAGGGCTCGACGGTACTCATGGTAGCGGAGCAGGGGTCAAAATCGAGCGCAACTTTGCGTTTACTGCAAATATTCAGCACCCAGAAGCTGTACGCCTCGGATCCCAGTTTGACTACCAGCTGCTCAATCCGACCCTGAAAGCTCCCGCTGAAACTAGTGGATCCAAGGCTCGTGAGAAGCTCACATCAAGCGCCTGGAATCGCGGGCGGTTCGCCGTGCAACTCCCTCGCAATGCAGAGGTCGGGGACCCAGTGAAAAAGGGAGACCTTCCCGGTGAGATTACTGTGAATAACAACGCAGTGACCATGGCTCTCGAAACAACCGATGACGTAGATACCAGCGATCTCGCGGCCATTTCGAGCAATAGCACGGGTGGGATCACGTCAATGACTGAGGGAGACGATCTCGTGCTTCGATTCCCTTCAGTATCTCTTCCTGTTACCGCTAATCAAGAAGGAAAAATTGCCTTTGCATTCCCCCAGGGGCCTGGTTTTGCCCCTGAAGATACATTGATCAGCTTTGCGGATGTCGGAGCTTTTCTCGCACCTGGCTTCTTTTTCGATTCCACGTATCCGGTAGCTGGTGTTGTCCGGTGCCATCCGACCACGTCCATGGAGCTGCCATCAGTATCCGTGCTCCCAGCCCTCGAGAGCTTAGATATCTCTGGGCCAGCACGTATAGAGGTCGGTTCCACAGCGGAGTTCGCCGTCACCGTTCGCGACTCTCAAGGGCCAGCGGTGGGCGAGCGCGTAGAAATCAACTATGGCGACACGACCATTGCGGGTCGTACCGACGACCAAGGCATCTATCGTTTCACCGTGGACACCGCCGAAATCGGCACCCTAACTGTGACAGCGACAGCAACGATGTTAACAAAGGCCACCACTCTGGAAGTTATCAGTGACCAACCAAATGAGGATCCTGAAGATTCAGAGCCCTCGAGCAGTACACCTACAGTAACGAAAGATAGCTGGATTTGGGTGTTAATTTCGATGTTCTCTACAATCCTCGCGGGATCCCTCGGGCTGCTCATTTTTAGTCACCTCCTCCCATTTGCCTAACAGACAAGATGGCCAAGCGCCGCCCTCATGTGCTCACAGTTCTATGAGAGCTTGACTATAGGGAAATAGCGGTGGGTAAGGAAGAGAACCTCCCTCTTCCTTACCCACTTTTTTCTTAGGGCTAAAGCGGTGAGATTTGCTAGAATCGAGGAGATCGAGGGCGCCGTTGAATACGCCCTCTCGCTTTTTTAAGGAAGGGTACGGCACTGATGGCTCGTTTCGTCGATCGGGTGGTTCTCCATCTCGCGGCTGGTGATGGGGGCAATGGCTGCGCCTCCATTCATCGGGAAAAATTCAAGCCTCTCGGGGGACCCGATGGCGGAAATGGTGGCCACGGTGGCGATATCATTTTGGAAGTCACTGCTCAGGTACACACTCTCCTAGATCTCCACTATCGTCCCCATATTAAAGCCCAACGTGGCGCTAACGGAGCCGGTGATCACCGCAATGGTGCCCGTGGAGAGGATCTTATTCTGGGAGTACCGGCGGGTACCGTTGTGCTCAATGATAAAGGTGAGACCCTTGCTGATCTGACTGCGGTGGGAATGCAATTCATCGCAGCCAAAGGTGGGGTCGGTGGCTTAGGTAATGCCGCGCTTGCCTCCCATGCACGCAAGGCCCCAGGGTTTGCCCTCAAGGGAGAGCCGGGCGAACAGCACGACGTCATACTAGAGCTAAAATCCATGGCGGATGTTGGTTTAGTTGGCTTTCCGTCGGCAGGTAAATCCTCGCTCATTTCCGTGATTTCTGCCGCCAAACCGAAGATTGGCGATTATCCTTTTACAACACTAGCTCCCAACCTCGGTGTTGTTGAGGTAGGCGATGAAACCATTACCATCGCAGACGTTCCAGGGCTGATTCCCGGCGCGTCGGCTGGCAAGGGCCTCGGCCTGGACTTCCTCCGACATATTGAGCGCACAGCAGTCCTCGCTCACGTTGTTGATACGGCAACTCTTGAGGCCGGTCGCGATCCCGCATCCGATATCGAGGCACTTGAAGCTGAATTAGCCGCCTACCAGTCGGCGCTTGATGAGGATATATCGCTGGGTGATCTTCGCGATCGCCCGCGTATCATTATCTTGAATAAGGCTGATATCCCCGAGGCCGAAGAGCTCGCTGAATTTGTTCGCGAAGACCTCGAGAAGCAGTTCGGGTGGCCCGTTTTTATTATCTCAGCCGTTGCCCGCAAGGGACTCGAGCCTCTTAAGTTCAAACTTCTCGAGATCGTCCAGCAGGCGCGCCGAGAGCGTCCGCGAGACGTTGAGCAACGAGTAGTTGTTCGTCCCCAGCCGCTCGAATCAAAGGGTCGAGGCCGCGGTAAAGTGAAGGAATTCCACGTTCACGAGGACCCCGACATCGAGGGCGGTTTTATTGTGACCGGTGAAAAACCTGAGCGTTGGATTGTTCAGACTGACTTTGAAAACGATGAAGCTGTGGGCTACCTTGCGGATCGACTGAACCGTATGGGCGTGGAAGATGCTCTCTATGAGGCTGGGGCTAAAGCCGGAGCCACAGTGTCTATCGGTCCCGTCTCCTTCGAGTGGGAACCCATGACCGCAGCCGGTGTGGACCCAACTCTTACCGGGCGCGGAACGGATATTCGGCTCGATCGTAATGAGCGTAAATCGGCAGCTGAACGTAAACGCGCCTCCCAGGTGCGTCGTGGTTTGATTGATGAATTCGACTACGGCGACGGTCAAGAAGCTGATCGTGACCGGTGGCAGGGGTAGCGCGTGGAGATGGCTGATACATCCGAAGCGATTCGCAAGCGCATCGCCCGAGCTAAACGCATTGTGGTAAAGATCGGTTCCTCATCACTCACAGGGCCCCACCACCGAGTTGATCCCTTGCGCATTGATGCCCTGGTAAACGCCATGCAGCAGCGCTTTGCACGGGGTACCGAAATTATTGTTGTTTCCTCTGGTGCAGTTGCCGCGGGTATGGGACCGCTGGGATTAGATACCCGACCCACAGATTTAGCCACCAAACAGGCAGTCGCTGCAGTCGGCCAAGTCCACCTCATGCATACCTGGGGCGCGTCATTTGCTCGCTTTGGGCAGACAATCGGGCAGGTCTTACTCACCGCTTCTGATGCGGGAAGCCGTGATCGCGCTCGTAATGCCCAGCAGACCATAGAGAAGCTATTGCGACTTGGAGTCGTTCCCATTGTCAATGAGAACGATACGGTGGCCACCACAGAAATGCGCTTCGGCGATAACGACCGACTCGCCGCCCTCGTTGCGCACCTTAGTCTTGCCGACGCCCTCTTCCTCCTCTCGGATGTTGATGGCCTCTATGATAAGAATCCAAGCGAAAACGGAGCCCGCTTTATTGACGCGGTGCGTGATGAACGCGACCTGAATGGTGTGATCGCAGGTGCTGGCGGTGCCGTGGGTACTGGTGGCATGGCTTCTAAGGTACAGGCGAGTCGCATAGCCACCAGAGGTGGGGTCCCGGTGCTTCTCACTTCGGCAGCTTATATCGGTGATGCGCTCGATGACGCGGGTGTGGGAACCGTTTTCCATCCGCAGACGCATACTCTCTCGGCTTGGAAATCGTGGGCGCTCTACGCGGCTGATTCGGGTGGAACAATCCACATTGATGCGGGGGCAGTTGCAGCATTGTCAACGGGTAAAAGCTCCCTGCTGCCTGTAGGTATTACCCAGGTGGAAGGTATTTTTCACGCCGGTGAGATTGTTGATATCTTAGGCCCCCAGGGACAGCTCGTAGGGCGCGGCGAGGTGGCCTATGAATCGAGCGTCATTGAGTCGATTATGGGATTGCAAACCTGTCAGCTGGAAGAACGACGGCCGGTGGTCCACGCCAATCACCTCTCGCTCGACGGCGCTATGATGGCCCAAGAGTAGTCGGCTGGAATATATCATCCTCAGCGCCTATCGATTCGCTAGGGGCTTTGAGGATCAACCGTTCTCGGCGGAGATCTACTACCATCGGTATTTATGAATTCCGATCACCCCGAAACCGAGCAGGTTGTTGCTCGTGCACGAGTCGCCCGGTCTTTGGCCCCTACCGTTGCTCGCCTCTCGACGGCGCGCAAGAATCACCTCCTTAACCAAGCAGCTCAGGCACTCGAGGATCATGCCGAGGATATTCTGCAAGCTAATGCTCGCGATATCACCGCCGGTCGCGAGCGTGGGATGTCTGATAACTTAATTGATCGACTCGCTCTTGATCGAAACCGCATAAAAGGCATGGCCGAGGGGCTGCGCCAAGTGGCCCGACTAAGAGACCCCGTCGGGGATATCGTTGCGGGTCGCGTGATGGAGAATGGAATGAAAATGCGCCAAGTGCGAGTCCCACTTGGCGTTATGGGAATGGTATACGAGGCGCGTCCAAATGTGACCGTTGACGCCTTTGGATTGGCGCTCAAATCTGGCAATGTGGCGCTGTTGCGCGGTTCGCGCTCCGCGGCATTCTCCAATCAGGCACTCGTGAACATTCTGCAGGATGCCGCCCGCGAACAGGGCCTACCGGCAGAGATCGTGCAGTTACTACCTTGTGATACCCATGACAGTGTCACAGCGCTTGTTACCGCTCGAGGCCTCGTGGACGTTGTTATTCCCCGCGGGGGTGCAGGGCTGATTAACGCCGTTGTCCACCAAGCTACAGTTCCTACCATCGAGACAGGAACCGGCAACTGTCATTTGTATATAGATTCCGAGTGTGATCTCGATCAGGCAATCGCGATTTTGATCAATGGAAAGACCCGCCGCACGAGTGTGTGTAATGCCACCGAAACAGTCCTTATCGATAAAGCCCTTAACGCCACCTCCACTCACCGCATTCTTTCAGCCCTTATTGAGGCGGGGGTAACGGTACACGGTGATACTGAGGAATTTCTTCCTCTTGGACTGAGCGAGATCATTCCGGCGACCCAGCAGGATTGGGAAGAGGAATACCTGTCGATGGATATCGCAGTGAAAATGGTTGCTGGTGTCAATGGTGCCATTGCCCATATACGGCAGTATTCCACTGGACATACCGAGGCAATCGCTACCACCAATATCATCACAGCTCAGCGCTTTGTTGACGAGGTTGATTCGGCCGCGGTTATGGTTAATGCTTCGACCGCTTTTACCGACGGCGAACAATACGGGATGGGTGCAGAAATCGGCATTTCCACTCAAAAACTGCACGCCAGAGGTCCCATGGCCTTGCCGGAACTGACCAGCACCAAATGGATCCTTGAGGGCAACGGACATATTAGGCCGTAGTGGAAGATCATGAAGAGCTACCAACACCAGCCTGAGAAAATCGGCATTATGGGGGGAACTTTTGACCCCATCCACCACGGACATTTAGTGGCAGCGAGTGAAGTTGCGGCGCGCTTTCATCTCGATCGCGTCATCTTTGTTCCGACCGGATGCCCGTGGCAAAAAACAGATCGAGTGGTTTCACCAGGCGAAGATCGCTATCTGATGACGGTGATCGCTACAGCTTCGAATCCTCGATTCGAGGTGAGTCGGGTTGATATTGACCGATCCGGACCGACCTACACCATCGACACCCTCAAGGATTTGCGCTCTCTCTATCCTAACGCTGAATTCTATTTCATTACGGGAACCGATGCGCTGGCTAAGATCCTCAGTTGGCGGGAATGGGAAATGATCTTCCATCTCGCCACTTTCGTAGGCGTAACCCGACCTGGCTATCTGCTCGACGATGATATCCTCCCTCCGCGTTACCGCAAAAGAGTGGAGTTGGTGGAAATTCCTGCAATGGCTATCTCATCAACGGATTGTCGACAACGAACGCAAACCTCCAAACCCCTGTGGTACCTCGTACCCGATGGGGTGGTGCAATATATCCACAAGCATGGCCTCTACCGTGCTACCTCAGAACTCAAATGATCGAGGAATTTTTCTCTTCATCGGCTGATTCATGACAGAATACTTGTGAAGCTCTACACCACTGAAAAGGAACAAAAGGATTATAGTGACCGCGACCCACGATACTACCGCACTCGCAGCTACCGCTGCGGTGGCCGCTAACGAAAAACTTGCAACAAATATCGCCGTCATCGACGTCAGCGATGTCATGGCAATTACCGAGATTTTTCTTCTTGCTTCTGCAGATAACGAACGCCAAGTGCGCGCGATCGTCGAGGAGATCGAAGATGTCCTTTCCAACCAGGGCCACGAACCCAAGCGGCGTGAAGGAAATCGGGAGAATCGCTGGGTTTTGCTCGACTACGGTTCCTTTGTTATTCACGTCCAACGCAATACCGAACGTGATTTCTATGGACTCGATAGGCTCTATCGTGATTGCCCACTTATCGAGGTAGATGGGATTGATACGATGGAGCGTCCAACAGAATGGAATGATGACATCGACCTTCGGACCGTGCAGTCCCTCGATGAGATTCCTTTGGTTGAAAACGACCCCGACGAGGAAGAATTGTAAATTCGAGCTGTAGAACCTAACCCCTGGTTGACTCTCTATATCGCGAGAATTTTATATGACACGTCGATTAATTCTGCTCCGGCACGGTGAAACATCGTATAACGCTTCTGGTCGCATGCAAGGCCACTTGGATACTGAGCTCTCGACTCGGGGCCGAGCGCAAGCTGCTCAGGTCGCCGCATTCTTGGAAACTGTCAAAATTTCTCGAATTATTTCCTCTGACCTTACTCGGGCGAGTGAAACCGCTCGGGCAGTCGGGGAGCGCCTCGGTGTTGAGGTCACCATAGATGATCGTTTGCGTGAGACCAATCTGGGTCAGTGGCAGGCCCGTTCTCATGCCGAGGTGGATCGGCAGTTCCCCGGATTACGTGCCTATTGGCGTCACGATCCAACCTGGGCTCCTCCTGGTGGTGAGTCACGGCTTGAGGTTGCACGTAGAGCACGACCGGTTGTTGATGAATTAATGCGCGAATTTGCTCTTTGGGATCAAGGCACCGTTTTATTGGTGGCTCACGGAGGTACCATTTCTGCTCTCACCTCACATCTTTTAGAGCTTGAAAGTCATCAGTACCCACTATTTTCAGGTCTAGGTAATACCTGTTGGGCTCAATTAACGGCTCGTCCTCGTTATAGCTCAGAAATTTCGGAGGATGATGCCGAGGATATTCGGCCAGAAGATCTCATCTTCACCCCAGATAACTGCCAGAATGCTCGATGGTACCTCGACGGGTGGAATATGGGAGTCTCTCTCGGGTATGAATCGATGGGAGCCGCCGGAAACGGAGAAGCTGGCCTTCTGGGAGGAGTTTAACCACCTCGGTAGCGCCCTATTGCTAGGCTCATAGGGGTTCCCACATTATTGGGTGCAACCGCTGGGTATAAATTTTGTGGAGAAAGGGAATCTATGCCAGTTCGTATCGTGACCGATTCTTCTGCGGGACTCCCACATCATGTTGTTGATGAACTCGATATCACTGTCATTGACCTCCATATTGTCAATAGCGACCACGACCAATCCACGTCGGGCCTTAGTGCTTTGGAGCTAACAGCTCAGTATGCGCGCCAACTTGAGCGCGGAGGCGATGAGGGGGTTCTTGCCCTGCACCTATCGAAAGAACTCTCCTCAACATGGTCAGCTGCAGTAACCGCAGCTTCTATTTTTAACCAGAATGTTGCCGTGGTAGATACTCAAAGTATTGGCATGTCGGTCGGGGCGGCTGCGATGGCGGCGGCGCGGATCGCACAAGATGGCGCGCCCCTTCCCGAATGTATCGAATTGGCGGAAGATACTCTAGCACGTTCAGCTACCTGGTTATTTCTGCCGCGCATCGAGCAGATGTGGAAATCCGGGCGCATTAGTGCCGCTACCGCAATGCTATCAACCACCTTGGCAATCAAACCCATTCTGCAGGTACGTTCGGGTCGGATTGAGTTAGCAGCGAAGACTCGAACCCAAGCTAAAGCTTTGACAAAGCTTACCGAGCTGATAGTCCAACGCGCAGCGAATTTACCAGTCTTTATAGCTATACAGCAGCATGAGGCTAAGGATGCGGCGCGCTTGTTGGAAAAGCAACTAAGGGACAATCTCCCCAAGGGTTCGGCCATCATGATCACTGATATGGATCCAATACTAGCCGTCCATTGCGGGGTCGGTGCCGTGGGAGTATCCACGGTTTTCTCTCAAGCGCCAGACGATAACTAGTCAGTTTTGGAAGGTTTTTAAACTGCTGTGCTAGGTTCTACCAGGTTCTACTAGGTTCTACCAGGTTCTACCAGGTTCTACCAGGCTCTACCGGTCACTATCAGGCTCTATCAGGCGCAACCGTGGCAAGGGAAGGTCTCATTGCTATTACAACACAATCGATATGAAGGCAGACCTGCTGCGATCTAAGTATGGGTTCAATCGCTCGCCAGCGGTTCCTAGAGGAAAAAGTGCGAGCTCACCTCTAGCTTCGAAGACACGTGTGGGCACAATGAGAGTGGCCCTAGAGAAGTTGTAGGCAGCTCACCTATGCTGAACGAGGCTGAGCGCTGACTGCGGCGCGCTTTTGTCATCTGTATATGCGTGGTAGCGAGGTGGCGCTGCGCAGGTAGTAGCCATATTTCGCCGTCTTTTGGTCCCTCCCATCATGATTCGAACCTTCGGCGGGGGCGGATGTCGCCCGGTGCCATACCAGCTGCCCCGCCCAAGTGTTTCCTACCTGGAAGTCCGACGTTATAGTGCCAGAGGAATTCCTGAACGCCGCTAGACCCTTCCTCGGGCCTCGAGTGCGCTGACAGGGATCCCAGCCCACCAGCCTTGGGTGACTCGATACCCGAACTGCCTAGATAGGAAGATAACCATTCTCTCAGGTATAGAAGGAAATCTTCATCTTATGGGAGCTGGTTGAGATAACTCGCAACGTATGACCGAATTTAAGGTGCCCGCCTCAGTCTCTTCCACACTTGAGACGGGGGAGCGAAGAGAGTGGTGTACCACTAATCCTTGCTTTATGGGGGAGTAGCGAGTTTACTGAAACTTACTCACAAGCTCAATTAGGTAAGCCTAAGAAAGCCAGGTAGTGGACATTGTCGTCAACCTCTTTCTAGATATTGCTACCCCCTTAGACTCCTCGCCGGAAGGGAATAATTATGGCGTCGACATCCACCATCAGCGCACCAGAGCGTGAAAAACTAAAGCGAGAGCGAGAAGAAGGAAAATCAGCCCTGAAAGAATTACTTCGGCCCATAGCTCTACGTCTAGGAATCGGTCGATTCTTAGCAATTATTGCGGGCTTCCTGGCCATCGGCCCCTATATCGCATTGATCCAGGTGGGCGATACCCTCTACAGCGCCTATAGTCAGGATCTGCCGGTTGACGAGCAATCTGTATGGGCGAGTGTGTATCTCCTCGTGGGAATGTTCTGCGGACGATTATTTATTAACGCCATAGCCTTGGCCATTACCCACTTCGCCGATATTAGATTAGCCGCGATTATTCGTCAGCGTATTCTTGATCGAATCTCCAGCGCTCCTTTGGGATGGTTTTCAAAAACTAATGCCGGCAAAGTTCGCAAAGCATTGCAGGAAGATATCGGGCAGATCCACGCCTTGGTAGCACACCAACCGGTAGACGTCACCCAAGCCATTATTACTCCTGTCGCCCTTTTAATGCTGGCCTTTTTAATCGATTGGAGGCTAGGGCTGCTCACGGTTGCGAGCTTTCCTTTTTATATCGCAGCTAATATTTGGATGCTCAGCGGCATGGGCGAAAAAACCGTTGAGATGGACGCTCACCTAGGTCGCGTATCTGCCACTATGGTGGAATTCTTTACGGGAATCTCGGTGGTTAAGGCCTTTGGGGCGGTGGGACAATCCCATAAACGCTATCAAGATGCTGCCGATGATTTCTCTACGTTTTATCTAGCGTGGGTTACGCCTATGCTCAAAGGTTCTGCCATGGCGGCCGCCTCGATATCTATCCCCATTCTGATGGCAATCAATCTGGGTGGTGGCATCCTCATGATTCGAGCAGGCTGGGTGACTCCACCAGATGTACTGGCGACCACCCTCATCGCTCTGATGATTCCCAGTGCCATCACCGTATTGAGCAATATGATGTGGGCCTATCAATTAGCAGGCGCTGCTGCCCGTCGTCTGCTGATAACTCTCGACACTCCTATTCTTTCGGTCCCCAATACTAAGCTACAACCACGAGGAAACGAGATCCGCTTTGAAGACGTATCCTTCTCCTACGGTGAGCATATAGCGGCCAATCACGTGACCATGACTCTTCGCGAGGACACGGTAACGGCACTCATCGGTGCCAGTGGTTCTGGTAAGACTACTCTAGCCACCTTGGTTGCTCGATTTAATGATCCTGACTCAGGGAGGATCACCATCGGCGGTGTCGACGTGCGCGAACTATCCACACGGATGCTCTATGACACGGTCTCCTTCGTGCTACAAGATCCGCAACTCTTGAGAATCTCCGTGCGCGATAATATCGCCCTCGGCAGGCTCGAGGCCACAATGGAGGAAATCCGCGATGCAGCACACAAGGCGCATATTCTTGACACCATTGAGGCTCTCCCGAAGGGTTTTGACACTATCGTCGGAACGGACACTCATTTCTCCGGGGGCCAGGCTCAACGAATTGCCATCGCGCGAGCACTTTTAGTGGATGCCCCGATCCTCATCCTGGATGAGGCCACGGCATTTGCTGACCCCGAATCGGAAGCAGATATTCAGCAAGCGCTGACCACCTTAGTTAAGGGTAAAACGGTGCTCGTTATTGCGCATCGTCTGGAATCAATTGTGGGTGCTGATCAGATCATAGTCCTAGAACACGGCCATGTCGCAGCAGCGGGAAGTGCAAAGGACCTCCAAGGTCATCCGCTGTATCAGCAGTTACTGACCACATCTCAATCCGCCCACCTCAGGTCGCTGGAATCTCAGCGGAAAGGACATTAAGACGTTATGAAACCTCTCATTTTCTCTTTTTTTTCGCTGAGTAGCGTTTTTCTCACTGATCCTCGGTGTCTCTACCGCGCGATCATATCTAGCATTGCGATGGGAGTCCTCGAAGGGTTGTCGCTATTTCTTATTATTCCTGCTATTTACGCTTTATCAACAGATACTCCCGCCTGGGGGCTTAGTGCCTATGGCTGGCTAGTAGTATTCATACTCTCAGCGATCATAGCGGCTGTCTTGGGATATATCGATACCCGTCTTAGCTACGCAGCGGCCCTCGATATTGTTCAGAATATCCACCGGTCAATTGGTCATCAGGTAGCACGACTGCCGCTCGGATGGTTTCAGCAGCCAATAGCAGGTCGGCTGTCCCGCCTGGTCTCGGGCGAGCTCATGCTTACCTCTGAGATCTTCGCTCACCTCATGGGTCCTATTGCTGGGAAAATGGCAGCCATTGTTGTCATCTTGGTGTGCATGCTGGCATGGAATATCACCCTCGGAATCTTGCTAGCTGTCTCTATGTTGATATTTCTCGTCTTCGTCTATCTCTCCTCGGCAATTGGTCACTACGCTCACGCTCAGGCTGAACCTTTAGAAAAAGAGATCAGTGACCGCGTCGTAGAATTTACCCACTGCCAGCCGGCCCTACGCGCATGCGGTAGGAGTCAAGATTTTGCCCCCTTAACGGCGGCAACTACTCAGTGGCGGCAACGGAAGTCCCGCTTGCTGTGGTGGGAGTTTCTCGCTAATGCCTTAACTGGAAGTTTGACTCAAGTTGTGGTGGTGGCCCTTATGACGCTCATTGCACAACTCAGTTTGGACGGTTCCCTTAGCCCTATAGAAACCATTGCTTTTATGGGGGTAACACTGCGCTTTTCCCAGTTGTTGCTGATCCTTGCGGAAAGTTCTTTCGGTCTGGAATCCAGGCGTAGTAGCGCCGAAGCATTCCACGAGGTGCTCACCGCTGAAGCGCTGCCAGAACCTCGTGAGGATGCAGCGCAACCTACGCCGGGCAGTGTGGAATTTGAGCACGTGCCCTTCTCCTATCTAGAAAATACTCCCGTGATCAAGAATGTTAGTTTCCTAGTTCCACCTCGGTCGATGGTAGCCCTAGTGGGGCCTTCCGGAAGTGGCAAAACGACAGTGGCACGGCTGATATCGAGGTTCTATGAAGTAGATTCCGGAGCGGTCAAAGTTGGCGGTGCGAATGTCAAGGAGTTAAAGACACGCACCCTAATGTCGCAGCTATCGATGGTCTTTCAAGAAGTCTATCTTTTTGATGACACTCTGATCGCCAATATCAGGATCGGCCGGCCCACCGCTACCGATGATGAGGTCAAAGAGGCTGCCGCATTAGCCGGTGTGACCGAAATTGTGCGACGCCTTCCCAACGGATGGGAGAGCCCGGTCGGCGAGGGAGGTAAGTCTTTAAGTGGGGGCGAAAGGCAGCGCGTGGCCATAGCTCGCGCGCTGCTAAAAAATGCGCCCATCGTGCTTTTCGACGAAGCTACCAGCGCCCTCGATCCCGAAAATGAGGCAAATATCGTGGCGGCATTTGCCACATTGCGCGAAACCTCCACTGTCGTAGTTATCGCGCATAAATTAGACACCATTATGGGTGCGGATCAGATTGTGACGCTCAACGCTCAAGGCGAGATCGAGGATATCGGAACCCATGAGCAGTTATACGCTCGCACTGGGACCTACCGTGATTTCTGGGATAGCCGAGCGAAAGCCAAAGGGTGGCACCTAGCGTAGATACGCTTCTCCGTAAAAATATCGCTGTGCGCCCGCAAATTACTCACAGCTGACCGCGCACTTTTTCTAAACAGAGCGTTTTAGGCATAGCCCTCCAGACGCTCTGACAGACGTTCTTGCAACAGAGTTCCAGCACAGGTGGGTGAGGAGTCCCATCCAGAAACCAGCAGTGATCGGGAGAGCTCTTCGTTTAGGCACTGGGATGGTAGCTTCGATCCGGTTCGATACTGTGGGGGATCAGAGGTAGCAACGCGGCTAATTGGGTATAGGGACGGAAGTTATTCTTCAGCGGGGATCGACCCTCATCAATCTAATCCGATGGGGATTACCCCCATTACGGGCTTATCGAGGAGAAAAGTTCCAATTATGAATTAAATTAGGGATCGCGAATACATCCATTTTCTCTACCAAAGGTTGTTATGTCTCTTCCCTCCCGTCGATCCTTCTACCCAAGCCTCGTTGTGCTTGTCGGCCTCGTACTAAGCTCATGTTCTACACCATCTGATACCCCTCAAACCCAGGCGGTAGCTGACCTTGAAACTACCTCCAGCCCGCAACCAGCGTGCGAGAATCCACAGCTAGATCTTCTCGAAACTGAATTTGGGCTGTGGGGATCACCACAGAAAATAAATACCGAGACCGCAGGGAAAGACAATAACTATTGGTTGGAGACAGACGTTATTGATAACCACTTCGATCCATGCGCAGATTACTCTTATATCGTTATAGAAGGTCGACCACCTGAGTTTGTTGGTTCGCAACTTCCTCCCAAAAAGGCGGTGCTCTTCTTTGCTGGTGAGCACTTCATCCCCGGACAAGATATGCCTTTTATCAATGAGGTAAAAGATATCTCCCTTGATGGTGCTACCGCCACGGTTGATTACCAGAGCAAGATTATGTACAACGGTGAAACCTTTGATTATACAATAAACTACACGCTGAGCCCACAGGACGTGGTGGAAAAAGGCAGGCACGAGCCTACTGGCAATACCTCGAATATGATGCGCACTGATTTCCATCGCTCACCGCCACCCGGGGATAGCTTCAGCTATACCCGTCTCGGCAATATCTCCCACAAGCTCTATGATTACGAGGAAGATTGGGCTGGTTACTACGTCAATATACCTATCGGCGAGATCACCATGCGGTGCACACTTTTGAGCTCTTTCGATTATAACTTCACCGATCAGGTTGACTGCCTAGCCCCAGAACCCATCTTCCCACCAGTCGATACCCGCCGTGTGCCCGCCCCGCTAATATCTCCCGGCGAGAAAGGGTACTACTCGGTGAGTATGTCATTCTCGTACCCCACCGGTATCTATACCGACTACTTAAATCTCGGCAATGCTGACTCTTTTACTGATATGAAGGATGAAGCGATTACGAAGGTTGGCAATCTATTCTTCGATACTCGTGGAGATTCAGTGCGGATCACGGACTACCATATGGAATACGAAATAGGCCCTAATCTGGTCAGGGAAAATCCGGCAGACGAGGTCGATATGTCGCGGTGGCCTACTCGTTTAGATCACTGGCAATAAACGGCGCCCTAAATTTTATTGAATCCTATTCGCACGCAGCAGAGAGCAGAGAGCAGAGAATTTATCCACACAATCCTTCAAGCCCCAATGAGTTAAGTCGCGGTCCAGGCTGATCTACTCTTTGCTTGAAGGTATGGAGGACACTACTAGGTCTGAAGGCAGGTTCGCCGCCGCCGTTGTGGATACGATTCGGCGGCGCGATCGACCGACGGGCTCTATATCTTCACGCCGCATCAAAGAGCTCTACCGGTCTCACCCTGCGCAGGAAGAGCTGGCCTTTGATAATCCTCTCGACTGCACCCCACGACTGACAGTGAGCCCTCTAGTTGCGCTGGTGGTGGTGAGCGTGGGGCTAATTGGGGTCATTGCGGTGTGGCTGGGAGCTTTCGCCTACGAATCTCCAGCTCCGCAACCTGTACTCCGTGTGACTGGTGCGATCCCCACCCCTTTACCAGTGGCGCCACCGAGAACGGAGATTGTGGTGGCTGTCGTCGGCGCCGTGGAGCACCCTGGGTTGTATCGCTTTAGTGATCCTGATGCGCGTATAGCGGATGCCCTTAAGCGCGCAGGCTTTGAGAATGCCATTTCTCTGGCAGGTATTAATCTAGCCCAGCGACTCACCGATGGTATGCAGATTACCGTGGAGTCCGACACAGATGCCTCGATCGCTGATGCTCCCGCGGTATCAGGCGGCACTCCGAAGCGGGTAGCTCTCAACTCGGCGGGGCGAGAGGAATTAGAGTCTCTTCCCGGTATCGGGACAAAAACAGCAGAGGCCATCATTGCGTACCGCGAGCGCGTCGGAGCTTTCAGTACTATCGAACAACTTCAGGATGTCAAGGGCATTGGCCCGAGTAAATTTGCGGCTGTCAAAGATCAACTCGTTTTATGAAAAACCAGAGCCAGGTACGCCTTCTCCCCAGCGCCGCGACTATCTGGGCGGCTATGTTTGCAGTATTCGAGGCCCGCTACCACGATCACAGTTATCTTCTCATTATCGTTGTCGGTCTTTTTATCCTATTCATCTTAGGGATCGTTCTTAGCCGTATTGATCGTGGCCAAGCAATCCTTACCAGCGGCAGCGGAAGTATAGCGCTTTTTATAGCAACGCTACGTCTCAAACAAGCAGAGAGCTTTTCTTTTTCCTCTCCCACCCTCATGCGTGCCCTCGATTCAGCCCGCGTCGGTGGCAGTGGCGCCGTGCAGCATTTTTCCCCTCCCGGCTACCCCGGATCGATCTCGGTATTCTCCCCGCGGCCCTTGAATATTATTCCTGGTGAACTGGCAATGGTGAAGGGCTATCCTGACCATGGGAGGGGCCTGGGGTTAGATGCACTGATTTTCCACGCGCTGGAAGCAGTACGAGCGTCCCCGGTGCATCCCGTGCTGTCTTTTCGCCATGAGCTGCGACTAATCTTCCGTCATCACGCAGAGGAGATTATTGACGGTGACGCCGGTGCACTAGTTCCAGCCATGGTCTTCGGTGATATTTCGGGTCAGAGTCCCCAGTTGCGGCAGGATTTTATCCTCAGCGGTTTAGCCCATCTCAGTGCTGTCAGTGGAGCCAATATCACCATGATTCTCACAGCAGTAGTCGTGCTTTTTGCGCGCTGTTCACCGCGCATGCGCGCATTTGGGGCGCTGCTGGTGATGGCGGCATATATTTTCGTCGTAGGTATGGAGGCCTCGGTATTACGCGCTGGGTTCATGGGAGCCGTTGGCATGATTGCGCTAGTGACCGCCGCTGTGCGCGCCCCCATGAACGCCTTAGCTATCAGTAGTGGAATACTCTTGCTTTACCACCCAGGTTTTGCCACTCACTGGGGGTTTGCCCTCTCGGTGGGAGCCACGGCTGGAATTATAGTGATCAATCCGTGGATCTACTGGCATCTGCGTCATATGCCAGGGCCTGCGATAATATGGAAATCTCTCAGCGTAGCGCTGGCCGCGCAGCTGAGCACCATGCCACTTGTGGCAGGCATGGCGGGCCATATCTCGGTGGTGAGCATCTTCGCCAACCTTATCTGCGCTCCCGCTGTTCCGGTGGTCACGATTTTTGGCCTCATCGCCGCCGGTTGCGTGGGGCTCGGAGAGCTAGTAAGCCCGCTTGCACATATCGGAGATTTCATCCTGTGGGTGCTCGCCCCCGTAGCCCGCTGGATTATCTCTACCGCACATATAGCCGCTCATCTCAATGGAGCCGTGATCACCGTAGCCTCACCAGTGAAGTGGGCAATTGTCATTGCCTTGTGGGCACTCTATGCGATCTCGAAGAGCCGCACGTGGTGGGTGCTAGCCTTAGCTGCGCTGGTACTTGGAGTACTGTCACTGCCCCAGCATGAACTACCAGAGCCAGATCTGAGCTCTATACGAACCTACGAAGTGAATTCGCTGCAAGAACTAACAGACCAACATACTATCCCAGCAGGTACAGAAGCTATTATCGTGCGCTCTCATAAGGACGTGTCAGCAGATTATCCAACAGTGACCCAAACCGGGATCCCGGTGTACTTTCGCGCACCTGACGGTTACTCACAGCTAGAATCGAGCCCATGAAACCTGTCCACCTCATTCTTGGCGACGAAGACTTTCTCATCGAGCGCACCATCAAAGAGATCAGTGCCGCTATCAAGTCGCACGCTCCTACGGGCACGACTATTGATATCACCCATATCCGCGCCGGGGATATCACCAAGGCGGAGCTTTTAGACTTACTAAGTCCATCACTATTTGGCGAGGATCGCATCGTCGTGATCGACCGAATGGATGAGGCAGGTAAGGAACCCGCTCAACTCATCGTCGAGCTTGCGCGAGATCCCGGACCCGGTATTTATGTCATCATTAGCCATTCGGGTGGAGGTCGGCAAAAAGCACTGGTGACGCCCCTGAAAAAGCTTGCCGAGGTCCATGAGATAGAAGCGCCCAAGCAGCACCAGCGGACCCAATGGTTGAACCAGGAATTTCGACGCCTCGGGGTCCAGGTCACCCCCGATGTGCTCCAGGTTCTCCTTGAAGGCGTGGGTTCAGATCTACGTGCCCTCTCCAGTGCC
The DNA here is from genome assembly GCF_024814365.1 of Corynebacterium sp. ES2715-CONJ3. Taxonomy (NCBI): domain Bacteria; kingdom Bacillati; phylum Actinomycetota; class Actinomycetes; order Mycobacteriales; family Corynebacteriaceae; genus Corynebacterium; species Corynebacterium sp. ES2715-CONJ3. The sequence continues at coordinate 19,475 of NZ_JANUXS010000006.1, forward strand.
GTAGATCAGCTAGTGGCAGATACTGATGGCGAGGTTACGGCTGGAAAGGTACGTCAGTACTATGAGGGTGTTGCTGAGGTTAGCGGTTTCGATGTTGCCGATCTCGCTTGCCAGGGAGATACCTTCAAGGCCCTGGCTAGTATGCGACGAGCCTTACAGCTGGGGGTGGAACCAGCTGCACTTGCCACCGCTTTGAGCATGAAAGTATCGGGAATTGCGCGCCTATACTCCTCCCAACCGCACCCTTCCTTAGCCGGTCAACTAGGGATGCACCCCTATGTCCTGGAAAAGACTGCGCAACTAGCGCGGCGATGGCGGGGAGACAATATCAGCCAAGCAGTGATCATTGCAGCCGAATTGGATGCGGAAGTTAAAGGTCAGGGGGGAGATCCAGCCTTCGCCCTCGAGCAGGCGGTGCGTCAAATTTCGCAGCTGGCTGGCTAGATTCCTAAGATGGGGATAATGACGACCCCTTCTCCAGACCCTGAATTGCAAGCCTTTATCAACGAGCTCTTTCACCTCGCTCGCACCGGAGGCGAGCCCGCCTGCGATAGGCTGAGGACGCTCGTTAGTCTGGGGCTTAACCCCAATATTAGTAATGAGGAGGGCAATACTCTCCTCATGATAGCCGCCTATAGCGGCCATGCTGATATTGTCCGGGAGTTAATCAATATGGGGGCGGACCTTAATCAATTAAACGACCGGGGACAGTCCCCGTTGGCAGGAGCGATATTTAAGAAGTATCCAGAGGTCATTGCTACTCTGATTAATCACGGCGCTGATCCTCATATCGGTCATCCCAGCGCTTATAACACCGCAAAAATGTTTGAACTCAGCGACCTTGTAGCCCACCTTGACGCTCACGATTCCGGTGACAAGCGCTGATATTATCGGGTTGATCACGCTCAACCTCATTGGCATGATCAGCCCTGGACCGGATATATTTCTCCTCATCCGACTAGCCACAAAATCTCGGCCGCATGCCCTCGCCGCCACTCTCGGTATCGCCAGCGGGCTCACGGTGTGGGTGATCGCAACGGTTGTGGGAGCCTCCACCCTGCTTCATGCTTATCCATCGATCATGGGGGCTATTCAACTTATCGGCGGCTTATGGTTGGGTTTTATGGCGAAGAATGTACTCACGTCCGCTCTCGCCCAGTACCGGAAGGGTACTCAGCTCGATATTGATCACGCGGCACGCTTAGGTAGCCTCAAATATTGCTATCGCCTGGGCCTAGCAACAAATCTGTCTAATCCCAAAGTGGTGCTCTATTTCGCAGCGATTATCGCACCATTCCTGCCACCCAACCCACATATCGGCCAAGCGCTTCTCGTGGTGGCAGTCATGATAATGACCACCGTTCTAGGCTTTTCTACACTTGTTATGGCCTTCTCAGCTCGTCCGGTGCGCCACGTATTCTATCGCTTTAGCTATATCGTGGATTTTATCGCCGGCGGATTTTTTGCAGTTGCCTCAATTGGTTTAATCATCGCAGGGTTATTTTAAAAAAATCCCGCTGATCGGTGAGGATCAGCGGGATTTTTTTAAGCCATCTTATTTAAAGCTGTGGCCATACGGGACTTCTTGTTTGCCGCATTATTGCGGTGGAAGACACCCTTGGTAACAGCCTTGTCCAGTTGACGCGAAGCAACACGCAATTGGTTTTCGGCGCCGGCCTTATCGCCTTCGGCAACTAGAGCGCGGAATTTACGGATCTCGGTGCGAACCTTCGAACGAATTGCCTGGTTGCGCTGACGAGCCTTCTCGTTGGTGAGAACGCGCTTCTTCTGTGACTTAATATTTGCCATGTGTATACCTCTTATTCGGATATCTTAGTGCACCACGGCTGCTACAAGTTGAAGTTCGCGGCGATCCCAAGGTCCTGACCGCTCGAAGATGAACTTAACCACCATGGTGGTGTTGTTTCGGACAACGAACGAAAACCTTACCACCTCCGCTAACTAAAAGCGAACACGTAAGCAGTTATTTCCACCCGAATTCACGGCGCAAGCGATTGGCTATCGACTCCCACCGGCGCGGCGGGATCACAGCCCCCTGGCGCCTAATCACGATCTCTGGAACCTGCACTAATTTATCAAGCCTGGCCCAGGCATTCCGCCCCGTCTCATCCCACGGCCCTGCCCCTATTTCAGCCCATGATGAACTGAGCGCATGTGCAGGATTAGGGGAGGTAATCAGGCCCAGAAGCTTATCCCCACTGCGGCCCACCACGATGAGGGCTCGTTCGAAATCCGGTTCGCTCGGGCGGGTAAAAAAAACCACTTCGCCAGGATCGACTTGGCCATCCATATTGGGGGCATAAATAAGCCCGCGCGGATATTCAGCGGTGTCGACGACTGCGATATCAGCGCGCGCCGGAGTGCGAAGGTGGTGGGCGTCGATTCGCTCAGTGAGCCCGAGTTGAGAGGCGAGAGCCTTCAGGCCCTTATCGAGGTTGGAGGTTTCGTCGCTTCGAAATAGCCTCACCATGATCGCCCGCAAGATACGTCGCACTAAGGAATCCGGCTTCATAATCTTTCAGTTTATCCTTCTGAAGCATCTAGAGGGGGCCTAAGTCGGGAGAGTATACAGAGGTGGGGTAAAATCGGGAGAAGAATTGCAGTTGGAGAAAGGGAATTAATGGCCAAGAATTTCGCGGAGCAGACTTTTTCGGATCTCTCCAAGATCCGTAACTTCTGTATTATCGCCCATATCGACCATGGAAAATCGACCTTAGCGGATCGTATTTTACAGTACTCCAATGTTGTCGATGCCCGCGATATGCGCGAACAATACTTAGACAATATGGATATCGAGCGTGAGCGCGGCATCACTATTAAGGCGCAAAACGTTCGGCTACCCTGGGTGCCGCGTTCCGGTGCGCACAAAGGTGAAGAAATCGTGATGCAGATGATCGACACCCCGGGCCACGTTGACTTCACCTATGAGGTTTCTCGAGCGCTCGAAGCCTGCGAAGGAGCTATCCTCCTAGTTGACGCCGCCCAAGGCATCGAAGCTCAAACTTTGGCGAATCTCTACCTAGCCATGGAGAATGACCTCGAGATTATTCCCGTACTTAATAAGATCGATCTGCCAGCCGCAGATCCAGAGAAATATGCCCAAGAAATTGCCCATATTATTGGATGCGAACCAGATGATGTTTTGCGGGTGTCAGGTAAAACCGGTGAAGGCGTTGAAGCTCTCCTCGATAAAGTAGCCGAATTGGTGCCGCCACCGACCACCGATCACGGCATTGATGCGCCGGCGCGCGCCATGATTTTCGACTCGGTCTATGACACCTACCGCGGCGTGGTTACCTATATTCGTATGATCGACGGGAAGCTGACCCCTCGACAGAAAATTAAGATGATGTCGAGCAGTGCCGTTCACGAGTTGCTGGAAATTGGCATTGTGTCGCCCACCCCCAAAAAGTGTGACGGCTTAGGCCCTGGTGAAGTGGGATATCTGATCACTGGCGTCAAAGATGTACGCCAGTCCAAGGTTGGAGATACCGTTACTTGGGCCCAAAACGGCGCCGAAGAGGCTCTGCAAGGCTATGCTGATCCCAAACCCATGGTGTACTCAGGGCTGTTCCCAATTTCGCAAGCCAACTTCCCAGATCTGCGTGAAGCACTGGAGAAATTACAGCTCAATGACGCTTCATTGTCCTGGGAGCCGGAAACCTCTGTGGCTCTGGGCTTCGGCTTCCGCTGCGGATTCCTTGGATTGCTCCATATGGAGATCACCAGGGACCGCCTCGAACGCGAATTCGGCCTTGATCTCATCTCCACTGCCCCCTCGGTGTCCTACCGTGTGGTAGCCGAAGATGGGAGCTCAACTCACGTACACAACCCTTCAGATTGGCCTGGTGGAAAATTACGCGAGGTGTGGGAGCCTATCGTGAAAACCACCATCATCGTGCCCTCCGAATTTGTAGGTAGCACCATGGAACTCTGCCAATCCAAGCGCGGACAAATGGGAGGCATGGACTATTTATCGGAGGACCGCGTAGAACTGCGTTATACCATGCCGCTGGGTGAGATTATCTTCGATTTCTTTGATTCTCTAAAGTCGCGCACCAGGGGATATGCCTCGCTGAATTACGAGGAAGCGGGGGAGCAGCAAGCCGATCTGGTCAAGGTTGATATTCTCCTGAACGGCGATCCAGTGGATGCCTTCTCGGCAATTGTTCACCGTGATTCCGCTTTATGGTACGGCAATAAGATGACGAAGAAACTGAAAGAGTTGATTCCACGCCAGCAATTTGAAATCCCCATTCAGGCCGCGATCGGCGCCAAGGTTATAGCCCGTGAAAATATCCGGGCAATGCGTAAGGACGTGACAGCGAAATGCTATGGCGGCGATATTTCTCGTAAGCGGAAGCTTCTTGAAAAACAGAAAGAGGGCAAGAAGCGCATGAAATCCCTTGGTTCCGTTTCGGTCCCACAGGAAGCCTTCGTGGCAGCACTGAGCACGGACGATAATTAGTCACGGCCTCAGCCCGCGAGATTTTCTCCTCGCGGGAAGCTTAAAGATGCCAGCAACTTAAAGGCACCGGATATTCATGGGTGCTAGCTCATGAGAGTAGACCACTGCCTCAAAAAGCAAGTGACGTGTATCATAAGAACCCATATTCCCTATTCCGCAACCAGTATGAGGAGAGAGCTGCACCATGACAAGGATTCCCCGAACCCTATTAGCTATAACTCTTGCTGGTTCGATGATCACGCCTGGCCCCGCCCACGCACAGATGCCTCCTCTACCCGCCCTATCCTCTCAAGGATCATCTACTGATCTTATAGGCGACTTTTTGGTGCATATTAAACGCAGCGTGGATGATTTTCTAGCACGCATGAGCCCAGCACGGCCGCTGCCACCTTATGATCAGCGCACGGATGAAGCGGTGACCATAGCGCTCATTAACCAAGAGCGCACACGCCGCGGCCTCTATCCGCTCGTCTTCGATGACGTCTTGTATCAACAAGCACGCGGGCATAGTCAATGGATGGCGCATAATCAGTTCCAGCCAAGCGTCGGTATTACCAGTGGTGAACTAATCGCTAGCGCCCCTGGCGTGCTCAGTGGTCAAGCTTTCCACCAGTGGAACAGTGTCCCTGGTGAACGCGCGCTGCTGCTCAATCCGAGACTCACCAGGATCGCGGTCGCGGCACACCGAGCCGTGGATGGGCGCATCCTTTATACCGCACTCGTTCGCTAACAAGGATGTGTAGCGGTGCCGCCTGAACAGTCTCCGTTATGGGAGATGTTCTGCAAAGGTGGTTAGAGCTCCTACCGTCAGCGTGGACGAGTAACTGCCCGCATTCTCTTTCGATCCTCATCATTCGGGGTAGAAATATTAGGGAGATGCTAAGTGTGAGGTGACCTGCGGGTCAGGGTTTACCCTGCAGGTAGCAGAATATTTGCCTCACCTTACCCGTTAGTCGTATTCCTGCCGTCCCCGATCATGGCTCCTCATTTCTGGCTGCCCAGGGTCAAAAAAATTTGCCTGGCCCACTATGACAGACTTCAGCTTGGCTTAGGGCATGCCCGTAGCATCGCTATCTCCAAACTCATCTAAAAGATCTTTGTGAGTGATCCTCAACCTACGATGCGGAGCGATATCTTTTACACTCTAGATTCAAGTATTGAGGGGGCGAGCGTCGAGGTGCTCATTTTAATAGCGAGCTTGTCAGGCTTGTTGGTGAGTCTTAATTCAATACACAGGCACTGCCCCAACTGCGCCGGGTAGAATACGAGCCTGCTTTTATAGAACTATGATCTTGGGAGTAATAGGCGGTCTAAAGGTTTTTTAGAGTAACCTCCGCAGTGCGTGGTGGAGTCGGCGCTGACGTGCGGGATATGAACGAGTGCGTCATCAACCTATAGTATTAGAACCTGTTTGATTCTAAGGTACTTATATCTGATTAAGGATGTGCACGATCGCTACTTCACATTCACCGAGCTCCGCGACGTCGGATCCCACTCCGACTTCTGCTCGTAAACGGTTTCATTTTCACACTGACCCGACAATCTTCGCCATGGCGGCTGGGACCATCGGTGCATTCGTCCTCGTCACTTTGATATTTGGGGAGCGGATACAACCAATATTTGCCAGTGCATCAGCGGCCCTGCTGAAAAATTTAGGCTGGATGTATATCGGAGGTATTTCCTTAGCGCTGATCTTCCTGATCGGCATCTTCGCCTCCAGCTACGGCCGGATGCGTTTAGGCGACGACGACGACGACCCCGAGCATTCTCTCCCCGTCTGGTTCGCCATGCTCTTCGCTGGCGGCGTGGGCGCTGTCTTGATGTTCTGGGGTGTTGCGGAACCCATTAACCATATTTACAACCCTCCAATGAATAATGTGGAACCCATGAGCGCAGCGGCCGCCGAGCAGGCATTCGCTTTCACGTTCTACCACTTTGGTATCCATATGTGGGTCATTATGGCGCTACCAGGCCTGGCCTTGGGCTACTTCATCTACAAGCGCAAACTGCCACCGCGTCTGTCTTCAATCTTTGCCCCCCTCTTAGGCCCGCGTATCTATTCACTACCAGGCAAATTCATCGATGCCTTAGCAATTATTGGTACGGTCTTCGGCATCGCGGTCTCGGTTGGCCTGGGAACGCTGCAGGTCAACGCCGGCCTCAATAAGATTTGGGGGGTACCCCTGGTGGGATGGGTGGAATTACTCATCATCATTCTTATCACCGTGGTGGCCAGCTTTTCGGTCGCGAGTGGGCTGGATAAAGGTATAAAGATTCTCTCCAACCTCAATATTGCCATGGCCGTGATCTTCATGGTCTTTGTTGTCCTGACCGGCCCCACACTTACTCTTTTGCGTTCCGTGGTCGAGGCCTTCGGAATCTACGGTGATTGGTTGCCGCGCCTGATGTTCTGGACAGATTCTTATAGTGATAATCCTGGCTGGCAGGGCAAGTGGACCGCTTTCTACTGGGCGTGGACGATCTGCTGGTCGCCGTTTACGGGGATGTTCGTCGCTCGAATTTCCCGCGGACGCACGGTCCGTGAATTCATCGGCGGTGTGCTCATTTTGCCCACAATCTTCGGAGTCATTTGGTTTGCCATCTTTGGCCGTGCGGGCCTGGAGATCGAGCGTGCTCAGCCAGGCTTCCTCACTGTGCCAGTGGTGGAGCAGGGTGACGTCTCTGCAGCACTCTTTAATTTCCTGCAAGCGTATCCGCTTAGCTCCGTGGTCTCGGTCTTCGCCCTGATGATCGTCATTATCTTCTTCATCACTTCTATCGATTCCTCGGCGATGGTCAACGATATGATGTGCACGGGAGAAGAGAACCAATCGCCGACGGCCTATCGTATCGCTTGGGCCGTGATGATCGGCGCGGTAGCGGCAGTGCTGCTCATCGTTTCTCCCGGCACTGGTATCGATGTTCTCCAGCAGGTTGTCATTATCGTGGCCTTGCCCTTCTTCCTCATGCAGTTCGTCATGATGTACTCGCTTTTGAAAGGGATGAATGATGATCGCGCTGCGATGGCTCCCTTGGTGACGAGACGGTGGGAAAAAACCGATACCGCCGAGAAGCTAGCGACGCACGAGCAGCAACCAGCTCCCGGATTCGATGAGGACGGTAACATTTTGCCGACCCCAGAGTTTGAACAAACGGCGGATGGAACTGTCATCATTTCCGGCAATGTGATGATCGACGGCGAGTTAGGGATTACCGGCAGTGTGAACGACGACGTCGAAAAGGACGATATCGACAAAGAACGCGACCAAGGAAAATCCTCTCAGTAAAACTCTCCCTCAGGGCCTCCTTTTAGCATTGTGCTTAAAGGAGGCTTTTCCCAATAAGAAATTCTAAAAGTTAAGAGGATTATCAGATCCATGAGCTGCTGTGATCACCCAAGAAGTGCTTTTTTGTCCATCTAGCTGCGCAGATAGATATTTGGATGCGCAGCAAAGGTGAGTTACCATGGTCGGTCGTATGCGGGACGGTTTAACTGACATAGGAAAACCTCATGAGTCCGCGCGCTACCAAATCTTGTACGCAAATATAAATTTTTAAGGATATTGATGCTTTCATTAAAACCCCGAGCCATAGCCCTGTGTGCCGCCGTCACCGTGGCGTGCACCAGCATGGGTGTAGGCCTTCCAGCAGCTATCGCTGAAGATAAAAACCTGAGTATCGAGCAAACTCTTGGTGATGCCAACCTGCAGGCTGCGGCGCAGATCGATACTACCCAGACGGTGAAGCTCAATATCTACAAATATGACGGCGAGTACGAGGATGTAGAAGGCGCACCGCAAAACGCCCAACCGCTAGCAGGGGTCACCTTCAAAGTGGAGAAGGTCAAAGATGACGCAGGTAACGCCTTTGACCTTACGAAGGCTGCGAGCTGGAAGAAGCTCAACGACATCGTATCGGCCGAGAATGCCAATGCGACGATCGCAGCCCTTCAAGCTGACGACAGCGTAGCTGAGCAAAGCAAGGAAACCGATGGTCAAGGTCTCGCCGCTTTCGAATTTGCGAACGGCGCTGGCGTTTACCGCGTGACCGAAACTCAGACCCCCGAAGGTTATTCGGTGACCTCACCCTTCCTCATCACCCTACCAACCCCCAATGGCGATGGTGATCAGTGGGTATATGAGCGCACGGTTTATCCAAAGAACCAAAAGATTGAGCCGATTAAGGAAGTCAACGATGACACAGCCGCCTTGGGTGGCACCCTTAGCTACCGACTCAGCTCTCGTGTCCCATCAACCAATCTCACCCAATTCAAAATCACGGATGATCTGGTGGAAAACCTCCAGTACGTCGATGGTTCCTTGAAGGTGACCGTAGCCGCGCGGACCGCCCAGGCGGGAGATATCCCAACGCTGGTAGATACTGAGGACTTTACTACCACCACAGGCTCTAATCCCGGTGATGAAATAGTTGTTGACTTCACGGAAAAAGGTCTAGCCAAGCTCGAGGCTTTCTATAAGACGCACACCGATGCTCAGGTCTTTGTGGAATTTGACGCCACAATCGTCTCGCTTCCGGATAACGGGCGAATTGATAACAAAGCAACCTTTGATATCAACTCCAAGTCGTATTCCACCACCCGTGATGAGGACAACCCCACGCGGACGACCTTCGGCAACCTAACGATCACGAAAACTGCTGGTGAAGAGAATGTACCAGCTAATGAGCTGGAAGGTGCGGAGTTCGAGCTCTATCACTGCACCAACGATTCCGGCGCCTGGACGCTCAAGGGTAATGCTCTCAAGACCGCTACCCAGAGCACCGGTGTAGAGCAACAAGAAAAGCTGACGACCAAGGTCGTCTCGGATGAGGCCAAAGCCCAAGGATTCGGTATCCCTATCAAGTCCTACTCAACTGGTTCGGGAGAATCAGCAAATAAGTTCTGTGTCATCGAGACCAAAGCTCCCGCAGGCTTTGTGCGCAACCCAGAAGTTATTCCAGTGGTTGTGACCGAGAACGAGAACGGTCCGGCTGAGTTGACGGCAGAAGTGGAGAACCAAAGGACAACCTTCCTCAACCAGCTACCATCTACTGGTGCATGGGGAATAGTTCTCGTCTTCCTTGTCGGTCTGGCTTTGCTTGCCCGTGGTCTTTATACCACCCGCCGTGATTCCAAGGCCACAGCCTAAAAGCTGAGCTAAAAGAGCGGGGTGGATCCCGTCTGTCCAGCACCGACGGGATCCAGCTGCCAAAGAAGTAGGGAAGGGCTTGAAATTCATGCGTCACCGTCAGCGAAGAGCACGAGACCGGGTGCGCATGCGAGGCCCTCTCTATATCATCCTGGCTGTTGTGGTATTTCTCGCCCCTGTTGTTCTTACGCATCTGAAAAATAGCGAACAAAATCGCCTGGCCGAGTATTACTCGGAGAAGGTAATGCAGATGGAAGCTCAGGACCGATCCACCCTGCTTGACCAAGCGCGAGAGTATAACCAGAATCTGCCCGAGTTCGGTTCACCAGATCCGTGGGTGCACGGTGTTGATACCTCAACCCCTGGCTACCGCACGTACCTTGACCATCTGAATGTAGATTCCATGATGGCAAGGCTGCATATACCGTCAGTCGGTATTGACCTTCCCGTCTATCACGGCACCTCAACATCAACATTAGCTCACGGGGTAGGGCATCTCTATGGCACCGCCCTTCCTGTCGGGGGAGAGGGGACCCACGCAGTACTGACAGGTCACACCGGATTGGCTACGTTAACGATGTTTGACAACCTCACCCACGTAAAAATCGGTGATATTTTTACCCTTGATGTAGTGGGCGACACCCTCGCTTATGAGGTCGATGATATTCGAATAGTACTGCCTGAGGATATCTCCAGCATCAGGCCGATTGCAGGTCACGATCTTCTTACTCTCGTTACCTGTACTCCTTATGGTATTAATACGCACCGTCTGCTCGTCCGTGGCCGCCGCATAGATGTGCCACATCACCAGGATGAGCGCCGGTATCGCAGCCCTTGGCAGCTGTGGATGACGATAGCTGTAGGAATTTCGCTAGCCGCTTTGCTGTATTTAGTCATCTTTATGTTAAGGCGGCGAAATAAGGCGGATACGCAGCAGATGAACGGGGAGTTATAAGTGCTATTACACTCACACCCAAGAGTATTGGGCCTGGGGAGATCACTCATCGCAGCGCTGCTGGCAGTATCTACAATCGCCCTTGTCATAGTCCCCGCCCATGCTCAGGCTCCGCGACATTTACAGATTGTGAAGACCTTTGCTAATCCCACCCAGCGCACCGATGGCGTGGTGGGACCAGAGCAGCTTATTGGTGCTACCTTCACAATTCGCCAGCTGTTCGGCCTGGGGGAACTTGACCCCAGCCAGTTGAATGATCTCATTCTGCAACGCCCTGAGTTGCTGACATCTGATCCGCAGGTCAATACCGGCCCTGTGATGCACGCGCGAACAGATGATAACGGAGTTGCTCTATTCTCAGGTCTCGAACCCGGTATTTACCAGGTGCGAGAAGACGCCCGCAGGATGGGAGATACTCCTGAACTCGTGTCGACGCCCTTCCTAGTGATCGTCGATCAGCCCTCGACCGCTGTGCGAACGAAAATTCAACCACCATCTGTGACCAAGCGTGCAGACCGCGAGACCGCCGATTGGGGTGAGACTATCGCCTATAGCATCACCGCCCAAGTGCCCCCGGTAGATAGCAACGGCCAACTTCACCGAGTGGAATTCTTCGACTCGCTCGATACCAACCTAGACTTCGAGGGCATCGACACTATCGTGGTGGAAAATCTCGACGGCTCAGTCCGCCTGGAGGCCAATGACTATCGCACCAGCGTGGAGGCAAACGAGGTTTCGATATCCTTGAGCGACGCTGGCCTTACAACGATATCGCGGCTTCGCGCAGGCCACCCCGAAACCACCGTGAATATTAGCTTTCGAGCACGGGTGAAAGCGCCACTCTTCCCAGGCACAAAGATTTCGAATACGATCTATGCCTCCGCGGATGGATACTGCCCAGCCGACACCCAAATGGCGGGATGTTTAGGCGCCTACCCAGCGCTGAAATCTGATACCGCAATAACCCACGCACCCCAGATTAGCTCTGGAAGCAGCATAGTGACTGGTGTTGTTGTGCCACTTCTAGCCCTCTTTCTAACGCTCGGATTTGGGTGGCTGCCACTTAGTCAGTTACTGCTTCATCCGCCTAGTAGGCCCGACATCACGCAGGATAAAAATTCGTGGATGATGCAGTCGCCGATAGGTGCATTGGCATCGACGGGGGCTAGTGTTTTAGGACTCGTTGGACTAGCCCTTCTTCTCGTAACGGTGGGCTTGTGGCTGGTGGTCCGGCGGCGACCATCGGGAGACGAAGATGGTGTTTATCCTAAGAGCGAGTCCTAACAGCGGGAGCACAGATTCATATTAAAACCAGAGATTATCGAGGAAACATATTGACAAGCATAGTGCACCGGGGGTACGCCCTGATTGCTATAGTCATCGTGTTCATGGGGCTTCTTATAGTTGTTGGCGGGCCCAATACTCTAGCGCGCGCTGAGGATGCATCGGATTTCTCCGCAACTCCGGTAGCGTCTCGGGTGATCCCCACACCAACTCAGGAATATGAGGGTTGCGAATTTCGCGTGTCCAGCCCGGGGTCGGAAACCGAGCTCTTCGCTCCGCAATTATGCTGGTTAGATCTTAGCCAAATTGATAATCCATGGGACGGGCCGCAACTGGTGAGACAAAAGATTGGTGATCTCACCCTTGAGTTCAATGCTGAAATAGTAGCGGGCAGTTCCTATCTTATGGATGTGACTTCGGAAGTTATTTCTGGAGATGACAAGTCGATATTTGGGTATGATCGTGACGGAATGGTTAACTTCGGCCTCTCCACGGAAGCAGGGCGAAATGAGCAGTTAACTAGTGACCGACTCGAACTGAGCAAGGCGGGGGCTAAAGTTAAGCGACCCGTGCTGCGAGCATATCTGAAGCATACGTTTGGGGGAGAGGGAAAAAAGTACGCCGTGGTGCGTTTGAGCGATATCCGGGTGATTGGCCGAGATAATCGCGAGTTGAAGAAATACGACCTCGTGGTCATGGACGCCGAAAGAACCACAACACGCAGTAACAGCTACCATGAGGCGATTACTTTACAGGCCGACTCGCGCGGGAAAATCCTTCAGCCTCTCTTGCTCTACAACGACGACGGTAGAACTTGCAAATGGGCGAGTACCCTAAATTTCACGTTTGAAGGTAGGAATGCCTGGGGTTCTAGAGCTGCAGCTAACTGGGAAGTCGACGGAAAGACCTTCGACTACGCGTGCTTAGTTGATTATACTGTGACCCAACCCGGAGCCTTCTTAACCTCCATTCAAAATCCCACTTCTCTAGAGATTGGACTCTATACGTCGAGCACAAGCGGCGGTAAACAAGGCGTCGCCATTGCGCTCAATGTGGGGCGTATAGGCGGCCATGTCGATGCTGATACCTCAGCCGAGACCAAAATTCTCGGGAATCAGACTGTTTTCGACTTTGAGGCGGGTTCTACCAAGGATGAATTCGAAGCAGTTGTGAATTCGAGTACCGATCAACCAGCGCGCCAGGATGCTGCACCCTTCGCCACGCTACTGCGCTCGGTGCGCTACGAAGGAGGGATCCCTCGAGCCTCGGATCCTTATACTTTCCGTTCTCAGGCCCGCACCCCAGATGGTACTAATGTCTTCGACAGATACGATCCCGAATGGACCTGTCAATTAGGGAACAGAAAGCTGCAAAAGGGAAATTTCCCAGCTGGTTTCGTGGTAACTAACGGCGATAATACTTCCACAGTGACCTACGCAAACGCAGAAAATGAGCCCGTCTACTGCGCAGTAAAGTGGAAGCCTAAGTTCAATAGGGCCTCTCTCACTGTGGAAAAAAGGATCGACGGCCTCGATCCACACACAGACCGCGCCTACAATTTCCGCTACCAATGCACACCCCCTCCAGGCTTCGACAAAGCCTTCGGCAATCAGCAACTCGACGGAGACTTCGTGCTGGGGCAGGGCGGCGATCGCACGCTGACCCATCAAATCGACGGGCTCGTCGAGGGCGCGACGTGCCACGTCAGTGAGGATCTTTCCACCGACGACGTGCCCGATGGTTACAAACACACACTCACCTGGAATCCCGAGCAACAGGCAGGGACTTCTCCTTCTCTCACGCTTCGTGCTGGGGACGATTCAGCGAACCGGATCGTGGCAATAAACACATATGAGCGGAAATTGACCGCCCTTAATGTGACGAAAAAGCTCGGAGGGAGTGCGGCTGCAACGCTGGTAGCCCCCGGGCAACAACGCCAGGTCAACTTCGGCTTGACGTGCGAAGGCGTGGACGAACGCATAGTGGCCGTGGAGCTGCGTAATGAAAACGGAACGGTGACCACGACCAAGGCGACAAGAGTACCAGGGCTTCCCGCGGGCTCTATGTGTACGCTTTCTCCAAAGTTCAAGGTAGACAACCCTGATATTGTGCTGCGCCATCGATATATTGTCCTCGATGGCAAAAATATTGAGCAGAATCAGTCGGGGGACTATATATTCCGGTTAAAAGATGAAGATGGTTCTGTGAGTAACCTTGCTATTGATACCGCGTACGATAAAACTACGACGGTAACGGTGACTGCAGCAGCCGCCGGCCCAGCCCGGGAGGTAGGGGAAGTTCCCAACCGCGATCTGAGCATTGGTTACCGTTGTGTAGCTGGGCAGGAGACGGTTCTCGAGGGGCGAGTTGCGGCTGCACCCGGCCAGTCTGTTGAGGTAAAAGGAGTCCCTGTCGGTTCCCTGTGTGCACTCGATCTCGATACCTCCTATAACTATCCTCAGGCTAGGTTGCTACAAGACCAGTCCACCGTGACCATCCGCGACGGTCGAGAGCGGACAATTCCGCTGCTAACCGCCGAGCAACCTGTTATCGAAATCAGGGATACTCAAGGGCAGCGCTCTCCAAACATCACTGTATCGGCATGGTTCGCACTGCGCAGTGTCCCAGTACGCATCGTGAATATCCAACACGGGGCTCCTCAAGGACTCGAACAGGCTGAGTTCATCAATAGGATTACCTGTAACGGAGAAGATTTCTCATCAGCTACAACCCTCGCTAAGGCTACGAGCGCTGCTGGCTACTCCGCTGCTATGGCGCAACCGCCACAGGGTGGAATAATCGTAGAGCTGCCCGCTGGTGCTCGTTGCGAATACCAGCTCGATGGCAGTGCTCTGCAGGCGCGCCCAGACCTCGCGGTAACCGCCGATGACAGGAAACCTTATAGTCAGATGGGACTCTGGGACTACGCGGGAGTCGCAGACTCCCGGAACCCGCGAGATCCCTTAAGCGCGGACACCCGAGTTGATTCGACCATGAAGCAACCAGTTGTGAAGTTTTCAACCCCGAATACGGTTCCATCGCCTTCGAATCAGGACGTGGCTCTCACCCTCGCCTCGGAGACTTTTTTCCGAACAGCCACTGTGACAGTCAGCTTTCATAAGGAAGCGGTGGGTGCAGTCTCATCTAGCCAGGAATTCCAGTTCAGCTCCAATTGTGAGCCTTCTGATTTCACCTTACGGTCTGGTGAGACTCATCTCTTCAAAGACGTGCCCGTCAATACCACATGCCAGGTCACCGAATTGATCGACGATCATCACACGATTCCTCAGGCGCAGTGGGAACCGCATGATATTTCTTCGCGGTATCGCATCGATCAAGGCGAGATCAACCAGGCTGCAATGAGTCAGGGTGCGGTAACTGAAGGGCCCGCGTGGACCTTCACGGTTCTCCCCGTTGCCGAAGCGGAGGATACCGATAGGCACGGGGATAAATGGACAGTGACTGCCCGCAATATCATTCCTGGAATCGCACTGGACAAGCGCATCAAGGGGGCAGGGCTTTCAGCCCTCACCGAAGCGGTTGCAGGCACCGTTGTGCTTCCAGCGCAAGCGGAAGCCATGGATATAACCTACATAGTTCGTAATCGCTCGACTATTCCTCTGGAAGCAGTGACACTTCGTGATCCTTCTCTTGCAGGTGCGGAGATCCTCGCAGACGGTCAAACGCTCCTGATATCCGATGATGGCCTCATCCCCGCTGCAGCGTGCGAGATAGAAACCCTTGACGCCGAGGCGGAGGTCGAATGCTCGATAAAGGTCAAGATCCCCGGGGACCCTCGTCGTTTTTATCACTATCGTGGTTCTGCAGCTGAGGTCACGGCAGTGACAACTGGGCAGGAAAATCTCCAACAGGTTAGTGATATCGCTGGTGCTAATGCGCTGCGACTATCTGCAGCTGTGGCTCAAATGTTGCCACAAACTGGATTGCAGTCGCTGGTACTCTTCCTGCTTCTGGGTGTGATCATTCTTGGATTTGGCCTGTGGCGTTATATGCGGGAATCGTAGAGAGGAACGGGATCTGTAGTGGCAGCAGTGGCACGTATTAAGCCCACGCACCATGCCCCTAAGCGTGGTAGAGGCAAAAGCCAACGGCGCCGCGGGATGCTGAATATCATCCTTGGGATTGCGGTATTGCTTTTCCCCATTGTCTCGACTTTGTATACAGATTATCAATTGGATACGAGGGCTCGCAGCTACGCTGAAAAGGTGCGAGAGATTGAGCCGAGCGAGTTGATACGCGAATATCTCCACAAAGCCCACGTATATAACCAAAACTTGGCGGAAAGCGGACATCATGCTTTTATTCCCACGCCCGAATCGCCTGGCTACGACGAGTATCTGGATATCCTCAATCCCCCTGAAACTTCTGGCATGATCGCCAGATTGGCGATCCCATCACTCGATATCGATTTACCCGTCTACCACACCACGCGCCCCGAGGTGCTCTACCACGGTGCTGGACATATGTTCGGCTCTGATGTGCCAGTTGGGGGGCCAGGGACAAATTCGGTCATCTCCGCACACACGGGGATGGTTAACGCCAGTATGTTTGATAATCTCCCGCGCATTAAAGATGGCGCGGAGATCTACCTTGATGTTCTAGGAGAAGTTCTCGTTTACCGGGTGACCGGAAGGCAGGTTGTTGCCCCAGATGACTATCAGGCTGTGACCTACGAAGCTGGCGTCGATAAGTTAACTCTTATCACGTGCACTCCTTATGGCATCAACACCGATCGTCTCCTAGTGTCTGCTGAACGCGTGCCTCGGGAAATGCCGGAAATTTCTCAATCATGGCGGCCGGTGTTGAGTTGGTGGATGATGATCGACCTCATCATCATTGCGCTGGTGATCGCGTTTGTTTTGTGGCGTGAGTGGCAACGGCGGAAAGAGAACACGAGGGACGCGGATAGTTCCAAGGACTAGCCTAAAGATTAGGGTACCCTAAGTTTTTAATCCTGATAGGATGGAACAAGCGACGCTAGCGGATAAGCGAATCGCTTGCGTTAAGCCCTGCCTGACAGATATCACAGGGCATCTACAACCCACCAAGGAAGTGAGAACCATCGAGAGCGCAACCGCGTCGACCCCCTTCGTCGTTTACTTTTCGTCGGTGAGTGAAAATACTCATCGCTTCGTTCAAAAACTAGGCTTCGACTCCGCGAGAATTCCCCTGAAACCCAAGCAAGAGGGGATGATTCGAGTAGACCGCCCCTTCGTTCTCATAGTGCCTACCTATGGGGGAGGCAGCATGAAAGGCGCGGTTCCGCCACAGGTTAAGGCATTTTTGAATATCCCCGAAAACCGCGCACTTATTCGCGGAGTTATTAGTGCGGGCAATACCAATTTTGGGGAGGCCTATTGCGCCGCGGGGCAGGTCATTTCGCAAAAGTGTCACGTTCCCCAGCTCTACCGCTTTGAGCTCCTTGGAACCAGCCACGACGTTGACATTGTCCGCGATGGACTCCGCAAGTACTTTGCCCCCGAGCAGGCCGCATCCCCAGTTTGATCCCACGGTACAACGCCACAGAAAGTCAGTGAGAACATGAATACGGATATCCCACTAACAGGGCGATTCCCGGTTCTCATCCGTAACTTCGGATCGGGTCGGTCCACAGAACTCACCAGAATGGGGTTGCGGGTTCTTTTGGAGCACGAGAAAATCGGCAGTCCACCCTATGAGTGGGGGATATACAGCCTGTATGGGCCAATCCAAAAATTTGGATCTACTTTCGATCGAACTGCACAATCAATGCGGGCAGCACTAGCGAAGCAGTACCACGGACTGAGCGCTAAAGATATCGAATTTGAGTATTTTGCTGATTGCTGTGTGCAGTCGGCGGGCGCGGATCCTTCCAAGGTGAGTCTTTGGCTTCGCTTCTTATGGGACCCACATATCATGTCTGAACAACGTGAGATTTTAAAGAACGCAAAACGGAAACTGATCACCCACCTACGACATAACCCAGAAACCTTCGCGCAGACCAACCTCAGTGGTTTCGATCGCTGCGTGCTTGTGCTCCCTCGAAGACTGCCCTTTAATCGACTGTCTGACTATTTCGCCCTCATGGGCGGCAGCTATATCTACCTTCTTGAAGACTTCGCTTCGGGTCAGACTCCCGACCTCTTCAACCCCACGTACGTGCCTGCTGCGGAGGAACTAAGCGGTGAGGTAGGGGAGTATCTTGATGGCCAGTAATGGCCAGTGATGGCCAAACCAAAGGAGGTAGTTGAAAATACCTACTCCGGCTCTCGAAGGGTGGGACTGCGAACCACAACAGTGTCCCTCTGAGAAAAAAGAGACTCTACGCGCACGATACACTCATAGAGTGTGTGGGAGCTATGGGCTCCGCGTAGTAGCTCAGCTGCGTGAGATATGCACGGATACTGGCGGTACGTACTTGGATAGCGGTTTTATAAGCTGCAACAATCCGCCCCTCCAAGGAGCGTTGTACAGTAAATCAATATCTTTCTCAACCACCTGTTGGCGTTCACATTTCGAGGGGAACCAAGAACAGATCACTCGCGGTGCTGGTCGGCCAGACGGGCAGTCTTTACTGTCTCGCTTTCAAATAACACCGAAGCATCAGTAATTAGCAGCTCGAGAGCCAACGGCTATAGTCCCCAAATCGCCACCTTATGTCCAGCCAACGAGGGCAAGCGTCTAAAAGACTCCCTGATTATTGACGTGAACGAACACGCCTCAAAAGTCGCTTACAAACACGGAGCAGCCGGGCGACCGGGAGACATGTCACCCGCAGCAAATCGCCTAACCATGGCCAGTCACATACGCGGATACGTCACCACGTGCACAAGCTCGGTCTACAAAGCCCACAGCGCTAGCGAGAAAGCCACCAGCAGCGAACGCAAAGCACTCGCCACCATAGGGCGCAGGGGCGGGAAAAAGACCGCAGAACGTCTAAAGTTCGACCTCAACGGCGACTATGCCCAAGCCCAACGCCAGACACTCGCAACAACCAACACACGCCGAACTAAGAGCGCTAAGGCGGATATATGAACCATTGCGGGGTGGTTCCTTAAAGGAAACGCCGAGATAGAACAGTGGCCGACTATTGCGGACGCGATGGAAGAATTTGGGGTGCCGCAGCCTAGTGTTCGCACGAGGGAGTAGGAGTCCTCCAGTCTTTTATCGGAGTTGGGATGGTGACTACCTTAACTAACCTCGCATTTAGCGCAAAAGCTCTAGAAAAAGAAGTCTTTTGAGGCGTAAAACCTGCTGTTGAGGTTTCTACATGTCTCCATTTTCCTGTCGGTGTGCAGCAGTAGATGACAGTGTGCGACCAATCCCTACCATGAGCGCCCTGGCACGGTGATTGTGCCGGGGCGCTTTGGTGGTGCTGTTGTGGTCTTGGTGTCATTCATTTTAGTTCACGGTTGGTTAGTTGTTGTGTCTATGGTTGCTGGTTTCGCGGCTCGATTCGCCGTGGTGTTTCTTGAGGGCTGATTTTTCTTGGCACGATTTCATCGCTGCAGTATCTCACCATAATCTCGCTTGCCCGGACCCATTGAATCACTTCACCGAGGGCATAAACACCAGAGAATGCCCAGGAAGATGCGTCGAGGTGAACTACGATCGCAGCCACCTCGCGCGACAGAGCGAGAACCGTTGACCGGGCTGCCGTTATGTCTGAGGCAGTACGGGTACTTTCTGCAACGCAGCGCACAGACTGATCCGTATGACTGGCTGGAGGCTTGAGATTCCTTGTGCGCAGGCATTGTTGTGCAGAGTGGAGATATTTCGAAGCTCTCCTCGCCAACCGTGTGGTACTTATGTGGGCGCCTTTTTACTGTGTGTGGTCTAGCTGCTGCGCGTGATACTGAGTCGGGCTGTGAAAACTTCAATTTTCCTGCAAGAATGAAAAACATGGACGGGACCCTTGAGCTCTTACGCCACACCCTTGATGGCGTTGTATACCCTGCAGATGCCGCTAAAGCGCAGACACTGAAGAATCAGCTGGATGACTATATTATCCCGAGGATCACTGATCTTGATGCCCCACTCCTCGTAGTCGTGGGGGGTTCAACGGGGGCCGGCAAGTCTACTCTTGTCAACGCGATTGTCGGGGAAAACGTGACAGCCGCTGGGGTTATTAGGCCAACTACCCGCCAACCCACCCTTATTACGAATACTGCCGATGCGCCATATTTTCGATCGCAGCGCGTGCTTCCCGGTCTTCCTCGTGAACACGGGGAACCTGATACCCAAGCGCTGAGCCTGCGCATTGTCGAATCGAATCTCATCCCAGCTGGCCTAGCGTTGATCGATGCTCCCGACTTTGATTCCATCGATGATACCAATCGCGCCTTGGCCTCCCAGTTATTGGCCGCCGCAGATTCATGGGTCTTTGTGACCACACCGGCACGTTACGCAGATCAAGTGGTGTGGAATTTCTTATCCGATGCTGCTGCCCGACATATTGAGGTCGTTGTGATTCTCAACCGTGTGGATCAACAAGCAGCGGACACGGTTCCCGATGATCTGCGCCGAATGCTCGAAGAGCGCAAATTCGACGCCGAGGTATTTGTGGTGCCATTTGTCCAGCACGAACTACTACCGGTGGAATCTATTGCCACTTACCTCCACGACCTTGCACTAGATACCGCCGCGCGTCGAGAGATCTCCCTGCGAACAGTAGCCGGTGCCCTAGATCAACTCGTTCAAGCCACCGAGGAATTGGCCGTTTCCTATGATCGTCGCCATGAGCAGGCAACCCAGCTAGCTGTAGCTTTCGATGATGCCTATTCGAGGGCCTGTCAGCATATTATCGACGCCACCTCAGATGGACACTTGCTGCGCACCGAAGTCATGGCGCGGTGGCAAGATTTTGTGGGAACCTCGGACGCGTTCCGAGTGATTGATCGCTGGTTTTCTCTCGCCCGGGATCGAGTGGGCTCCTTTTTTACCGGCAAACCCACCCCACTGCGCGAGGTGGAAACGCAGATTGAAACCGGCCTTCATGCGGTAATTATCGACGCCGCCGATACGGCTGCGGGGCGATGCTGGTCCTACCTCGGCTCCCAAGCGCCCAAGCTACGCGATCAGGCTTCACATGATCTAGCCCGCGCCGGTGAAGAGATATCCGAACGGGCCGCAACGCTCGTGCGGGATTGGCAGGCAGACTTGGTGCGCTATATTGAGGAAAACGCTGCCTCTAAACGCATGACCGCTCGCCTCGCCTCACTCGGACTCAATGCGGTGACCGTCGCACTTATGATTGTGGTTTTCGCTTCCACGGCAGGGCTAACTGGTGGTGAGATCGCTATCGCAGGTGGCTCAGCGGTATTGGGCCAGAAATTGCTGGAAACGATCTTCGGTGAGGAAGCCGTCAGGCGCATGGCGAAACGCGCGCGCCAGGATCTCGATGAACGCGTCGCAATCCTTATGGCTGATGAGCGGGCTCGCTACCAACCGGTGACTGAGCAGCTCATTGTAGGTACCCCAGCTGAAGCGCTGAGAAGCTCAGCTCGTCAAGCCCTCGCAGAGGTTAAATATGTCTAAGCTTCAGCACCGTCTTCATGCCCTCGAAGCAGCGCTCACATCTCAGTATCTCTCCCCAGAGGATCGCGACGCTATGAATAAAGTGCTTGTTCATGCGGCTGCGAGGAGAAAACTGTCATCTGAGCACACGGTGGTGGGATTCTTCGGTGCCACAGGCTCAGGGAAAACATCACTTTTTAATGCCATAGTCGGAGAAGATTTGGGTGCCTCCTCACCGAGACGCCCCACAACCTCGGCACCGTTAGCTGCGATCTGGCAACCAGAGGGGGCCAGCGAACTCCTCGACTGGTTAGGTATTGAAGACCGGCGCACCCGTACGGGTAGTTTCACCGCAAAGTCAGGGCCGCTTATTCTGCTTGATCTCCCAGATTTTGATTCAGTTGATCAGAGTAATAGAGAAATTGCGAGCCGGTTGGCAGCCCAGGTTGATGTGCTCGTGTGGGTGACCGATCCGGAGAAATATGCCGACCGGATTATCCATCAGGATTTTATTCGGCCCCATGCGAGTCATTCCGCTGTCACCCTTGCCGTGCTCAATAAAGCTGACAGATTAGCCCCCGCCGATATACCGGAGGTGACAGCATCGCTAACAGGGCTTTTAAACGATGACGGGTTAGACAATGTTTCGGTACTTGCAACCTCCACTCTTACGGGAAGTGGTATCACCGAATTGCGCGAGGCTATCGCCACTATAGCGGCGAGCAAAAACGCTCAGAGTGCTCGGATAGTAGCAGATATTCACGCTCTGAGTAACCGCTTGGTGCCTGCCCGTCATGGGCAAGTAGGGGCGCACGCTAAAAAGGAGCTTGATCGCTCCCTAGCCCAGGCAGCAGGGGTCGATCGCCTCGCTGAGATTACTGCCGCAGCGTATCGACGGCGATTAGGTCTACGCACAGGTTCACCCCTTCTGACTTGGGTACTAAAACTGCGCCCCGATCCTTTGCGACGCTTGGGATTGCGGGAGGAGCAGGATCACAGCGATGTGCACCGCAGTTCATTGCCTGCCCTTGATGCCGCAAGTAAAGCGATATCCAATAAGGCGGTGCGCACCTATACGCATGCAGTGGCAGATCAATTACCGCACCCGTGGGATTTAGCGGTCATTGAGCAAGGAAACGACAGCGCCCACGCACTTCCAGAAGAGTTGGACCGAGCAGCAGCGCGCACGAAACTGCCCGCCCAACCTTCGGCAGCGTGGGGGCTTTTGACCTTCATCCAATGGATAGCGCTCTTTATGGCGCTTATGGGGGTGCTGTGGTACCTCGCTGTCGCCTTCATCCCTGGGGTGCTCACGCCGCTGCTTGGCGATAGCCTCATACCCGCCATTGAGGGATGGCCTTATCCTACCCTTTTGATACTTGGAGGAATACTTATAGGCATACTTCTCAGCCTGATGGGAGCCGCCTTTGGTGGGGTGATTGGAGCGGTTGTTAAAGCGCGGACGCGGCGGGCACTAAAGAAGGAGATCGCACAAATATCTACCGCGACGGTCGTGCGTCCTGTTGCAGTTATTCGTCAGGATTACGAAGATTTAGCGCGCGCGCTTCGATCACTTGCCTAGGCGTATCAGCCGCCGCCTAAAAAGGGCGCTTCGGCTATGAGACAAGAAAAAGCTCACACCAATAGGCTTATTGGTGTGAGCGGATAGGTATGAGCTCTGCCGGGTCAGAAATCTGGCAAGGATACTTTAGATGAAGTGTACTGGGTTCTCGAGGGTACCGATTCCATCAATGGTGATGCTAACCGTATCGCCTTCTTCCACAGGGATAGGACCTGGAGGGCACCCCAGGCTAATCACATCTCCCGCCTTCAACGTTATATATTCCGAACAATAAGAAATGGCCTGCGCAGCGGACCATATTTGATACCGCGTAGATGAATCGACGAGGTCAAGGCGCTGACCGTTGCGCGTAAGGTGGGCGGTGATATGAGCATCATCAGGGTTATCGAGTTCGGTTTCGATCCACGGGCCGATTGGGCAGAAGGTATCGAGGCCTTTGCCCCTCGACCATTGGCCATCCTGCCCCATCAATGCTGGTGCCGACATATCATTGCAGATGGTATAGCCCAGCACATATTCTAGGGCCTCATCCTCGGTCACTTTCTTACAATCCTTGGCCATCACCACTGCAAGTTCAGACTCGAAGATGGATCCGCGTGCTACTTCTGGGACCTCGATATTATCCCTAGTGCCCACAACCGCAGAGCTCGGCTTGAAGAAAATAAACGGAGCGCGATCCTTCTCGGGATCAAAGGGCCGATCATCGGCTAGATACGCACATGCGAGGGCGACCACTTTCGATGGCGTGACGGGGCTGAGGAGGCGTGCCGATGTAGGGATTTTTTCGCCAGTTTCTTCAGCTGTTAGAGCAGCAGTGAGGTTGTCGGCGTCGAGCACGTGGTATTCCTGATCAACGCGGGCATATAGCTCGCGACCGTGCCACTCGATTCGAGCGATCTTCATGGTTCTTCTTTCTCTTCATGAGTTCCGAGGGTGCTCGGTACCTTTCTTAGATTCTTAACCAATTATTAGCTATTCGCAAGGGTTTTCATACTGTTAGATTGCTCCCATTCACAGCCAACGAGAGTATGCCAAAGCACAAAAATCCATCGCCAGGCCATAAGCATTGAGCCAGAAAAAAGCCCCACCAGATACGGTGGGGCTGCTACGGGGTATTTTAAGAATCGACTTCAGTAAACTTTCGATCCCACGCCGACCGAACAGGGTTGGCGTCGGCAAGCAGGAGATCGAAACGATCATTGGCGATTTCCACAATTTCGGCGAGAAGAACGCGCCGCTCTTGCTCATCGGAGTTGCCCAATCGGCGAATACCCGATTCAATGATCGATTCCACAGTGTCAGTAGTATCAAGGTAGGCCACATAGGGAAGGCCGAAGCGTTCCTTATAAGCACGAGAGATATCTTGGATCCGTTGGGTTTCTACGTCATCGAGATCATCGATACCGATAGAACCACGGTCGGAGGAAATTTCTCGCGAGCTGACGGTATCGGCCATCAAGAGAGCCGCCATATCGGGGTAATCGTTAATCAGGTTGAGTTTGTCCGTTTCGCCGGCGGTGAGCACAGATACCTGGATAGCGCTGCGTAGCTCGTTAATATCAGCGAAGGGGCGAGATTGCCAAGCGCGCTCCAGCGGCCAGGTTTGCTGATTGAAAAGCGGCCGCAGTGCCGCAACGAACTCTGCCTTGTTCATAGCGTTGAGATCGGCTAAAGATACTCCCTTATCGCCCGTTCGGGCGATATCCGAGCCCGCCGGTTTCCCGATATGGAAGAAGAGGAGATTGAGCACGATCGCTGCGATAGCTCCGATAGACATGCCCGAGGAAACGAAGATACGTGACCACTCGGGAAGAGCCAGCGCAATTGACGGTTTGAAGGTCACCAACATGGCCAAACCGAGAGCGGTGCTCACGATGACGGCATTGCGATTGTCGTTGAGATCAGCCTTCGCGATGGTTTGCATTCCCACCCAGGCAACTGCAGCAAACATTGCGAGTGAGGCGCCCCCGAGCACGGGGGAAGGAATCGATGCGACAATGGCGCCCGCCTTGGGAAGGAGGCCGAGAATGATCATAAATCCAGCAGCAGCCGCAGCAACCCAGCGCGATTTCACATTCGTAATCCGCACCAGCCCGACATTTTGGGCGAAGCAAGTATAAGGGAAGGAATTCATAATGCCGCCAAGGAAGGTGGAAAGACCATCTGCCCTCAGCGCGCGCTTAATATCATCTCGGCGGATTCGTTTTTTCACGATCTCACCAGTGGCAAAAACATCGCCCGTCGTCTCCACCATGGTGATAATCATGACAATAATCATCGAGATAATGGCCGCGATATTAAATTGCGGGATACCGAAGTAAAAAGGCGTAGTAATCCCAATAGGAGCGGCTTCGGCAACTTTATCGAGGTTGGCATCGCCTAGAATTAATGCCACCGTGGTGCCCGAAACCAAACCGATCAGGATGGCAAGAGTACCGAGAAATCCTTTGAAGAAGCGCTGAGCGAGAATAATAACCAGCAGCGTGCCAGCTGCGTACGCGAGATCTTTGGTGGCCGGGGTGCCGTCAGCATAATTGGTGAAATCATTAGCTGAGACAAAAAGGAGCGAAGTACCCATGACGAGGAGGACAGAACCTGTCACAACAGGGGGGAAGAATTTTAGGAAGCGAGCGAATATGGGGGTGGCAAAAAATGTAAAAAGCCCTGCTACGATCACGGCTCCGTAAATCGTTGGCAGGGCTTCAAGGCCACCTTCACCATTGGTGACTCCCATCCCGATGGCGATGATGGGGGCGACCGCAGTAGTGGTCACGCCTTGAATAATAGGAAGGCGCACACCGACGTGCTTTCCAATGCCTACCGCTTGAATCAGGGTAGCAATGCCGCAGGTCAGTAGGTCGGCATTAATGAGGTGGATGGTAGTTTCAGCGTCGAGATTGAGCGATCCTGCTATCAAAAGGGGCACGATAACCGCACCGGCGTAGAATGCCAGAACGTGCTGAAGGCCGAGAGCGGCGAGCCGCGAGGCACCGGGGACTTGATCCACTGGGTGAATAGGTGGCTGTATAGGCGGCGTAATGCCTGCAGCGGAAGTCACAAAAATCTCCTTGGGAGTGTGCAAATCGAAGTAGTGTAGGGAGAATTTTAGCCGTGTGCGCAGCGAAAAGTCCTAGGAATAGCGACCCCTTGTGGTTAAACGAACAGTGCCATATAAACTGTGGTTTAGATCATGGGGCGGGTGAAGGAGAATGATGAGTAGATTCAATCAAGCACAGGAAAGAGCGACCGCAGCCCTCATGGACGCACTGCGCCAGTGGGTGGGGGTCAAAGACTGCGAACTCGGTGAAATATTAGTAGCCGGCACCCCATGCCCAGAATTTCACTGGGCCTTTAACCTCAACGAGATTAGCGTAACGATAAGCCGTACTGGCAGCTATGTATTCCAGGCGATATTTGTCAACGAAATAGATAGCCAAGAAGAGTATGAAGAGATTGACCAGATTCGGACCGCTCTTACTCAGCACGGAGCCATTGATCCTACGCTCGCCCTCAGCGACCACCAGCGCAGTCAAGCCCTGCATGCCCGCCGATATATGGCAGTACAAGGCGCCCCCGAGCCCTTAAGGACGTGGGTCCACGAGCTGTTCGACGCGCTTATAACCTTCCACATGCCCATAGAACCAGCGATTAGAATCTCTGATTTCATTGAATTACACATGCGGAGAGGAACTGATTACTATCTGCTCGGTATCGTAAAAAACGATAAATATATCCTGGAATACGAAAACGCTCATGGTGAAATCACTGGCTGGCAGGAATCAGATCCTAAGAAAATGCTCGAAAGACTATTAGCTTTGGATCTAATCGTCCCCCTATAAATTTGCGGCGGGGAAGGATGGCTCAGCTTAATCAAAAGGATCTGTGTGTGGGCTACGCCGCGATGCATGGGGTGACGGATCCCCGCTACCTAGCTAGGGAGCGAAACGCCTCGAGATTACAAGAATCAGTACGACCATACTGAGGGCGCTGTTACGCAGCGGTGTCGCTACGTAAGACTTTCCGCTGCTAGTGAGAGCGTCGTGTTCGGTGCTTAGGACATGAGCCTTCGACAGCTCGTAATTGCCAACAGGCCTCGATACACTGTGGCTATGCCTACATGGAAAGAAATTCTCGACCATAACCCCAACCACTCCGAGCAGTACGCCCAGCGCTGGTATCGATTCCAAGCGGAGGGCCGCGATATCGTTGGTGAAGCACGTTTAATTGATGCGCTCGCGCCCAGGGGGGCGAAAATCCTCGACGCCGGCTGCGGAACAGGCCGGATAGGTGGATACCTCTCCCAGCAGGGTCACCATGTTGTAGGCACAGATCTCGATCCCGTGCTCATTGATTATGCTCGCAAGGATTACCCCGAGGCGCGGTGGGAGGTCGGGGACTTATGCGTTGATCCACTCCCGGGTGACAATTACGATCTAATTGTCTCAGCCGGCAATGTGATGGGCTTCCTGCCACCTGAGGGAAGGTTGCCTGCTTTGAAGAATATCGCGCGAGTGTTGAGCGCGAACGGTCGCGCTGTTATTGGGTTTGGAATCGGCCGTGGCTGGCTCTTTCCCCACTTTCTCGAGATGGCACGCGAAGCTGGTTTTAAAGAGTCACTGCTGCTAGAGAGTTGGGATGGACGACCTTTCGAAGCCGATTCTGAATTTTTAGTTGCCGTTCTAGAAAAGCCCTAAAATATTTACCCGCATGCCAGAAGTTTGGCACGCGGGTAAATTTTTTAGTAAACGGTGAAGCCGAGTTGTCTAAAGACGTCTCGAGTCTTCTCCACTGACTCTGGTGTGGGAGGTTTGACCCCCTCGAGGGTGTACTTCATCCCCATGCTCTTCCACTTATCTTCACCCATATTGTGGAAGGGCAAGACCTCAATGCGCTCGATATTGTCCTTCCATTTGCTCACAATATCGGCGACTGCCTGGATATTCTCCTCGGAATCAGTGAGTCCTGGAACGAGGACGAATCGTATCCACACTTTCTTACCGAGGGCGTTGAGGCGATCGCCAAATTCCAAGGTGGGTTGCAGAATGCGCCCTGTAACCTCATGGTAGACCTCCGGGATACCGCTTTTAACGTCAAGGAGCACGAGATCGATATTTTCAAGATCGTCGTCGCTCAGACGTGAGCCAAGGAAGCCTGAGGTATCGATGCAGGTGTGAATGCCGGCATCATGAACCTCTTTGAGCACTCGCCTGGTAAAGGCGATTTGGAAGAGGGGCTCGCCGCCGGAAATGGTCAGCCCGCCGCCGCTGGCCCGGAAGACGGTGGAATAGCGCTTGATTTTGCGCACAATATCCTCGACCTTCTCGAGGGTCCCTTCCTTCATCTCCATGGTGTCGGGGTTGTGACAGTATTGGCAGCGTAGTGGACAACCCGAGAGGAAGAGTGTCATGCGGGTGCCAGGGCCGTCGACGGCGGTGACAAGCTCCCAGGAGTGAACGAGGCCGATATCGCCAGTGCGACGGGCGGCAATGAGTTCGGGGCGTTCGATGGTGAGGTCGATGCCTGCACCGATACCCTGGGCAACACCGCGAATACGCGGGCCCGAGCCAGGGGCGAGAGTTACAGTGGTGTTAATTCCATCAGCCATAGTAAAAGTTCACGTCCTCGAAAGAAGTATAAGAAAACGCGCGAAAGCTGCAAATTATCAGTTTTCGCGCGTCCGAAGATCTACGCTCTATTTAAGCGTTGTGGTGGAAGGTACGCGAGAGAACGTCGCGCTGCTGCTCCTTGGTGAGCTTCACGAAGTTCACAGCATAACCGGACACACGAACGGTTAGGTTCGGGTACTTCTCTGGGTGCTCCATAGCATCTTCTAGGGTAGCGCGGTCGAGCACGTTGATATTGGCGTGGTAGAGGCCAGAGCCCATATTGTTGCGGGAACGGGCAGCTTTCATATCAGCCATGCGCTCTTCGAAGGATTTTGCAGACATTGGGTAGAACCTTTCTGAAACTAAGTAGTTGTATATGCACCTCAAATATTTGAGGATTTTTCCTGCTTGGGGCCCATCTTAGTCGAAGATGAGCCCCAATTTCTAGACTTTTAGTCTGGAATATGGCCTACCCGTTTGGGCAGGAAGTATCCATGATAAAGCCAGCGTCGAGGATGCCAACCAAGTTCGCAACCTGCTCTTCCTTGGTACGGCCCAAGCCGGAAGGAGTGATCGTATTGGTCAGCGAAATGCCGTCAAGGGCGTCCTCATAATCCAGCTTGCCCACCGAGAGCATGGAAGCAACCATACCGTGGGAGTCGAGGCTGTTCTCTGGGTTAGCGCCCGGTGCAAATGGGGTACCAGCCTTGTGGCCGGATGGGAATGCACCAGTAGCCTTGCCGTAGACCACATTCGAGGTGATGGTCAGCACCGACTGGGTAGGAATGGCGTCGCGGTAGAGTGGGATCTCTTTGATCTTGCTCATCACGGTGTGCACGATGGTGGCCGCAATATCGTCGGCGCGATCGTCGTCATTGCCGTAGATCGGGAAGTCGCCCTCGGTGACGTAGTCGACGATGAGACCTGTTTCGTCGCGAACGGGAGTGACCTTGGCGTACTTAATGGCGGCTAGGGAGTCTGCCACGATGGACAGGCCAGCAATGCCGCAGCCCATGGTACGAATGATCTCAGAGTCGTGCAGTGCCATCTCGATGGACTCGTAAGCGTAGCGGTCATGGCAGTAGTGGATGATATTGAGGGCTTCCACATAGGTGCCAACAACCCAGTCCAGCATGGCCTCGTACTTATTCCACACATCGTCGAAATCGAGTGGGCCATCGCCCTGAACAGGCTCATATCCTTCAACGATCTGCTTGCCAGTCACCTCGTCACGGCCGCCATTGATGGCGTAGAGGAGGGACTTGGCAGCGTTGACGCGAGCGCCGAAGAACTGCATTTGCTTACCAACCGCCATCGGGGATACACAGCAGGCAATGGCTGCGTCATCGCCCCAGCGATCACGAATCTGCTTATCGGACTCGTACTGTACTGAGGAGGTCTCGATGGAGATTGCCGAGCAGAATTCCTTATAACCGTTAGGCAGGTTCGGATCCCAGAAGATGGTGATATTAGGCTCTGGTGCTGGCCCGAGGTTGCGCAAGGTTTGGAGCAGACGGAAGGAGGTCTTGGTGACCATGGGGCGACCATCTTCGGCGAAACCAGCATCGGACCAGGTTGCCCAATAAGGGTCGCCCGAGAAGATCTGATCATAATCGATGGTGCGCAGGAAGCGGACGATGCGAAGTTTAATAACCAGAGCATCGATAATTTCCTGAGCGTCAGCCTCGGTAATCAATCCACTCTTGAGATCGCGCTCGAAGTAGACATCGAGGAAGGCAGACAGGCGTCCGATGGACATAGCGGCGCCATCCTGGCTCTTCACAGAGGCGAGGTAGGCGAAGTAGGTCCACTGCACGGCTTCTTTAGCGGTGGTCGCGGGGCCTGAAATATCAAAACCATAAGACTGTGCCATGGTCTTGAGCTTTTCGAGGGCGCGAATTTGCTCCTGGTGCTCCTCGCGGTAGCGTGCCCAGTGCTCAGAGAAATCTGCACCATTGACAGAATCCTTTGCGGCCTTCTTCTCATTAATGAGGAAGTCCACACCGTAGAGGGCTACACGGCGGTAATCGCCAATAATGCGGCCGCGACCGTAGGCATCGGGTAAGCCGGTAATGATATGGGAAGATCGAGCCGCGCGAATGCGAGGAGTGTAGATATCGAAGACCGCCTGGTTGTGGGTCTTGCGGTATTTCGTGAAGATTTCCTTGACGCGCTCATCTGGCTCAAGCCCAGCCTCGCGAATGGCCGTCTCAACCATGCGCCATCCGCCGTTAGGCATCATGGCGCGCTTGAGTGGGGTGTCGGTCTGCAGACCGACGATAACGTCATCGTCTTCGCTGATATAGCCAGCTTTGAAGGCGTCGATATCCGCGGGGGTTTCGGTATCAACGTCGTAGACGCGCTTCGCGCGCTCCACTTTGAGGTAGTTATTTTCTAGTTGATCCCAGACGCGGAGAGTTTTTTCGGTGGGGCCTGCAAGGAATGAGGCGTCACCTTCGTAGGGGGTGTAGTTTTCGAGGATGAAATTGCGAACGTCAATATTTGTTTGCCAATTTCCGGGTGCAAAATCCTGCCAAGCAGTGGTGCTCACGAGTAGTCTTTGACCTTTCTGCATATATTAATTTTCTAAGTCGACTGTAGTGCTGAGGAATAATCCCTAAAGTTCTCGGCGCCCCTGGATGGTCGAAGTATGACCTCGACGTGCACCGCTTTCGGCATGCCGCTTTTCAGCAGGCACGCTGTTCCTCAACGTCCTTACCTTCAACCAATCTACCCGTTCTAATAAGAATTTCCATAGATTCAATGTGTGGGCTTATTGACAAATAAGCCCGCTCGGACTTTTAGCAGTTCAGGGGCAGTTAGGGTTATAACCCGAAAATGTGCAGTTTTCGCCGCTATTGAAACTGGTTTTATAGAACTTAGGGGGTGGTAAATCGGGAAAAAGGGGGTGAAAGTAGCAGGTTGTACCGAACTTATCTAATCGGGTAGGGGGTGTGGAGCCCCCGATTGTGGGGCGTGTATACGGCGAGCCTATTGGGGGTGATAGGGGGTATTTTCTCTGTGATATAAATGCGGTAGATGGGGGATAATCGGGGGTGCTTAGTGGGTAAAATCACAAGGTGATCCCCGGTCCATCATCTGTACCATCGACATTTATGATCCCCCACCAACCACCCCACCTTCTCGTGAATGCCGCACAGCTAAGTGCCGCCGGCACCGTTGATCCCCGTACCGTAGAACTTCGGATCCCAGCCATTGCATTCCTCGATGGGGGTGATGTGCTGCTCTTATGTGATAGCAGATTGCCGGCTGACGACGACACCGGACTTGGCGGCGCGATGCCTAGCGATTTACCAAATCCCAATTCGCTCATTATCGGTCGCGGTACTATCGATGGACCTATTGAATACGAGATCTTCCGTTCCGGATCCACTCATCCACGTCAGGGATTCTCTGATCCCGCCATCATTGTGGATGGTGTTAACCTCGCAGTAGTGTATGCGCGCAGTCATACGGTGGGATTCTTCGGCTCTCAAGGCCGTGACAGCGACCAGGTTTTGCACAGTGAAATTGCGATCTCCCACGATTGTGGACGCACCTTTAGAACCCACTGTCTCACAGATATGGTTGTCGGCGATTATGCAGGGGCTTTTGTGACCTCTGGGCATGCGGTAGTCAACCAGGGGCACTGGATTCTTCCCGTCGTTATGCGCGACCACCAGGGCAGAACGTGGCATCGCGCACTGATTAGCCACGATAAAGGTGACACGTGGAGTGTGGGAGAGGTTATCGGCGACGATATGGATGAAACCTGCTACGGCGTTCACTTAGGCCAGTTATATCTCTCCGCGCGCCGTACCTCAGCCTATGAAACAGGGGAGCTTGGCCGCTATAGGGCAATCAGTTCCGATTATGGGCGCAGCTGGAATACTATTGGTTTTTCCTCCACGCCCCCGGCTGCAGCCTGCAATGCCAGCTTCGTCGATACGCCTCACGGCCTCGTCTTCGCCTACAGCGGAGCAGGGCGACAGGACGGTTTCTTAGAGATCGTCGACCCCCACACCTACTCAGACCCCACCCAGCCTATCTCGCAGAAACCGCCTCTGCGATTCCACACAGGGCCGTGCGGGTATATCGATCTTGCCTACCATGACGGTTATCTGGTGGTGGTCTATGAGGTCCTCGGCGAGATCTGGATGTGCAGCTTTCGGTGCTAGGAACTAGCCGGCTCTTTGTCGGACACGCGGCTATAGACCGAGTTCCACCCTTTGCACAGCTGGGGGCCGTAATAAGCCCACGCGTGCACCCCGCTGTGTTCAATATCAGTTTCAGGCTGTGGGAGGCCCAGTTCGCGCATGCGCTTGATAAGGATGCGGGTCGAGCGATAGGCTGCTTTTTCCAAAACCACCGCACCTGGTAGTTCATAGCGAGGATGGCCGCGGTGCAGCCTGATATCCTCATCCGTGATACGACCATTAGCGGTAAAAAGATAAACCGGAAGTGCTCCGAGCCCGTGAGGATGATCCGCAATATCTGCGGCCAAGCGTCGCTTTGTCATCCCATGACCCCAAATATTATCGGGTTCCGCCCCCACGCAGCGCACAATGGCTAGAACCATTCCACGTCCGAGAACCCCAGACGTGGAATAGCAGCCTGAGAGACCAATAACACCGTGGAAAATATCGGGATGACGGGCCGCAATTCGTACGGCTCCAGCGGCTCCCATAGACAATCCGCCGATAATATGGTGTCCGTTAGCTTTAATACCATTGAGAGGATCTTCTATAATGGGGAGCAGTTCTTTGCTGATAAAAGACTCCCATTGGTGGCGGCCCACAACTGGATCGTCGTGCACCCAGTCCTCGTAGAGGGAACCAGGTGCCTGGGTAGGCATGACCACCGTGGCATTAGTGGTGGCGAGGAACTGCGAGAGCTGACCTTCGCGAAGCCAACCAGACTCCTTGGGGGCCGATACCCCATCAAGTAGCACGAGGGTGGGAGCGGGGCTATCGCTATCACGCGGGCGTACCACCTGAACCTCGACGACGCGCCGCATACTCGGACTGCCGATTGACCACCGTTCGACCCCCTCGTGCTGAGGATCTGGGCTGATGCCTACGAGGGTGGCTGCGGCAAAATCCTGGCGAGGTGGAGTTTCGTCGAGCATATAGGAATAAATGGCAGGAATTCTGCGCCAGATTAGGGGCGTGGATTGAACCACTGCAAGGGCCAGCGGAATCAGCGCATCAGCGATGGGGCTGTTGAAAATTCGTTGCATCCGCCGTCCGAATACGTCATCGGCTCCAGCGCTATCCGGCATCGTGACCTCATCTATCCGTAGCTTTAACATAGCTTTTATATAAAGGGAAAGCGGCACCAGGGCTATCACTCCTAGCCCTAATGTCGCGAGTGCGCTAACAGTATAGCGCCAATAAGGGCCATGTGCGTTACCGGAAACCGGCCTGTTTCTTATGCACATGATCCCAAAGATCGTATGCCTAGGAGTACAGCTTTAGGAATAAACTGAGGTCGGCCGATGGCCAAATATGGCTGTTCCTAGCCGCACAATAGTGGATCCTTCGGCAATGGCCCAGCGAAAATCACTGCTCATCCCCATCGATAATTCCTTCAGTTCAACCCCATCGGGTATAACGCACAGGAGTCGATCACGCAGCAGCCGCAGGCGCTCGAAAGCCCCTCGGACAACCTGCTCCGACGGAGAATAAGGAGCAATTGTCATCAGTCCGCGAATATGCAGGCGTTCGAGCGGAGCAATGTCGGCCATTATCGCTTCAGCGTCGCTCGGGTGAATTCCACTTTTAGATTCCTCGCCCGAAGTATTGACCTGAATGAGTACATCGAGATGCCGATCGAAGTGCAGAAGGCGTTTATTTAAAGCCTGGGCTAAGCGCACAGAATCGAGTGAATGCAGCCTGGTGGCATACTGGGCAACCTCGCGCGCTTTATTGCGCTGGACAGGGCCGATAATATTCCACTGCAAACCCGGGAGTGCTTGGGCTTTGGATGCCATCTCTAAGGGACGATTCTCCCCAAATTCCTTGATGCCCGCTGCAACGGCGAGTTTAATTATCTCAATATCGAAGGTTTTTGAGACGGCCAAAAGTTGGATATCGGGGCCATCGCTGCGACCGTAATCAGACGCGGCGGCGCTGATCTCCTTTTTCAGAGCCATATAGCGGGTGTGAATATCGTCTGGACTCATAGGGTGCTCGGGAATTGAAATAGACATCATGAATAAAGTGTAATCGCTAGAGGGTGGTCTGCTCGCTGTACGCTGCCTAAAACCCTGCCTACAATTGACGGCATGAACGCAACAAGCACCCAACCCATGCGGTATTTTGGTCATACCATCATTGACCACCGACTCGAGGTACCGTGGGATCCTAGCGACAAAGATTCTGATACTTTCACTCTTTTTGCTCGTGAGATCTACGCCGATGAAAATCTTCCCGCTATGGTGTATTTCCAAGGTGGACCAGGTTTTCCTGCGCCGCGGCCGGTATCAGCGTCGGGTTGGCTGAGCTTTATGTTGAAACACTATCGCCTAATCCTGCTGGATCAACGCGGCACCGGGTATTCGCATCGGATCGACGCTGCTAGTGATCCCCGCGATCGAACCTTCGAGCGTCTCGTATTGTTGCGGCAAGAAAATATTATCGCTGATGCTGAGGCGCTCCGAGAATATCTTGGCATTGATCAGTGGAGTGTCATGGGGCAGAGCTACGGTGGTTTTTGTATACATAGCTATTATTCCCTGCACCCCGAGGTCATTGACAAGGCCTACCTCACTGGTGGAATTCCAGCAATCCACCACTGCGCTGATGAAGTTTATACCCATACCTACCGCAAGCTAGCGCAGCGGCATAAGGAATTCTACCGGCATATCCCTTGGGCTGAGAGCCGGATTCGAGAGATCGCTTATCACCTTGATAACTCCGAGGAGATCTTGCCCACCGGGGAACGCTTGAGTTCGCGTCGCTTTCGAACTATTGGGATAAACCTAGGCCGCGGGAGCGGTTTTATGGATCTGGCGTGGCTGCTGGAAGAACCCTTCTACATAGTTAGAGGAGAGAAGCGGCTCCGCCGCGATGTCCTCGATCGGATCTCTGCACAGGTAAGTTTCGAACAGGGTCCGCTCTATGGAGCTATTCACGAGTCCATTTATGCCGGAGTCGGCGGATTAGGAGCCACGAAATGGTCAGCGGAGCGAATGCGGAATCTTATAGACGGTTTCGCCGAGGATCTCGACCCCATTACAGCAGAGAATTACTATCTGACGGGCGAGCATATCTATCCGTGGCAATTTGATGAGGATCCAGCTTTACAGCCCTTTAAGGAGGCCGCGGAGAAACTGGCCCACCACGAATTTACGCATTCTCCCTATAACCCCGAGATCCTTGCCGGTGCATCGCGCATGGCCGCAGCTGTGTACGTGGATGACATCTTCGTCCCTTTTGAATTATCCCTAGCTACAGCACATACCTTAGGAGATATGAGGATGCATATGACGAATTATTACCAGCACGATGGTCTGCGTGAAGACGGAGCAAAAATTCTCGAAATTCTGCACCGCAAATTGCTCGATCATTAGAAATATAAGGTCTCGTTTGAAAAGAAGTCCAATTTCTCATACTATCGACCTCACCGCGCCCATCCGCGCCGCGGTGAGCATTATATATTGAGCGCTGCAGCCCACCCATAGCCAAAAAGTGCCGATTCCCATCAGTTAATTAGAGAAGGATTATGGTTTTGGCTGCACCCGAAGCCCGCCGCGCACAGGCGATCGTTCTGATATTTCCGGCCTTTATTGTTCTCGGCTCCATCGTGGCTCTCATTTTTCCAGCCCCTTTCGTCCCGATTACCGGATATATAAACTATTTTCTCATGGTGATTATGTTCGCCATGGGTCTCACCCTGAGCATTCCCGATTTCAAACAGGTCATGCTCAGACCACTACCGATTATCATCGGGGTTATCGCGCAATTTGTCATAATGCCTCTTTTGGCTTTAGCGGTTGGACGCGCCCTTAACCTTGACCCCGCCCTGGCCGTCGGGCTGCTCATGCTTGGCTCCGTACCTGGCGGAACCTCTTCCAATGTCATTGCCTTCCTTGCTCGCGGCGATGTCGCGCTATCAGTGGCAATGACCTCGGTGTCCACTCTTATTTCGCCGATCATGACCCCGCTGATTATGCTCTTGCTTGCCAATGCTCATACTGGGGTCAATGCCACCGGGATGGCGTGGGCCTTGGTGCAAACGGTGCTTATTCCAGTGGTATTGGGTTTGGTTATTAATCGAATTGCTCCCCATTTAGTGGCGCGTATCGTGGGATTTTTACCGTGGATCTCTATCTTCCTCATCGGGACGGTGGTCTTCGGGGTGGTGGGAAAAAACGCTGATAATTTAGCTACGGTTGGTTTGATTGTTTTCCTCAGCGTTCTCATTCATAACGCTTTGGGTTATCTACTGGGATACCTCACCGGCCGAATCACGGGACTATCGAGAGCACAGCGCCGCACTGTCGCTACCGAGGTTGCCACCCAATCTGCCGGTCTCAGCTCTGGTATGTCCGCGCAATTCTTCAGCCCCGAAGCTGCCCTACCCGGCGCGGTGGCGGCAGTATGGCACAATATTTCCGGCGCCTTCTTTG
Organism: Corynebacterium sp. ES2715-CONJ3; assembly: GCF_024814365.1. Lineage (NCBI taxonomy): Bacteria > Bacillati > Actinomycetota > Actinomycetes > Mycobacteriales > Corynebacteriaceae > Corynebacterium > Corynebacterium sp. ES2715-CONJ3. The sequence continues at coordinate 56,686 of NZ_JANUXS010000006.1, forward strand.
TGGCATTATGCCGCCGTCGAGATATAACCCACCTATAAAATGAAAGCATAAGATAAAGGCCACGATGGAAAATCGTGGCCTTTAGTGATTTAAGCGTGGCGGATGAGGTCGGGGACCGCGTCAATGAGCGCCTGCGTATAGGCGCTCTGGGGAGTACTCAGTACGTCTGACACGGGACCCGACTCCACAATATGGCCTTTATTCATCACCAGGACATCGGTGCACACGCTTCGCACCACGTGGATATCATGGGATACAAAAATCAGGGTGAGTCCTAATTGATCAACCAAAGAATCGAGCAGCTCGAGGACTTTCTTGCGAACGCTAACATCGAGCGCGGAGACGGGTTCGTCGGCAAGCAGGATATCAGGACGAGGAGCCAGGGCGCGGGCTAATGACAAACGTTGCCGCTGGCCGCCCGAGAATTCGTGCGGATAGCGATCCATCATCTCGGGATCAAGACCCACCTCGTGAAGAACTTCTCGTATTCGGGCATCATCTCGACGAGGAAGAGTCTCGGAAATGATATCGCGTATCTTCATTCGCGGATTAAGGGAGCCCATGGGATCCTGAAAGACCATCTGTATGCAACCCGTGGTGGACAGAGCCCCGGACGTTGGCTTTTCTAATCCAGCCAACAGTTTGAGTGTGGTTGTCTTCCCAGAACCAGAACCACCAACAATACCTAAACGCTGCCCACGGTAAACCGTGAAATCAATATCGTCGACCGCAAGGCTACGGCGTCCAAAGCGCTTTGACACACCGCGCATATCAGCCACGATCTCATCGGATACTTTAGGTTTGCGAGCCTGCGGGAGGATAGACGCTGAGACCAGCATCTGAGTATAGGGATGCTGTGGCTGGCGTAGCACCTGATCGGTGGTGCCTGTCTCCACAATTGTCCCCTTGTGCATGACGAGGATGCGCTCGCAGGTCGAGGCCACCAACCCGAGGTCGTGGGTGATAAAGAGCAGTGAGGTGCCACGTTCACGCACCAGCTTCATAATGAGCTCAATAATCGCCCGCTGGCTGGTGACGTCCAATGCTGTGGTCGGCTCATCGCAGATCAGTAGCTCTGGATCGTGCGCAAGCGCCATGGCAATAAGAACACGCTGACGCTGACCGCCGGAGAGCTCGTGCGGATAACGTCCTAGTAATTCACTATCTAGTTCTACTTTGGCTAAGAGCGCCGCTGCCTTGCGGTCGGCGTTGGTGCGCGAAACCTTTTTGTGGATCCGCACCGCTTCGGAGACTTGCGCCCGAATAGTCATCAGAGGATTAAGCGCCGTCATGGGTTCCTGGAAAATCATGGCGACTTTCTTCCCCCGTAACCCGCACAAAGCCTGCTCCGAGAGCTGATCGAGCCGGGTTCCATCCAGGCTGATGGCGCCAGTTGAATCGATCAGACGCATAATGCTTAAAGCAGTGAGTGTTTTACCGGAGCCTGATTCTCCGATCAAACCAACGCGTTCGCCCCTGCCAATTTCGAAGCTGATGGCGTCGATGACGCCATGGGTTCTCAATTCTTCGACTTTTAGCATTACAGAGCCGCCTTTCTATTAAAACGGGGATCTATAACATCGCGGAGGCCGTCGCCTAAGAGGTTGAACCCGAGCACCGTCAACGCGATGGATAGCCCCGGCCACAGGGCAAGACTAGGAGCGGTTGCCAGCGAGGACTGTGCAGTCTGCAACATTCTTCCCCAACTAGGATCAGGGGGAGGAGTGCCTAAACCGAGGAAGCTCAGTCCTGCCTCCGCCAAGATGGCTAGCGCAAAGGAGACAGAGGCTTGAACGATAATCACACCCAAGATATTGGGCAGCACATGGCGGTAGGCAATATATATGTTGGACTTCTGTGCAGTTCGCGCTGCTGCCACATATTCGCGCCCCATTACCGATAGCGCCGCCGCCCGGGATACGCGAGCGAAGGCAGGGATTGAGGCGATACCAATGGCGACCATAGCAGTGATTGTGGTGGCGCCAAAGATTGCGGTGGCAATGATTGTGAGCAGCAGGCCGGGGAAGGCCAGTAGGAGATCTGAGGCGCGCATGATGATGGTTTCCGCCAGGCCTCGGCGCATCGCAGCCCAGATCCCCAAGGGCACACCATATAATAAGGCCACTGCTACCGCAACGACACCCACCAGCAAAGTGATACGTGCGCCTACCATGATCTGGGAAAAGACATCCCGCCCGAAGCGATCGGTGCCCATGATGTGGGCAAAAGAGCTTGATTGTAGCCGTGCACTGGGATGAGCTTGTAAGGGATCGTAGGGAGTCCACACCAGTGAGATGAGAGCAAGAATGACCACGCAACCGATAATGGCTCCACCGATCATGGCGGTGGGGGGAAGTTTCCGCAACATTTAGACGCTCCTTCGGGTGCGGGGGTCAACCAGGGCATAGGTGACATCAACAAGGGCATTAACCACAACCGCGAAGATCACCAAGATCATCACAATTGTTTGAACCGTAGGAAGATCGCGGTTAGTCACAGCGGTGAGGAGTAAGGAACCCAAACCTGGGATCACGAAAACCTTCTCGATGACCACCGCGCCGATAAGAAGCGAGGTAAGTTGCAAACCCAAGACCGTTATCACGGGCAAGGCTGCATTGCGTAGGCCGTGAGCTCGCAATGCCTGCGCGGGGCTTAAGCCCTTAGCTCTCGCGGTGCGCATGAAATTCTCGTTCATAACCTCCAAAATGGCGCCTCGAATATAGCGGGTCATAATGGCGCCTTGAACAAGGCCCAGGGAAATAACGGGAAGGATGAGATGCGAAAGGAATCCCCCAAAATCCTGATTAGGCACCTCCCAGCCATTGGCTGGGACCCAATCAAGCCGGATGGCGAAGGTGGCCACTAAGAGGATCGCAGCGAGAAAAGAGGGGACCGCAATACCCACTTGGCTTAGAGCGGTAATGATCACTCCGTCGAGATTGTGGGCGCGGTAGCTAGCCCACATACCTAGTGGGATCGCGATACACAGGGACACAACCATCGCGCAGATAACTAAGATCATGCTGACCTGAAGGCGATCAAATACCTGGGTAGAAATATCGGTGCCCGAGGTGAGCGAGATCCCCAGATCTCCTCGTAAAAGCCCCCCAATCCATTGGGCATATTGGATCCACATGGGTTGATCAATACCCATCTTCGCCTCTAGATCAGCTACCGATTCCGCCGTGGCGGTGACACCCAGGGCGATCTCAGCCGGATTACCAGGGATAATACGCAAGGCGATGAAGATAACCACACTGGCGATAAATAGTGTGAGCGCATAGCGGATCAGAGCGTTAACTATTCGCATGCTTGGTCTCCTTGGGTGGAAATATCGGCAAGCAGGAGTCCATCTGCCACCGAATTAATTGGGATACCGCACACTCCTTGGCGAGTCACCACCACGAGCGGCAAATTATAAAGAGTATCTGCTGGGGCCTGCGCCATGATTTCGGCGACGACGTCTTTCATCATCGATGGGTACTCAGTCGCGGGCGCTTGGTCTGCGGCCTCGAGGAGATTTTGAACCTTCTTGTCGTTATAGCCTAAGTAATAGTCGGGATTGCCGAAGATATTGGGGATATCGCGCGGTTCAACATGCGCAATGAGCGACATATCATAATCTTTAGCCTTATAAACTTTCGCTAACCACACCGCTGGAAACTCGGTGGATTCGATGGTGACCTTAAAGCCAATATCGGTCAGTTGAGAGTAGAGTAATTCGCTCGCAGCTTGGGCGTAGGGCAAAGAGGGGACCGAGATCGTAATCGGAGTGCCTTGAGCGTTGGCCTCTTTCATGAGCGCCTGGGCTTTTTCCAGGTCATAGTGATAGCTGGAGGTGCCGGTGTACCACGGATCGGTGGGAGCGACAGGAGTGCCACCAGTATCGGTGCCGTAGCCCTCCCAGGTGGTATCGATAACGGCTTGGCGGTCGATCCCATACATCACCGCTTGGCGTACCCGGATATCGTTAAAAGGTGCCCGGGCATTATTCATGCTGAGTAGAGCTTCGCCGTTGGTGGTACCAACCTCAACGGATAGATTCTTATCAGCCCTTAAACTATCGAGCAGCTCTGGGGATTGGATGCCGATGGCGGCATCGATATTATTACTGCGCACCGCGTTGGTAAGAGCGATTGCATCGGTGAAATAGCGAAAGACTGCTCGGGAATTCTTTGGGGGATCCCCCCAATAATCTTCACGCGCATCCAAGCTTAAGGACGTTCCCACGGACCACCGGTCGAGGGTGTAGGGGCCGGTACCGACGGGTGATTCCGCGAGGTTGTCTACCCCATTCGGGCTCATCATGGCGCCGACGAGGGTACCCATGGCCCATAGCCAGGTATTCGAGGGACGTTCGAGAGTGACTTTGAGCGTGAGGGGGTCGATGACCTCTACTGAGTCCACGACATCCATTTGCTTTTTCAATCCATTCGACCAAGCATCACCAAGGACCCGATCGATTGAAAAGCGGGCGGTTTCGGCATTAAAACTATCACCATTAGAGAAGGTGACACCCTCGCGGAGATAAAAGATATATTCGGTACCATCGGGGGACTTATCCCAGGATTGGGCTAAGAGGGGCTCAATGTCCCCCTCCTGATTAATGCGAACGAGACCTTCATAGATATTGCCCATGAGGGCTTGAGGAATCGCCGCGCCGCCGGTGGTCGTGAAGTCAAGACTCGCAGGGGCGGCGGAGACTCCAACGGTTACGGCGTTGGAGTCTGAGAGCTGTTCGTGCACGCTTTGGCTGGCGGTACTGCCCGCAGAGCAACCAGATAGAAAAATTCCGGCTCCCGCGATGCTAGCAAGCGCGATGCGAGTGTTATTGGACATGGTTCAAGAGTAGTGGTTTGCGCGTGTAAAAAAAATTTTCACACACACTTAAATCCCCCCGTATGGACACTAAAGTCAAGATTAAAGAGACGGTATTTGAGGGAGGGGATCCACATCAAGAATCGACCCTCCTCGCCGGGGGTGTGACGCCCCCAATGACAGGCGTGGTTTCAGCCTCGGAACTGGCAGTTCTGCATCGGTATTGAGATGATTGCCATGAGGGTAGACAGGAAGAAACCGGACTGGCCTACGCGGTAGAAGTTATGTCCGGTTCTTATTTAGTTTTCACAATTCTTTTTCGAAAATTGTGAGCACTCATACTTTCACTGAATAAGTATTAGTGATTATTTAATATTACTGGGTTTGGATATTCTCGTATGCCTTCTTAATGGCGGCACGAGATCGCTCAGGATTGAAAAGATCTAGAAATAATCCAATGGTTAGAGCCACCAGAGCGGGAATCAACCACCCAAAATTGGCTTCCTGAAGTGGAGCGGAGCTTAATAAATCAGGCATGACGGTTGTGGTAAAACTCCATGCCGCCACCGTCCACACGGCAAAGCGGAAACTATAAAAGAGCGGTAAAGGCAGGAAATGACCGAAGAAGGTCAGGGCCACCACCGTAATAGCAATGGGGTACAGGAAAATGATAATCGGGACAGCAAGAGCTAATACCGTTTCCAATCCTGTGGTGGCAATCACGCAGGAAATAACGGCAAATCCCGTCAACCAGTAGTGATAACGCACCGCTGGAACCAGAGACTGAAAGAATTCACTGGTTGCAGCCAACAACCCAGTAGCAGTGGTCATACACGCCAAAACCACAATGCCTCCGAAAACAACCTGGCCTTGGAAGTTAAGGACTCGCAGCGCGGCAGCAGATAATAGGGCAGCACCTTCGGGATAGCTTTGGCTGTCTTCTAAGTGGAGGCCGATATAGGCCAGTCCGAAATAAATAATTGCCAAGAGCAGCCCCGCAACTAAGGCGGCTACCGTGGTGGATTTATGAACGGGAATTGAGGTGCCCGCCGTCGAGCGCTTGACAGCGGAAATAACCAAGATGCCGAATGCGAGGGCGGCCACGGAATCCATAGTCATATAGCCAGCAAATAAACCGGTAGCCAGCGGGGAGGTTTCGTAATCCGGCAGTGGGCTAGGGGAGGGGTTCTTGAGTTTAAAAAAGCTCATCACAATTAACACGGTGAGGAGGAGCAAGAGAGCGGGAGTCAAAATGGCACCCAAGCGATTCACCAAATTGCCAGGCCTAAAGGCTAATGCATAACAAATAACAAAGAAGAGCACGCTAAAAAACAAGGAAGCACTCGTTGAAGTCCATCCCGTGATGGGGCTAATAGCAACGGAATAAGCCACGGCAGCGGTACGCGGAATACCGAATAAAGCGCCAATTGCTAAGTACACGGCAACAGAGAAGGTAACGGCGAAGATCTTGCCGGCACGCGCTGGCAACGAGCGAATATCATGCCCCGATAACCCCATGGTGATGACGGTAATAATGGGCAAGGCCACAGAACCGAGAAGAAAACCAATAATCGCGGGTGTGAAATTAGCGCCTGCGCCAGCCCCCAGAACGGGCGGGAAAATGAGGTTTCCAGCGCCGAAGAACATCGAAAAGAGCATAAGCGCGATGGGGGCTAAGATCCGTGGGCTCAGTATCGAGGCACTGCCGGATTTCTTAATCACGGTGGGTTGAGAAGACATAGGTAGCGGGAGCTTTCCTTAAATTAATCGTTAAAGACTGTGATCGAGTAAAGCAGCGGTGATAGATGCTTAACTCATCGCTTATTTCTTGGTATCGCACAGAGCGGCCTCGTAGCCGCTCATCAAGACCGTGCCCCTACCAAAACTGGATACTTAAGGTAGCTGGTTCATCCTGCGGTGATGGTGGCTGCAGACAACCAATAAAGGGTGTAGAACAAGTTGTACAAACTATACAGCAACGCGGGCACTTTTCTCATCTGAGATCGAGCCGTGACTAATCGGCTCATTTATTGCTACTATTTTCCTGAATATAGTTCACCAACAATATGGGTCGAGGACGATGAAGATACTAAAGTCTGCGAATATGCTTATCGCTGCGGCACTGGCATTAAGCCTTGGTGCCTGCGCGGCGTCGGAACAGCAAGAGCCCATTAAGACGCAGGTGGCCCAAGCCCAGGAAACGTCAGCCGCACCCCAATTTAGTGCCGTCGATATTCCCGAGAAGATTGTCACAGACTTAACAAAACCCGCCGAGGACCCAGGGCTTAATATCAAGGTGGAACTGCAAGCAACTGGATATAACCAGCAAGCAACAGGTTCAGTTATTTACCTGCTTGTCACCAATACTGGCGATATAGCGCTTCCTCCTCAAGAACTACAGGTGAGCTTAGATGGTGCTGAACTCGTTCCTGAAGGCACCATCGACCTAGACCTTCCTTTAGGTGCTGGGGCTTCGACGAATCTGCAGTATGCCTTTGCCATCGATTATTATCAGCTCTCCCAAGCGCGGTTGAAAGTAGGTAACCTCGTCTTTGAGGGCAACCTCAATAGAGTATAAGTACCCAACCAAGAAGAGGCAGTGATATGACAGATACCGTTGTGCTTGTCGACGATGAGGGAACCCCATATTCCACTGCCCCTAAAGCAACCGTGCATAGCAGCACCACACCATTGCACTTGGCTTTTTCCTGCTATGTTTTCAATCCCCACGGCCAATTTCTCATGACCAGGCGAGCCCTCTCAAAGGCCACGTGGCCTGGAGTGTGGACCAATTCCGCGTGCGGGCATTTAGGCCCACACGAAACCGCCCTCGACGCCGTGCACCGCTGGGTTCCCCACGAGCTGGGAATAGAGAGCCTCGATGAGGTTGAGGTTGTGCTGCCGGATTTCCGCTATCGTGCCGTTGATTCCAGCGGGATCGTGGAATACGAAATCTGCCCCGTTTTTATCGCCCGCATTAGTGCCGACATAGCTCCCGATCCAACCGAGGTGGATTCCTACCGGTGGGTGAATGCCACCGATCTCATCCGTGCCGTTGACTCAACCCCTTTTGCTTTTAGCCCGTGGATGGTTGAGCAACTCGGTCACCAGCCGTTGCGCGAGCGACTCCTCGCCGGTTTTTAGGAAAGTAGCGTCCGCGCCGCATTCAGGGGAATCTGCACCCAATCGGGACGGTGATGTGCTTCGTAGTCGATCTCGTAGAGCACCTTATCCACCATATAGGCCTCAAGAAGCTGTGCGTCATAGTCACCGTAGCCAGTGAGGAAATCCTCCCCATAATCGAGACCAGCATAATCGAAGCTCCGGATCATGCCCGCGAGATCTCGCATAGGAGAATCCGGGAGTCGGCGCTGGGATAGCGGAACAGTAGGCTCACCTTCGAAATCTATGAGGTAAAACGCCCCGTGTGATCGAAGAATTTGGCCAAGGTGAAGATCCCCATGAATGCGTTGCACAGGGATAGGGCGATCAAAGATCGAGTATATCCGCTCCGCCGCGGGGAGAAATTCCTCAATAATCTTGGTACGCGAGGCAAAAAGGTGTAGGCGTTCAAGAAATGTCTCCCGCAGATCTCGCCGCTGGCCCGTAGGAAAGGCATGGGCTAGATCTTCGTGCACTTCTTTAAGGATCGCGCCCATTGCAGAGGCATCATGAGGATCTAGTTGCTCTCGTGCCGCCCAGCAATCTTGGGCATCGGGCAGGACAGAGGTGATGATGACCGCGGTGGCATCACCGTCGCGAATCTCACCAATAAATTCTGCAACGTGTCGGTGAAGCGCAGCTGTGATTTCAACATCAGGATGAATTCCAGGTTCCGGATGCGCCAGCACCTTCCACACCTGATCGCCGAGAATATAACTGGCATTGGTTTGGGTACCGCTGAGGCGTTGAAATGCCGGCCCCGCAATACTAATCATAGGCCGAGAGTCACCCGCAACTGCCCATAAGGGTCACTCTCGGGATAGGGCTCGCGTCCGATCGGTGCAATAAGAACCTGTCTATTGGCGGAATAATCAGGCCAGGAGGGAAGCACACCGCGAAGGTAGTCCTTGACAATATTAAAGATCGGGGGATTGGGGGCGCTTCCGAATACCCAGCGTAGATCCGCCCCATGAATGATCGGAGGGTCTCCCTGGTAATCAATAAGCCACGTATCTTTTGGTCTCACCTGACCGATACCGAGGGCCCATTGCCGGATCATAGTATCTCCGACAAGTGAACCGAGCAGGGGACCATCAGGCTCATAGCTTTGTGGCATCCCGAAAATCCTACGCAGGATAGAACCCGGAATAAAGGGCTTCTCTTTGAGGTCAAACATCTCACCATCGGTGCAGCTAATAATAATGGGCAGATCCGCCATCTCCGCAGGCTCGAAAGGATAAGGGCCGAAAGCGAGATCGCTTGCTACCAGTCGACTAAATCGCTGCGCGCCTTTTTTCAGTCGGCTTGGCGCCAGATTAAGCAGGCTGCTCTTCGTCAACGGTACGCGCAAACATGCCCGCAAGAGATTTTTTCTGAAAGGACGGCGCGGAAAAGCGGGACTAACAGCCAGGATGCGTCGAAAAGTGCCGTCGTAATGATCCTTGCGCCCCAACCAGAGAGCTATGCCTGCCCCCGCAGAATGCCCCACCACCGTTATATTGGTGGGATCACCGCCGAAGCGCTCAATATTATCAGCCACCCACCCAATTGCTTCACGGCAATCTTCGATTCCGCGATAATCCTTCTCCCCTGAAAAGCGAACGAAGCCTTCGATAGCCAAACGGTATTCCACGCTCACTACAATAAAGCCTTGCTCAGCCAAGGCCGCAGCCTCAAATACTGGTTCGCGGAAATGCCCCGACTCATAACTACCACCGTGAATAAAAACCATCACCGGGCAATCGTGCAGTGGCTCAGCCGACTGTGGTGCCGTGATGAGAAGGGGGAGTAAAGATATCTGATCGGCACCGCGATGCGGCTGCGCTAGGGTGAGGGTGCTCAGGGCCTCGCCGGCAAAGGTGGTGCGATAGGAGGGCTCAAAGGGGCGGTAGCTGGCATAACTGGCCAGGAAATACCGCACCGCAGTAGACGGTGCCAAGGGATTGTCGATCGCTTCGACCGTCGGTTGCACATCTGGTTGCATAGCCTTAGATTTTAGCAGCTAGCATAGGTAGCCATGAGCGAATATAACCCCCTTTTAGTCCCCTCCACGTTGCCCTACCAACTTCCGCCCTTCGCGGACATCAAAACTGAGCATTTCCAGCCAGCATTCGCAGCGGCCATAGCCGAGCACGACGCTGAGATCACCGCGATTGCCACCAACGAAGATCCAGCAACATGGGACAATACTGTAGAAGCTTGGGAAAAATCCGGTCGCAATCTCGAGCGCGTAGCCGCGGTCTTCTTCAATCTTCTTGGCACCGATTCGACTACCGAGTTAGAAGATATTGCGGCCACCGTCGCCCCGCAGTTAGCAGCCCATACTGATGCTATTTTCCTCAATGCTCAGCTCTATCAGCGGCTTAAGGATGTGCAAGTTCCCGTTGCCCCTGAATCTCAAAGACTTTTTGACCACCTGATGCGGCAATTTACAAGGAGGGGGATCAATCTCAGCGCGGATAAGCAGCAGCGGTTAAAGGAGATCAACGCGCAGCTCTCTTCGCTATCCGAGCGCTTTAATTCCGAGCTTCGGAAATCCACTACTCAGGATGCGCCTACTTTTGACCGGGAAGACCTCCGTGGGCTCGATGAGGCTACTATTCAGTCAGCCCGCCATTATGCTCAGGATCTAGGGCGCGAAGGCTATGTCTTGCCACTCGAGCTTCCAACCGCACAATCGGCTTTAAGTCATCTAGAAAGCCCCACGGTTCGGGCCACTCTCTATGAAGCATCCAAGAACCGGGGTGCGAGCAATGCTGAGACCGTTATCAAAACGGTGCAGCTGCGCGCTGAGAGAGCTGCTTTATTGGGCTATGACAATCACGCCGAGTACGTGATCGCAGAGGAAACCGCCCCTGATAGTCATGCAGCCTCGCAACTGCTATCAGATTTGGCACCCGCTGCCGCCACAAATGCTCGCAATGAATTCAAATTACTCCATGAGGCCGCTGATCTGGACAGCGAATCAGACCACGGTGCGACTATCGGGGCAGCAGACTGGCCTTACTGGGAAACTTATATACGCCACCGCGACTACCACCTCGATGAAACCGAACTGAAGAAATACTTCCCGCTCAGTCGGGTTGTTAACGATGGCCTCTTCTATGCAGCTTCTAGGCTCTATGGCATCACTGTACAGCCACGCCCCGATTTGGTGGCCTACCACCCGGATGTGAAGATTTATGAGATCCTGGAAGAAAATGGGGAAGGGATCGGGCTAGTGCTCACGGACTATTTCGCCCGCCCATCCAAGCGTGGAGGAGCCTGGATGAGCTCATTTGTGGATCAGTCCGAGCTACTGGGGGATAAACCGGTCGTGGTCAACGTGCTCAATATTAATAAGCCCGTCGATGGCTCCGATCCGCTGCTGAGTCTCGATGAAGTCACCACACTCTTCCACGAATTCGGCCACGGTCTGCATGGACTGTTTTCCCAGGTGAAATATCCCACCTTTTCGGGTACCCGGGTGCCTCGAGATTATGTGGAATTCCCCTCCCAGATCAACGAGAATTGGGCCTTTGATGACGCTATCCTCTCCCACTACGCCTTCCATATTGACACAGGAGAGCCACTTCCCACCCAGATGCGAGAGGCCATGACAAAGGCCCAGCAATTCGGTCAAGGTTGTGCAACCTCTGAGTACCTCGCCTCCGCAATCATCGACCTCGCATGGCACAGCCTCTCTCCGGACGAAGCACACAAACTGCGCCCTGAAGATATAGCCGAGTTCGAGCGCCAAGCTCTTGCGAAGGCGGGGCTTGAGGTGGCCCATCTAGCCCCGCGCTATGGGAGTCTTTATTTTGCGCATATTTTTGCTGGCGGTTACTCAGCGGGCTACTACTCGTATTTATGGGCAGAGGTTCTCGACGCCGATGGATTTGATTGGTTTACCGAATGTCACGCTGCGGGAGCACACGCTGGCGATGCAGCGGCTCGGCAGGCAGGTCAAAAATTCCGTGACCTCGTTCTCTCCCGGGGTGGAGCCGATGATTACCACGAAGCTTTTATCAAGCTGCGCGGCCGAGAAAAAGATATCACTCCGTTGCTGCGCCGTCGTGGACTAGCGGGTAGCTTATAAAATTATGGATGCCTTCACCCAATTCCTCACCACCACCAATTTCTGGTTGCAGGTTGTTGTGGTGTTTGTTGTGGTGGTCCCCCTCGGCGCTATGATCGCTGTGGTGTGGCTGCGGGTGGTGGATATTTCAGGGTCACTGTGGCTGCGCATAGTGGCGTGGGTGAAGAATGCCCGTGTGAAAACCGTGAATACTGGGGATGAAAGGAACTAATGGCTAACCCCGAAGAACTCCGGAAAAAAGATCAAAACCTCCCTAAACGGAGGCGTAGCTATCCACGTTCGCGAGTCACCCAGGCACTGTATCTGTTGCTAGCGGTCGTTGTTATCGCGTGGATAATAAGCCAATATTCTTAAAAAGGAAGCCCCCGCAACTGAGGGGTGTCGATTAAGATAGAAGGACGCAGCCACCACCGTCGCCATGCCACTCGAGCCCGAGTCAAGCAGAGGCAGTCTGGAGAAACCCCACTTGATGCATTCTCGACGCATATCCATGATCATCCCCTGCCTCAATGATGCCCCCCTGTTAGCGCGGCTGCTGGAAAGCCTGAGCGACCAGACTATTCCTGCAGATGAAGTCATTGTGATTGATAATGGGTCGGAAGATCATTCCGCCGAGGTGGCAGAAAAATTTGGGGCGCGAGTAGTCAGCGAACCACACCGCGGAATAACTCGAGCGGTGTGGGCCGGTTTCGAGGCGAGCACGGGCGATATTATGGTGCGCACAGACGCCGATGCAGTTCTGCCCCGTGACTATATTGCAAAGCTGCACACCACCTTTGATCGCGCCGATAAAAATCCTGGTCTGCGCGTGGTAGGGATCACAGGCAATGCACGATTCCAATTACCATCCCCCTGGTCTCGTATCGCAAGCAAGCTCTATGTGGGTAGTTATCTCTCCACCACAGCTTCCGCATTAGGGCACTACCCGTTCTACGGAACCAATTTTGCCATTCGGCGCAGCTGGTGGGAAGAGGTGCGGGATCAGGTCGATTTCACTGATACTTTCGTCCACGAAGATTTGAATCTCTCCTTCGCGGTGCGCCCCCATGAGACCGTCTGGTACCAGGATGATCTCCTCGTTGAGATGGATCCCAGAGCGCTTTTCGGAGCGCGGCAGCTCTTTATTCGCTTCACACGAGGTTTCTACACCATGTTTAAGAATTTCCGTACCCAACCTCCACCACTGCGTTTGAGCCACCGCGGTGTGCTGGGTTCCACCATGCAAAAACTAGTCAGTGGGAGGGAAAAATAATGCGACTTCGCCCAAGCCTTAGCTACTTAGAGCGCTACGATAACGCCTCCTCTGCCGCTAGTCGGGAGATTATCAGTTCGTATTCCACCAGTTTTTCTTTGGCAACGAAACTTCTGGCACCCCGCGTACGACGCGATATCGCCCACCTTTATGCCATGGTGCGCATTGCCGACGAAATCGTCGATGGGACCGCCGGCGAGGCTCAGCTCAGCACAGCCGACGTAAGTGCGGAATTAGACGCCTATGAACAGCGGGTTTTACTAGCTCCCAGGCAGCGTTTCCATACTGATCCGGTGCTGCATGCCTACGGTCAAAGCGCTAGACGCTGCGGCTTTAAGGAAGAATATATCCGGGCCTTTTTCGCCTCGATGCGCCGCGATTTACATCAAACAACATACGATGCTTTAGATTTCGCCGCTTATGTCTACGGCTCAGCTGAAGTCATCGGACTATTATGTTTGCAAGCCTTTATCGTCGATATCCCTATCACAACCCAAGAAAGAGAGCTCATGGAGGAGGGGGCAAGAGCCTTGGGAGCAGCATTCCAAAAGATCAACTTCCTCCGCGATCTATCGGAAGACTCCCACGCTCTCGGTCGCCGATACTTCCCCCAGCTTGCAGAACGCGAACTGAACGATGCAACTAAAAAAGAGCTCATCGACGATATCCGCCATGACCTCCGTCTCGCCCGAACTGTTATTCCCCATTTGCCCTATTCCTCTCGCATGGGGGTGATCGCAGCTACTGATTTCTTTGCGGAGTTAACCAGGTTGCTCGATCAGACACCAACCTCGGATATCTATTCCCGGCGAGTCAGTGTGAGCTCGATCACGAAAACTAAAATCTTTGTGCGCGCAATCCAGCGCGCATTTACCACTACATCAAAGGATAGGATATGAAAGTTCTCATCATCGGCTCCGGTTTTGCGGGCCTCGCCACCGCCGCACTACTGGCCAAAGCGGGTATGCAGGTGGAAGTGATAGAAAAAAACAGCGGCATCGGAGGTCGCTCCGGTGAAATCACCGACCAGGGGTTCCGGTGGGATACTGGCCCGTCCTGGTATCTCATGCCCGATGCCTTTGATCATTTCTTCGAGCTCATGGGTACCAGCACCGGGCAGGAACTCGATCTTGTGGATCTCGAGCCCGGCTACCGCCTGTTCCCAGAAGGGCGCCCGCCCCTTGATATTCCCTCCAACCGCGCCGCCGCCATCGAATTATTTGAGAGTATCGAAGAAGGGGCCGGTGAAGCCCTCGAACTCTACCTTGATAGCGCCAAAGATGCCTACGATCTATCCATCGAGCGCTTCTTATATACAACATTTTCCTCCATCAACCCCTTTATCCACCACACGGTTCGCCAACGCCTCGGGCGCCTGGCGACATTGCTGTATAAGTCATTAGCGGATTTCGTCGATGAACGCTTCAGCGATACGAGGCTGCGCCAGGTCCTTAAATACCCAGCAGTCTTTTTATCCGCCCGCCCAGAGACGACACCCGCGCTCTATCACCTCATGAGCTATACCGATCTGGACTTGGGAGTAAAATACCCGCAAGGTGGCTTCATGGCAGTGGCGAAAGCCATCCACCGCCTCGCCGAGCACCACGGTGCAATATTCCGCTTTAATACCTCCGTCGTTGCTATTACCACCGAGAATAAAAAAGCCACCGGCTTGCGGGTTCGCAACGAAGACGGTGACCTCGAAGAACTCCCCGCCGATATCGTGGTGTCTTCCGCCGATTTACACCACACCGAAACCCGGCTACTTCCCACCGAGCTGCGCACCTATAGCGATGCCTACTTTGGTAAGAAAAATCCAGGCATTGGCACCGTGTTGCTCCTTCTTGGCGTGCGCGGCCGGCTGCCCGAATTAGATCACCATAATCTGCTGTTCAGCAGGGACTGGTCCCACGATTTCGATGCTGTTTTCTCTGGCCCCAGTGATCAGCGTCCCCTCGAAGCATCCCGCTCGATCTATATATCTATGCCGTCGAAGACAGACCCTGAGGTCGCCCCCGAGGACCACGAAAACCTCTTCGTTCTCATCCCGGCCCCGGCGCGCACCACCTTCGGCTATGGGGATGCTTACCGCGAGCAGGCAGACCCCGCGATTAGTGCAATTGCCGACGCCGCCATCGAGCAAATCGCTGCATGGACCAAGGTCCCAGATCTCGCCGAGCGCATTGTGGTGCGCAAGAGCCTAGGACCGAGCGATTTTGCCGAGCACTTCCATGCCTGGCGGGGCGGATCGATCGGTCCGGCGCATACTTTGAGCCAGTCCGCTTTCTTTAGGGGCAAAAATAAGTCCTCGAAAGTCGCAGACCTCTACTATGCTGGTGCTACCACGCTGCCAGGTGTTGGGGTTCCCATGTGCCTAATCTCTGCAGAGAACGTACTTAAGCGCATCAACGGCGACACTTCTCCTGGTCCTTTAGATACGGTGGGTTCATGACGGGTCTGGTCTATCTGCTGATCCTGCTCGGTTCACTAAGCGCTATGGTGGCCTGCGACTACCGCTATCGATTAGCATTCTTTCTCAACGCCCGTCACGCCGGGATCATCATTGCCCTGCTCGTGCTGATCTTTTTAATCTGGGACGGGCTAGGAATTATTACTGGAACATTCTTTCGCGGGGGATCGCCGTATATGACGGGGATTCTTCTCGCTCCTGAACTTCCTCTCGAGGAGCCAATCTTTCTGATATTTCTGTCCTATCTGACCATCAACCTCACCACAGCTGTGAGGCGATTGAGCCGCGCACAGGAGGTTCGGCAGTGATCTATACCCTGATTAGTGTGCCCTTTGTGCTCGGGGCTGGGGTAATGTGGTGGCGATCTGAGCACCGCAATATTAAAGAACTGGGCATCGTGACTGCGTTGTTGCTCATTCTCACCGCTATTTTTGACAACCTTATGATTTGGGCGAAGCTCGTCGCTTACGGCCAGGATCAGCGCCTTGGACTACACCTCGGACTTGTTCCCGTTGAAGATTTCTTCTATCCCATCGTAGCCGCCCTCTTTATTGCCGCCTGGTGGAAGCCATGACTACTTGTGTAAATATCCTTAAAGCCTCTCGGCCTATTAGCTGGGTTAATACGGCCTTTCCTTTCGGATTAGCCTATCTCTTAGCTGGCGGTCAGGTTGACCTGCTCTTTTTCGGTGGGGTTTTCTTTTTCCTCATTCCCTACAATATTGCGATGTACGGCATCAATGATGTCTTTGATTACGAATCCGATATACGCAACCCACGCAAGGGTGGGGTAGAGGGCGCCATCTTGGCGCGGTCTATGCACAAGCCACTGCTTATCGCCTCCGTGGTGAGTACGGTACCCTTCCTCATCTGGTTCTTCCTTGTGGGTACATTCACCAGTGGAGCGTGGTTGGCTCTCTCTGTGGGTGCCGTGGTGGCATATTCTGCACCTCCGATGCGCTTCAAAGAGCGTCCGGTGCTAGATTCGATTACGTCCTCGGCGCACTTTACTACTCCCGCACTGGTGGGGTTGACCATTGAGCACCCGGATTTTCCGCCCACGTATTGGCTACCTATCCTCTCCTTCTTCTTCTGGGGGATGGCTAGCCATGCTTTAGGGGCAGTCCAAGATGTGAAGGCGGATCGAGAGGGGAATCTGCACTCGATCGCAACCGCACTAGGGCCTAGATTGACCACAAGATTAGCGGGTCTATTCTACCTCGTGGCTGCAGTGATGCTCTTCGCCCTGCCCTTCCCGGGTTGGCTCATTGGGGTGTGCGGTCTGGGATATGTGGCCAATACGGCACGGTTTTTCTTTATCACCGACGAGACCTGTGAGGAGGTCAATAAGGCGTGGCGGGTATTTCTCGTGATGAATTATTTCACCGGGATGATCGTTACCTTCGCCGTGATTTCGCTCTATTACTAAGCCCGGTTTTTATCCCGCGTTGCTGCGTAAATACAACCAGTGACTAAGATCGTGGTCCAGATCCCGAAATTGGCGAAGGCAAGGGCCAAAGAGGTGGTCATCAGCCCAGCATCTTGGGTGAATTGAGAGCCTTCTGCCACGAAATACCGGGCTAATACCCCGCTGCCAAACATCGGGGTCCACTCCCCCCACCGCACAATTGCCTCCGGCATGGGCATAAAGAGATTGCCTAGAAAAGCCAGCAGCACGATCGAGGTTGTGGCGATAGTAATCGAGGTGGAGGAGGGGAGGAAGCTGGCCCATAAGAGCCCATAAAAGCCGAAGGGGACAGCGACCGCGACGGTGACGAAAAAAGTGAGTATCCACTCATCCATTCGTGCGCCCAGCATATAGCCAGTCGCAAGAACGGCCGCCACGGGTAGCATCGTAAAAGCGAAAATCGTACAGATTTGGGCAGCGATATAATGCCGTAACCGCAAGGGCGTGGTAGCCATCATGCGACCCCACCCACTGTTTTGGTCAACCACCGCGCTGCCAGCGGTATTGACTGCCGCCACTACCCCTCCATAAAGGGCGAGACCGATGAGAATATAGGCTTCTACATTCCCACCTTTAAGCGTTACCCCCTGATAGTCCTGGGCGGCACCGAAAATAATATACAAGGCCACGGGCAGACCCGAGGTGAGGATGACATTAGTGGTGTCTTTAAAAGGACGCTTAATGGATAACAGATAATAATCGAGCACAGGCGGCCTTCTTTCTAGTTCTTCTCTAAGGCAAAGAGCTCGTCCAAGCTCATGGCACTAATGCGAAGATTCTGAGTACCGTTCAAAGATAAGAGCGCCTTGGCGAGATAATCAGAATCGCGTGTTAAGAAGTGGTGGGTGTGCCCATGACGACTGTACCCAGAGCTGAGATCAATAATATGCGGGGGAATATCACCCGGGTAGTCCACATCGATACTGATTTCACCTTGGGCTTGGAGAATCTCCTGTGGAGTCCCAGAGGCGATAACGCGGCCTCGTTTAAGGATAATAAGCCGGTGGGCGAAGTCTTCGGCTTCCTTTAAATAGTGAGTGGAAAAGAGTACCGTTTTGCCGCGCGCGGCGAAGCGTTCGAGAGCATCCCATAATTTTTGTCGGGCACTCGGGTCCATCGCCGTGGTGGGTTCGTCCAGGAGCAGGAGGTGTGGATCGCCGAGGAGAGCAATGGCGAGTTTGACACGCTGCTGCTCTCCGCCAGAGCAGGCGGCAACCTTGCGTGATGCCAGCTCGTTGAGTTCGCAGATCTCGAGAATTTCCTCTAAGGGGAGATGCTGGCTATAGGTTGCCTGCACCATTCTTAAAGTTTCACTAACGGTGAGGATAGGCAATAGACTGCCGTTTTGGAGCATGGCGCCTACCAGTCCGCGAGCAATAGCCTGGCGGGGTTTGAGTCCATAGACTTCTATGCTGCCCGCGGTAGGGGAGGTCAATCCTACGATGAGATCGATCAGGGTTGTTTTGCCGGCTCCGTTATGGCCGAGGAGGCCAACGACCTCGCCTTCTTGGACATCAAAGGAAATACCGCGCACGGCATGAATAGAGCCCCTGCGGAAGCTTTTTGCTAGACCGCGGGCGCTCAGGGCTGGAGCTGGAGTCATGGAAATCTGTGCCTTCTTGTTCACTACTTGAAGAGACATACATTTCTGCGATGACACTTCGTACTCCATTTATTCTACGCAGATGAGGCCGCATACGTCAGCGAGAATTAAAAAATGCAGGCCCGAAAGCCTGCATCAGAAGCGCATTAGGGTCGCGCGGAGGCGGCCGCAATATGCTGGAAACTCGAGCTCGAATACAGATCCTCGATCAGCACTGCCTTGCCCTCATGATCGGTAAGTGGCACACACCAGTTCGGGTAAAGATCCTTCGTGGTACCTGGCTGATTCTGCACGCGCCGATCGCCAACCATATCTACCAAAGCTGTGCAGGTCAGCGCGGATGGGGTGTGGGCGATAAAGCGGTGTAGAGCTGCGACGAGAGTTTCGGTATCGCCGCGCTCATCGCGGGCTACGCCGTGGAAGTTTTCCACTGAGTTATCCTCGCCCTCGAAACCGCCCTGCTCCTTGACCCGGTTGAGTACTTCAGCCTGCCAATTCAGATCTTCGGCAATTTCCTGGTCTGCATCAGTAATCAGCAAGCCGAGCTGCTCGCGCAAAGTGATATGGCGACCTTCCAAATACCCGCAGGTAGGAGGAAGATCATGGGTAGTCACCGAGCTTAGTGCAGCCTGACGGTACTCGCCTTGATAGCGTGGCCCTCCCTGAGATGGCGAGGATTCAAACCACAAGACGGAGGTGCCCATAATGCCGTAGTCGGCGAGAGCCTGTTGTACCCATGGTTCGAAAGTGCCGAGATCTTCGCCAATGACTACAGCTCCTGCGCGCTCAGCCTCGAGAGCCAGAATGCCGACGAGAGCG
Source organism: Corynebacterium sp. ES2715-CONJ3 (assembly GCF_024814365.1). Taxonomy (NCBI): domain Bacteria; kingdom Bacillati; phylum Actinomycetota; class Actinomycetes; order Mycobacteriales; family Corynebacteriaceae; genus Corynebacterium; species Corynebacterium sp. ES2715-CONJ3. The sequence goes on from NZ_JANUXS010000006.1 coordinate 76,355, forward strand.
CGGTAATCATAGTTCACATAGGTGCCAGTGGATGGGTCTTGTAAGCGCGGAATCCAGAAGAGCCTAAATAAGCCCAGCACGTGGTCAACGCGAATGCCGCCAGAATTGCGCAATACTGTGCGCAGCATATCGCGCCATGGCTTGTATCCAGCAGCAGCGAGTTTCTCCGGATGCCACGGAGGCTGCGACCAGTCCTGGCCTTGCTGGTTATACGCATCCGGTGGGGCGCCGACGCTGGCGTCGGGGGCCAAATATTCGGCGAGGTTTTCTGCATCGGATCCACCTGGGTGTACGCCCACCGCAAGATCGGCCATGATGCCAATCTTCATACCGGCATCGCGCAATGCCTGCTGGGCGGCAGCGAGTTGGCTATCGCAGATCCATTGCAGCCACATATAAAATTCCACAGCATTTGCGTTATCCATGGCGTGGCCGCCGGCGAGTTTAGCTTCCTGTTTGGCACACCACGATGCAAAGCGTGCGAGACCTTCGCCTTCGCGGGCAATATATGCCTGGAATTCAGCTTCCCGTTTCTTATTTCGCCCGGCATTGAAGACCTCATGAAGTACCTGTAACTTCGCCGCATAAATGGGGTTGCGGTCAATGATGGAGGCATCACGATTCTGGGATTGGAATTCCTCAGCAATATCAGCAATATCTTCCAAAATATCGCTATCAAGGAGATCAATCTCGGGGATATCTTCGATGCGTATATAAATCGGATTGGTAAAACGACGTGAGGTAGGCAGGTAGGGGGAATCCTCCACTGGGGGTAGCGGCTCCCCAGCGTGCATCGGATTGACCAGGAGGAAGTCGCCTGCCTTCTGCTCGGCGATAAAAGCACCTAAGGTGGCAAGATCGTGAAAATCGCCGATGCCCCAGCTGTCTTCGCTGCGCACCGAGTACATTTGTGCCATCACTCCATGCACCGGCCGGTCGATATACGTAGCGGTGGTAGACAGTCGCGCAGGGGTCACTATCAAAGGACAGGTCTCACGTATCCCTGTAGAGGTCAGCGTAATGGTGTGCCAGCCTTGCGGGAGTCCGGCTGGGATCTCGAAAGTTGCCTCCCCCCATGTAACACCGGCAATCGTGCGAGCTGGAGTCCAGTTCTCTACCTGATCGGCCTTAGCTAAGCTACCATCTTCGAGCGTGATGGAAATATCTGCGGGCGCACCATCATGGACGTGCACATGCAGGTAATAGTTGGCTTCATCGATCATGACCACACTGCGCGGCAGCGGTCTTGAGAATTCGCCGTCGTGTCGCTCTTGGAGCTTGCGGTGAATCTCCTCCTCGGAAGGGTGATCGCTGATATCAACCTCTAAGGCTTTCAGCGTCTTGATTAAGGTGTCGTCAGACACTTCGATGGGCTGTCCACCGAATCCGGTGTAGCCCGTTGATATTGCGTATGCAGCGGCTAATTCGCGCAAAGATTCTTGATAACCCACAGTTGCCCATTGTGCCACCACCGTGAGTGAACGTGGGAATTTTTCAGCCTAAATGTGATGAATATGATGATCTCTTAAGTTACGCGTGGCACGGGCTTCCTGGGCAGGCGGGGGTATAGTGCTAGGTCGAAGATGCACCTCGGAGAGAAGATGGAGATGAAAGACACGTTATGCAGTTAGTGACTACCGAAGCTGAGTACACGATAGGCAAGCACGATACATGTCTGACTGCCCTGATGGCTACCGCTAAAGCCCGCCCGTATGGGGTGATGTTTACCAGGCCTAAGAATTTCGAGTGGGTCAATGTCTCCGCTAAGGAATTCATCGACGAGGTTTTCGAAGTAGCCAAAGGCTTTGTAGCCAACGGGGTGCAGCAGGGCGATCGCATTGCATTGCTCTCTGAGACTCGCTACGAGTGGTCGCTCCTCGATTTTGCCATCTGGGCGGCGGGAGCGGTGAGTGTGCCCATTTATGGTTCCTCCTCGATCAGTCAAGTGCAGTGGATTATTGAAGATTCGGGTGCGGTTTTCGCCGTGACCGAGACACGTGAGCATACCGAGCTCATGAAGAACCTCGTCCTCGACGAGTCGGGCACACCGCCACTTCTTCGGTCCACCTCGCAATTGCGCCGGGTACTCGAGATTAATGCCTCCGCTATTTCAACGTTAAAATTTGAGGGCCGCGATATACCCGATGAGGATATTTCCTCCCGCATCGCTGCAACTAAGAGCTCCGATCTCGCGTCGCTGGTCTACACGTCCGGTACGACAGGGCGGCCGAAGGGATGCCGGTTAACACATAAAAACTGGCTTGCCGAAGCGTGGGGATTATTAACCAACAAAATTGGCAGCATTGCTGCTCCGGGAACTCAGGTGCTTACCTTCCTCCCGCTCGCGCACGTTTTCAGCCGATCTGTATCACTTGCGGTGGCAATCAGTGGCGCCACGCAATCGCACTGGTCAGATTTCTCCACTCTCGGCGTGCAATTCCAACGCTCTCGCCCCAATCTTATCTTGGGGGTCCCTCGAGTTTTTGAAAAGGTGCGCAACTCCGCAGCGGCTAATGCCGCGGAGGGGGGACCGGTGAAGGCGGCGCTATTTGCGCGTGCAGAAAGAGTTGCGATCGAATATTCCAAAGCACTCGACGATCCTGAGGGGCCATCTCGGGTATTAAAGATTAAACATGCAGGCTTTGATAAATTGATCTATGCGAAGATTCGCCAAGCCATGGGTGATTCAGTGAAATATGCCATCTCCGGCGGCAGTGCGATGGATCCAGAATTGATGCACTTCTTCCGCGGGATAGGAGCCCGCATCTACGAGGGTTATGGCCTCACTGAAACGGCCGCTGCCGTAACAGTGGACTTCGAGAATCAAAGGATTGGTACCGTTGGCCCACCCATCGGCGGAATGAGTGTCCGCATCGCCGAAGACTCTGAGATTCTCATCCAAGGTCCCACTGTGTTTGATGGTTACTGGAATAACCCCGAAGCCACCGACAAAGTCTTTGACGAAGAGGGATGGTTCCACACAGAAGACCTTGGCGAGTTGAGCCCCGAAGGTCACCTCATTATTACTGGGCGGCAAAAGGATCTCATTGTCACTGCCGGCGGCAAGAATGTTTATCCCGGCCCCATGGAAGACTCGCTACGATCTCATCCGTTGATCTCTCAAGCCATGGTGGTTGGTGACGGCAAACCCTTCGTGGGCCTATTGGTCACACTCGATGAAGAGGCCATGAAACGGTGGAAATTGAATATGAATATTCCGGAATCGCGCAGTATCGCCGATCTCGCTACCAACCCTATGCTGCGGGCTGAAATACAGGATGCCGTCAATCAGGCCAATGCGAGTGTTTCGCATGCGGAAGCGATCAAAAAATTCTATATTTTAGATCGCGATCTCACCGAGGGTGATGATGAACTCACCCCCACCATGAAGGTAAAGCGCGCCGTGGTACAGCGCCGCTACGCAGCCGAGATTGAGCACCTCTACCAGCGCAATCAGTAATCTTCCAGGGTGCGCTTGAGTAGCGAAGAAGAAATTATAAAGGGGGCACGGCGAGCCGTGCCCCCTTTGCTTGTCAGATGTTTTAGAGTGATCGAAGCGAGGGCGACAACCTAGGAGTGCCGCCTACAGGTCTCGACAAAAAAAGGGGGTGTAAACGGGTGCTACATGTTTTCGATGCAACCGTTCGACACCTGCAACTAACTCAGGAAATCTTTAATATCGGCGATGAAGTTGCCACCTATATCGAAAACTTGGCCGAAGCCATCGCCGATTGGGATGCCGAATTGGTTGAGGATTGCCTCGAAGAATTTTCCCTGATTGTCGAAGACGCTCGCGATGATTCTCGGCGCGTGATGGCCGAGCTGATCGGCTTGCGTCAGGCCCTAACCTCTGGTCTTGCCTCTGGAACAGTATCTATGGCTGCGCCGCGATTAAAAGAGACGGATCGGCCCGTGATCGTCAATAGCGCTAGTCTCAGAGAACGTTTTCCGCTCCGGCAATCGCCGGTGAGTGTTCAAGAACTGAGCATAGCCTTGCGGGCTCGCACTGAATTCATAGGCGAATATTTAGACCATATTGTGCAGTGGGAACTCAAAGAAACGGAACGCGCGGCTCGCGACGTTGACAGCCTTAGTCTGCCGCTGCTGTATGCCCGCACCTTTGAAGCAGTCACAGCGGCCAGCGATGCCTGGTTGCAGACGGTAGCAACCGAACACCCACGTTTTACCGCTGGGCTGCGCGGATCTCACCCACCGGCTTTCTTGAGTGAGCGGGCGCGTATCGATGCTGTGGTGGCTCGGGTCAAAGCCAAAAAACACAACAAAGTATCCTAGGTTCAGATGTTCGGCGTATATATCCACGTCCCCTTTTGTCAATCCCGGTGTGGTTACTGCGATTTCAACACCTACGTCCCAGGCGAATTAGGTGCGTTTTCACCCGCTACATACCTTGACGCCCTGGAGCGCGAGCTTCAGCTCATGGTTCAAAGCTACGATATAGGTCCAGCACATACCGTTTTTATTGGTGGGGGAACCCCATCAGTTCTCGGGGCTAAGGGGCTGAGCCGAATCCTCGATGCGATTAGATCTACGTGCGGAATCGCCCGTGGTGCGGAAATAACTACGGAATCCAATCCCGAGTCAACCTCACCCGAGTTCTTTGACTCTCTGCTGAAGGCGGGGTTCACCCGACTCAGTCTCGGCATGCAATCTGCGAGCCCTAGGGTTCTTAAAGTTCTTGAGCGCCAACACACCCCCGGGCGCGCCTTCGAGGCGGTGCGGGAGGCTCAGCGGGCGGGCATTAACCATATCAATCTGGACATGATCTATGGCACCCCCACTGAACGCGACTCAGATATACGCGCCACCCTCGAGCAGATCCTTGCTTTAGATATCGACCATATCTCGGCCTATTCCCTAATTGTCGAGGACGGCACGAGGATGGCCCGGAAAATTAGAAACGGCCATATTCCCGCACCAGATGAAGATATTTACGCTGACCGCTTTGAGATGATCGATCGTGCCTTACAGGCCGCAGGCTTTGATTGGTACGAGGTCTCTAACTGGGCAAAAAAGGGCGGGCAGTGCCACCATAATCTAGGTTATTGGCGCAATCACGACTGGTGGGGAGCAGGGCCAGGGGCTCACTCGCATCTAGACGGCACACGCTTTTATAACGTTAAACACCCCGCGCGGTATGCGCAGATGATCAATGCAGGTCAGTTGCCTATCGCAGAACGCGAGGTGCTGAGCACTCAAGAGCGCCACGAAGAGCAAGTCATGTTGGGGCTTCGGCTTAAGGAAGGTTTGGGAAAAGAGCATTTCAACGAGCTGGAGGTGCAGGTGATTCAGCGGTTCGCCGAACGCGGCCTCCTGACGGTGGGGCAGCGCGTCGCGGTCAGTGATAGGGGGCGACTACTTGCCGACGGAATGATTGCAGATATCCTAGTAGCAGGAGAAAGGTAGGGATATGAGCACACTGAAGCGTCGGCAAGAAGTGTTGCGTGCAATCGTCGCCGATTATATTCGCTCCCAAGAACCTGTTGGGTCGCAAGCCTTACTCGATCGCCATCAACTCAACGTGTCCTCCGCGACCATCCGCAATGATATGGCCGCACTAGAGGCAGAAGGCTATATCGCGCAGCAACATAAGAGTTCAGGCAGAATTCCGACGCATAAAGGCTACCGGCTTTTTGTCGACTCACTGCACGAGGTAAAACCCCTGAATCCCGCGGAGCGTCGGGCAATCTCGAGCTTCCTCGAAGGGGCCATCGACCTTGAAGAGGTGCTCAAGCGCTCGGTCCACCTGCTCGCGCAGCTCACGCATCAGGTGGCAGTGGTGCAAATGCCGACTTTAAAAGCGGCGCGCGTTAAGCACCTCGAATTGGTGACTCTCAATCCCACCAGGCTGCTCTTAGTGCTGATCACCGATACCGGTCGCGTAGAGCAGCGCATTGTCGACCTCGACGCCGCTATCGACGAGGATCAAGTAGCGCGCCTGAAATATCTGATTAATAGTGCCTTGGACGGTGTCTTCTTATCCGAGGCCGCCCTAGCGCTCAGCGGGCTGATGGCCCGTGCTGAAGCAGATTTAAGCCCGCACCTCATCAGCTGTGTGAGTGCGTTGGTCGATACTTTTATCGAGCACCCTAGTGATCGCCTCATCTTGGCTGGAACCCCGCACCTGCAGCGTTTCTCCGCTGATTTCCCCCGTGTTCTGGAGGCACTCGAGGAGCAAGTCGTGGTGCTGGAACTTTTAGCGAATGTGCAAGATCTCGGGACAACGAGCGTGATGATTGGCGAGGAAACCCGTGACGATAAGATGCGCGAAGCATCTGTGGTGGCCACCAGCTATGGGGTGGGCGGTCTGGGGGTTGTAGGGCCCACCCACATGGACTACCCAGCAACAATGGCCAAGGTGCAGGCGGTAGCGCACTATGTCTCTAAAGCTGTGATCAATTACTAGAAGAAGAAAAATCTAAGGGACCTAGAGCGAGAGGATCGATTACGCTTGAGCTTGCTAGCTTAAGCGCTATCGATATGAGAGCGGCCCTGCGTCGGAAAACTTATTGTTAGAGACCTGAGAATTTTCGCCCATACTCGACGCGGCGCAGTCCAAAGCCTTAAGAATCATCAGCCAACGATGGTTAATACCTATAAGGGATGATGACAGCGGGCAGTAGATTCGATTTTTATCTCCAGTATGGCCAAAAATGCTCCGAAAATAAGGGTTGAGCTTTCGTTTTGCAAGGGAAAATGGTGGGAGCTATATTTTTCTGGACATATTTACCAATCTCTAGTGCCCACGACAGGAAAGGTCATCTCATCATGAAGCCTCGTATCTTCGCTGGTTCGCGATCCATCACCCGGTTTGGAGCTGCCGGCCTCCTCGCGGTTCTTACCGCTGGCCTCATCGCCCCTGTGTCCCAAGCCCAAACCCAGCCTCCACAGGGAGTTGAATTTCCGTGGCGCACAGTCGCTTGCGATCATGTCTCCACCCATCCTGAGGTCACCGTGTCATGGCAGGATCGCGATGCGCGCGCTGGCGATACAATTTCCTACGAACTGGGAATCCGTAATAATGGCTTCTCTCGTGGGCCGTTCTATGTCGGTGTCACAGCTGATCCCTTCCTCAATTTCCACACCAACAGTGATAACCTCTTCCTGTTGTACCTACCTTGGCACGTCAAGGATGGACGGCGAGATCCGGTAGTCGAGAACGGATCATCGATCTATCTCACTTATACTCGCACGCTGACTCACGAAGATATCGCCGCTGGCACCGCACACCTAGAAGTGTCTGCACCGATTAGCGAGGGCCCCTCGGCTGAACCCATCTGCTCGGCGATCTTCACTCTCGACACTCCATTGATATCGAAGCGCCATGCACCCAGCTCCACACCGCGTCCTCATGCACCCAGCTCCACACCGCGTCCTCATGCACCCAGCTCCACACCGCGTCCTCATGCACCCAGCTCGACGCCACGTCCTCATTCTCCCAGTAGCACCCAAGAGAAGCCCGCTGTAGAAAAGCCACGGCCTATCCCTACCGCTACCAAAAACCAGCCTCAACCTTCTCAGCCTTCGCAACCTGCTCAGCCACTTCCTCCGGCAGACCAAGACTCCCCTCAGCAGTCCACCGGAAGTAGCCGCGGCGCCATCATTGGCTCAGTGATCGCAGCACTCATTTCGATTGTGGGAATCTTTGGTGGGCTATTCAATCACTTCCTCCTCGGCCGGTAGTATGAGTTTCTCTCTCCCGCCCCTCGGTCAAGTTAGCCGAGGGCGGTTTATCCATTGAGGGCGATTAGGGCCTAGTTATGGGAACGTGACTAGAATGTGCTTTTTAGACACGATCACCGTTTCGAACTAGTAGATAATAAAGGACTTTTTGTGGCTCGCGATTACTACGGCATTCTCAATATCTCCAAGGATGCATCTGATAACGAAATCAAGAAGGCCTACCGTAAGTTGGCTCGTAAATACCACCCGGATGTCAATGACACCCCAGAGGCGGCAGCGAAATTCAGTGATATCTCCCTCGCCCAGGAGGTTCTCCTCGACCCGGAAAAACGTCGCATTGTCGATATGGGCGGTGACCCCATGCAGCAGGGCGGCGGGGGACAGCACCCGGGCTTCGGCGGCGGTTTCGGAGATATTTTCGACGCCTTCTTCGGTGGCGGTGGTGGCGGACGGGGCCCAATAAGCCGGGTACGCCCAGGCGATGACGCCCTGGTGCGGTTGTCGATCACTCTCGAAGACGCTTTCCAAGGTGTCGATGAGGAGATCACCATCGACACCGCCGTGGTCTGCGATATCTGCCACGGTTCGGGATCGAAAACCAAGGCTCAGCCCGTCAGGTGTTCTCGATGCCAAGGCTCGGGTCATATCGAGCAGATGCAGCGCTCCTTCCTCGGCAATATGCTCACCACCGTCGCATGCCCAGTCTGCGAGGGCTTCGGCGATATCATCGAAGACCCGTGTGATAAGTGTGCCGGCCACGGCCGGGTGCGCACCCGACGCAATAAGTCGGTTCGTATCCCAGCGGGCATTGCCAGTGGTATGCAACTGCGTTTAAGTGGCGAGGGTGAGGTGGGCTTGGGCGGTGGCCCTGCCGGTGATCTGTATATCGAGATCACCGTTGCACCGCATCCTATCTTCGAGCGAGAAGGCGATCACCTCCATTTCCGGGCCAATATCCCGATGGTTGATGCGGCCTTAGGCACCGACTTATCAGTAACAGGTCTGGACGGGGCCGAGATCACTTTCGAGATCCCAGCCGGTACCCAGCCCGGTGAAGTTGTCACTATCGAGGAAAAGGGCATGAAGCAGCTGCGCGCGGACAGCTTCGGCAATATGATTGCCCATATCAATGTCATGGTTCCGCGAGAATTGGATGAACAATCGCGCAAGATTCTGCAGTCTCTGCGAGATCACCGCCAAGATTTAGCACAAGTCCATGAATCCGCGGATGATAATTCATTCTTCTCGCGGATCCGTAATAAATTCCGGAAGTAGTCATGTCACTACCAGTATTCCTCCATTCCGCCCCGCTGCCCCAAACAGGCGCCGTTGAACTAACAGGGTCGGAAGGGCGGCATGCGGTGAGCGCTAAAAGGATTGGAATCGGGGAACATATTGAGCTTGTCGACGGCCACGGTTCCCGGGCGTTGATCGAGGTTCAGGAGATTTCGGGCAAAGATACTCTGCGCGGAATGATCCTCCAGTGCGATAAAGAAATTCCTCAGTGCCCACATATTACGGTGATTCAGGCGCTGCCGAAGTCTGAACGCAGTGAGCTCACCGTCGACCTGCTCACCCAAGCTGGTGCGGATGCCATCGTGCCATGGCAGGCGAGTCGGTGCATCGCTCAATGGTCGGGGCCTAAAGCGGACAAGGGAATAAAGAAGTGGCAATCCGCAGTCCTAGCCGCCGCAAAACAATCCCGGCGAAGCTATCTCCCCGAGATCTATCCCCTGAGTTCGACACCTCAATTAAGGGAGATTTGCACCGAAATGGACCTGGTCCTCGTGCTGGCGGAGGATTCTGCGCAACCTATTGCTCAGGCTCTGCGTGATTATCCCCACGTCCAGCGCTTAGCACTCATTGTTGGCCCGGAGGGGGGAATCAGCCCAGAGGAATACCAGGTTTTCATCGACCTCGGAGCGCATTTGGTCAAATTGGGCCCCGAGGTACTGCGCACCGCTGCAGCTGGAATGGTGGCCTTAGCGGCTCTGGGCGTACTCACCCCACGGTGGTCGCTCTGATACTGTGAGGTGGACACTATACTTGTGGAAGGTAAATTTTTTTGAGTCAGATAGTACGCACGGTCGAAGTAGATAGTAATCATGCGCCGGTAATTTTCGGCATTAATGATCGCCATATCAAGGTCTTAGAAGACCACCTCGATTGCAGCATTCATATACGCGGAACTGTTGTCACTCTCAATGGGGTGGACCATGAGGTCTCCAGGGCGATCAAAGTGCTCAAGGAATTGCAGTCTATGGCGCGCCGCGGAGTGGAGATCACACCAGATGCTGTGAAACATACGCTGTCGATGATTACCATTGAGTCCCCCCAGTCAGTAGCCCGGGCGCTCGCTAGCGATATTGTGGTGCGCCGCGGAAAGTCAGTGCGCCCAAAAACTTATGGCCAAAAGGAGTATGTGGACGCGATCGACGATAATACGATCGTTTTCGGGCTGGGTCCTGCGGGCTCGGGTAAAACTTATCTCGCCATGGCTAAGGCTGTCCAAGCTCTCCAAGCTAAGCACGTGAGCCGCATCATTTTGACTCGCCCTGCTGTTGAAGCAGGGGAGAAGCTGGGCTTTTTACCCGGCACTCTCAACGACAAGATTGATCCCTACTTGAGGCCTTTGCACGATGCGCTGCGCGATATGGTGGAGCCGGAAGTTATTCCTAAGCTCATGGAAGCAGGTATTGTCGAGGTGGCTCCGCTTGCATATATGCGCGGCCGCACCCTCAACGATGCCTTCGTTATCTTGGATGAAGCTCAAAATACGACTGCGGCTCAAATGAAAATGTTCCTGACCAGGCTTGGATTCGGTTCCAAGATGGTTGTTACAGGCGATATCACCCAGGTGGATCTTCCTGGTGGCCAAAAGTCTGGACTGCGCCTCGTGCGCTCCATTCTGCGTGGGGTGGAAGGTGTCCACTTTGCTGAACTCGGTGCTGAGGATGTGGTGCGTCACCAGCTCGTCGGTCGCATCGTTTCTGCTTATGATTCCTATGAGGCCGCGGAAGAAAAGCGTCGACAAGAAAGATAACAATGAGCATCGAAATTCTCAACGAATCTGGGTATACGCTCATCAATGAGGTAGCACTCGTCGATTGCGCTCGTTTTGTGTTGCGGGAGATGGATATTCACCCGGAGGCGCTCTTGACTATTTCGTTGGTGGGTACCGCCACGATGAGTGATTTGCATATGCAATGGATGGACCTGCCGGGACCGACGGATGTTTTGAGTTTCCCCATGGATGAACTCACTCCGCATTCGCAGCGCCCAGATGCTGTGGACCTAGGGCCAGCAATGCTCGGCGATATTATTTTGTGCCCCGAATTTGCCGCTCAACAGGCTGATAAAGCCGGCCACGATCTCGCCCATGAATTGGCGTTATTAACCGTGCACGGCTGTTTGCATCTCTTAGGCTATGACCATATTGAGCCGCGCGAAGAGCAATATATGTTTGCCCTCCAGAATGATTTATTGCGGGATTGGTACGACGATTGCGCCGCGCGCGGTCTGGACTTCCAGCCTCGCCCTGAAAATGAGGGGGCTTTTCCCACCGCGGCCCAGCGGTTGGCCCTCGATCAACAGATGGACTCTGAGCAGTCAATCCCTGCTATTGGAGAACAGTGAACTCGCTTAGCCTCATCGTCATTATTGTCTTAAGCCTCCTGATCGCCACAACTCTAGGCGTCATCGAGGCCGCTATCGCGCATGTCTCCCGAGCGCGAGCGATCAAAGATGTCAAAGATGCCCCCACCCAGACCCATAAGAGCCTGGTTAAGGTTCTAGAGCGCCGCGAAGAACACAGTAATATACTTGGTCTCGCTCGTACCCTCTTCGGTGCTATCGCAGCCGTGAGTGCGGGCTTCCTCGCTGACTCCACGTGGCACCATTGGGGAATCTCGGTGGGCCTGGTTTTTGCCACTCTTATCGCCTATATGCTGCTGGCCGTTATTTCTAATTCCATTGGCCGGGCCGTCCCTTATGCGATTAGCGTGAATGCGGCAATCTTTCTGAATACGCTGGCCGTCATCCTAGGCCCGCTAACTCGGGTTTTAGTCTGTGTGGGAAATCGCATAGCGCCCGGCGCTGGCTATGGAGATGGTCCGTATTCGACGGAGATCGAGCTGCGTGAGATGGTCGATATCGCCTCGCAGCAGGGCGTCATGGAAAACGAAGAACGGCGGATGATCCAAAATGTCTTCGATCTAGCTGATACCACGGCCCGCGAAGTGATGGTGCCGCGCCCTGAAATGGTGTGGTTGAACTCCGGCATTACTACCCGCCAGGCCACGGGAGTCTTTGTGCGCTCGGGTCTGTCTAGGCTTCCTGTAATCGGGGAGAATGTGGACGATATCGTCGGTATTGTCTACCTCAAGGATGTGATGAAAAATACCTTCCTCAACGATGATGCCGGCACTACACCTATCGACGATATCCTCAGGCCAGCAAAATTCATTCCAGATTCAAAAAAACTCGATATTTTACTGCAGGAGATGCAAACCGAGCGTTTCCACCTGGCCATCCTCATCGACGAATTTGGAGGAGTTGCTGGCCTGTTGTCGATCGAGGATATCTTGGAGGAAATCGTTGGCGAGATCGCTGATGAATACGATCAGGAAGAACTGGCTCCAATCGAGGATCTCGCCGATGATTCTTATAGCTACCGCGTGGTGGCACGCCTGAATCTCGAGGAACTAGTGGAGCATATCCGAGAAAAGCACGGCATTGACTTCGAATTCTCAGATGAAATTGAAGACCAGGTGGAAACCGTGGCGGGGCTCATCTCCTTCGAGGAAGGCCGCGTGCCCTTGCCTGGCACGGTCGTTGAAACTAACGGTCTGCGTTTACAGGCCGAAGGGGGACGGGACACGCGTGGGCGGGTACGTGTGCGCTCTGTTCTGGTCACCCTTTTGGACACGCATCAAGAATGAGGGATTTTTGAATAAAAGTCCACTGATGTGGACGTTTTCGATGAAATCCATTATTAATAACACCTGGGTGAGGGCGTGAAGCCGGCTCACCCCTTATGATAAAGCAGTACCTTTGTACCTCACTTCAAGGAGATTTGATGAGCAGCGAAAAGTTTACTGGTACCGCGCGTGTTAAACGTGGCCTAGCGGAGATGCTCAAAGGAGGCGTGATCATGGATGTGGTCACCCCGGAGCAGGCCAAGATCGCCGAGGACGCGGGAGCCACCGCTGTGATGGCACTCGAGCGTGTGCCAGCCGATATTCGTGCCCAAGGTGGGGTATCGCGCATGTCAGATCCCGATATGATCGACGGCATCATCAACGCCGTCACCATCCCCGTGATGGCCAAAGCGAGGATCGGACACTTCGTGGAAGCTCAAGTACTGCAATCTCTAGGGGTAGACTTCATCGATGAGTCGGAGGTGCTCAGCCCTGCCGATTACACCAACCACATCGATAAATTCGCCTTCGACATCCCATTCGTCTGCGGGGCAACCAATCTCGGAGAGGCATTGCGCCGCATCAACGAAGGTGCAGCTATGATTCGCTCCAAGGGTGAGGCAGGCACCGGTGATGTATCCAATGCAGTCACTCATATGCGTACCATTCGTGCTGAGATCAATCGCCTCAGCTCCATGTCTCGTGATGAACTCTACGTGGCGGCCAAGGAGCTCCAAGCCCCTTATGAATTAGTCGTGGAGGTAGCCAGCACTGGGAAACTCCCAGTTGTGCTCTTTACTGCTGGAGGCATTGCCACCCCAGCTGACGCCGCCATGATGATGCAGATGGGGGCGGAGGGAGTCTTTGTCGGCTCTGGCATCTTCAAGTCCGGTAATCCAGAACAACGGGCCCGCGCAATTGTTCAGGCAACCCAAAATTATGACGACCCCGATACGATCGCTCGCGTTTCCCGCGGTCTGGGCGAAGCCATGGTGGGCATTAATGTCGATGAGATCCCCGTATCGCATCGCTTGGCCGAGCGCGGTTGGTAGATGATCGGCATCTTGGCGCTCCAAGGGGGCGTCAGCGAACATGCTCGCATGCTCGAAATTTTGGGTCGGGAGTACCGGTTGGTTCGCCGGGTCGAGCACCTTGAGGGGCTTACCGGGATTATCTTGCCAGGCGGCGAATCCACTACGATATCGACCTTGCTCGAATTAGGGGGCCTATTAGAACCGCTGCGCCACCTGGTGCAGCAGGGCTTGCCCGCCTATGGCACATGCGCTGGCATGATCCTCCTTAGTTCACGTGTGCTTGATACCAGAGCAGATGCGCACTGCCTAGGGGCACTAGATATAACGGTGCGTCGCAATGCATTTGGGCGTCAAGTCGATTCATTCGAGGAAACTCTCGATATAGCTGGTAAGAAGGTCAATGCAACCTTTATCCGGGCTCCCTGGGTGGAGGAGATTGGCCCCGGCGTCGAAGTTCTCGCTCGTACCGCGAACGGGGCGATTGTGGCGGTAAAGCGCAATCATGTGCTTGCTACTAGTTTTCATCCCGAGCTGGGACAAGATACCACGGTCCACGAGCTCTTTATCGACATGGTGGATAATTCCACTTCCGCCTAGGAGCGTGGAAGAATACTCGATATGAGCATTCTTTCGATTCAATCCCACGTTTCCTATGGGCACGTGGGTAATTCTGCGGCAGTTTTCCCCCTCCAGCGTATCGGCCACGAGGTGTGGCCCGTGCATACCGTTAATTTTTCTAACCATACCGGTTACGGAGATTGGGGTGGTCAGCTCATTCCGGCTGACCACGTTCGCGATGTCATAGCCGGAATTTCCGCCCGCGGTGCTTTCGCCAATATCGAGGCCATTATCTCGGGCTATCAGGGTGGATCCGATATCGCTGAGGTTATCACCGAGACGGTTGCTGCGATAAAGAGAAAGAATCCTTCAGCTCAGTATGCCTGCGATCCCGTTATGGGTAATGCGAAGTCGGGGTGCTTTGTGTCGGAATTAATCCCGCCCTTGCTCCGCGACGTCGTCGTGCCTGTGGCAGATATCATCACCCCCAATCAGTTTGAACTGGGCTATCTCACGGGGATGGAGGCGAGCGATCTTGAGTCCACTATCGCTGCAGCTGATAAGGCGCGCGCCCTCGGTCCGCATACGGTTCTAGTGACCTCTGTGATGCGTCCGGGCCGGCCAGAGCACACCGTGGAAATGGTGGTTGTTAATGATGAGGGTGCGTGGATCATCCAAACCCCTTATCTCGACGTTAAGCGTAATGGCTCCGGGGATGTCACCGCAGCTTTATTTACCGGCCACTATATTCGCGATTTCGATGCCAAAAAGGCATTAGAAAAAACAGCGGCCGCCATCTTTGATCTTATTTCGATGACGTACGAAGAAAACTCTCGGGAATTGCTGTTGATTAAGGCCCAAGATTCCTTTGTGAATCCACACCATCATTTTGTGGCGTCGAAAATCCGCTAAGCTAAAGAAATCCCAACACTCAATCTAAGGAGAAGGGTGAATTTTACCGATACCCCCGAGGGATTCCGCTCCGGTTTCATCTCATTTGTAGGACGACCCAATTCGGGAAAGTCCACGCTCACCAACGCACTGGTGGGAGAAAAGATTGCGATTACCGCCAATCAGCCCGAGACAACCCGCCACCCCATTAGAGGCCTGGTGCACCGCGACAACGCCCAAATCATCGTCGTGGATACCCCGGGTCTACACCGCCCGCGCACGCTTTTGGGTGAGCGCCTCAATGAGGTGGTCAAAGATACCTATGCGGATATGGATCTGATTGCGGTCACGATCCCAGCCGATGAAAAGATTGGGCCGGGTGATCGCTGGATTGTGGACAATATTCGCAGCGTCGCCCCGAGAACGCCTCTGATGGGCATTGTGACCAAGGTGGATAAGGTCAGCCGCGATCAAGTGGCCGTGCAGCTGATGGCTTTGCATGAACTTCTCGGTAGTGAGTGCGAGGTGGTACCAGTCTCGGCGATCACGGGTGAACAGCGTGAGGTACTGATCGATGTGATTATCAATCAGCTTCCCGAGGGCCCGAAATTTTACCCCGATGATCACATCACCGACGACGATACCCCCACTCGGATTGCGGAGATCGTGCGCGAGGCCGCACTTGCTGGCCTCAAGGAAGAATTGCCTCACTCGGTGGCCGTGGAGGTTGACGAGATCATCCCGAGCACCGAACGTGAGGGAGTTCTCGATGTTCATGTCGTGATTTATGTGGAACGCCCGGGGCAGAAGAGCATTATTATCGGTCGCGGCGGACGCGGTCTGGGCCGGATCATTTTTAAAGCTCGACCCAGAATTATCGAGCTACTTGGCAGCAATGTTTTCCTTGACCTGCGGGTGAAGGTGTTGAAGAACTGGCAGTCTGATCCAAAGCAGCTCGGTCGCCTTGGATTCTAGTGGCTAGACAATCATATAAGGTGCGCGCGGTTGTCGTGCGCACTTATGATTTTGGAGAAGCCGATCGTATTGTTGTTCTCTTAAGTAAAGAGCATGGCATTATCCGTGCGGTAGCTAAGGGAGTCAGGCGCGCAAAAAGCCGCTTCGGATCGAGGCTGCAGCCCTTTGTGGAGATAGATGTACAGCTTTATCCGGGTCGTAATCTGGAGACTCTTACCCAAGCAGATACGGTGCGTTTTTTTGCCACCGGAATTGTGGAGGATTCGCAGCGTTTTATTGCCGCCACAGCAATTCTTGAAGTGGCGGAGCGCCTGGCTGAAGATGATCTTTATGATCTCGTTCTCGACCATATCGAACTGATGCGGCAGACGGCTTATCCCACGGTCGTCCTGGATGCATTCTTATTGCAAGCCATGCATATCGCGGGTTGGGCGCCCAGCCTCTTCCTGTGTGCGCAATGCCAGAAACCGGGGCCCCATCATGCTTTTCACCCGGCACCTGGGGGTGCGGTATGTGTGAATTGTCGGCCCCCCGGTTCCAAGGAATTAGATCCCGAAGCCTTGCATATAGCGTGGCTTCTCGAGCATCAATTCCTTGACAACGCGATCGAGATCATTGCGCAATCTTCGCATTTTCAGGCCGAAGTTCATCAGTTCGTGCGCCTCCATTTTCAGTGGTATGCCGAACGCAAAATTGCCGCCTTAGAAGTTCTCGATCAGGTTTAGGACTCGGCTGTCGCTAATGGCAAGATAGGAGAGGTGAGCGATAATCTACAGGCACCTCAAATAGATCCGCAGTTTATCCCCAATCATATCGCCCTCGTTATGGATGGCAATGGGCGGTGGGCTACGCAGCGCGGCTTAAAGCGTACCGAAGGGCACCAGCGCGGCGAAGCCGTACTGTTGGATATGGTCTCTGCTTGTTTAGCGCTAGGGGTAAAAAATCTCTCCGCCTATGCTTTTAGCACCGAGAACTGGCGGCGCAGCGTAGAAGAAGTGCGCTTTCTCATGGGCTTTAACCGTGATGTATTATCGCGCCAAAAAATGTGGCTTCATGAGCGTGGGGTGCGAGTTCGCTGGGTTGGCCGGCGCCCACGGCTATGGCGCAGTGTCATTAACGAACTTGAAGCGGCGGAAGAGCTCACCAAGAATAATGAGGCGATGACGCTGTATATGTGTGTTAATTACGGTGGTCGCGCGGAGATCGTGGACGGGGTTCGCGATATTGCCCGGAAGGTTCAGCAAGGCCTTTTAGATCCAGAAGACATAACGGAGAAGAATTTTCACATCTTTCTCGACGAGCCCGATATGCCCGACGTGGACTTATTCCTGCGACCGTCGGGGGAAAAGCGAACCTCAAATTTTTTGTTATGGCAATCTGCCTACGCGGAAATGGTTTATCAGAATAAGCTCTTCCCCGATTACACACCTGCTGATCTCTTTGACGCAGTTATTGAATATGCTCATCGTGACCGTCGTTTCGGAGGAGTGAAGTGACCCCTACCCCGGATGCCAAAACAATCCGCAAATGGCAGCAGTATCTGGCCAATGAACGCGCCGAGGCCGCGGTTTATCGGCAGTTAGCTCATAAGAGAAGCGGTGAGGAGAAAGAGATCCTCTTAAGTTTGGCACGTGCCGAAGAACGCCACGAGAAATACTGGCGCGAAAAGTTGGGTGATGATGTGGGGCTCCCGCGCCGCCCAGATTTTAGCACCTTAGTGCTGGCGTTTATGACCAAGCACTTCGGTTCTCTTTTTGCTCTTGCATTAATGCAGAACGCGGAAATGCGCAGTCCCTATGAGAAGGATGCGGATGCCACGGCGCAAATGCACGCTGATGAGATGATGCATGGCGAGGTCATTCGTGGTTTAGCTGCGGATGCCAGGGAGAAAATGAGTGGCTCCTTCCGTGCTGCTATTTTCGGTGCAAATGACGGCCTCGTCTCCAATTTGGCGCTCGTCTTGGGAGTGATGGGATCGGGCGTCGATTCTCGCTTCGTCCTTCTTGCGGGTATCTCTGGTTTGCTCTCAGGGGCTCTGTCTATGGCGGCCGGAGAATATATTTCGGTGAAGAGTTCTCAGGAGCTGCGCGAGGCGTCCGCCCCGGATCAGAAGGCGCAGCGCAGTGTGGCGGCACTCGATGTGGATGCCAATGAGCTCGCGCTGGTGTACCGAGCACGTGGATTAGGTGATCACGAGGCTCAACTCAAGGCGGAGCAGGTCTTAAATTCCTTAGCGGATTCCCATGATCAGGCGTTGATAGAAGAGTTTGGGGAGAACAGCGACATCGACTCCAAGGAAGCTATTCATGCGGCCATCTACAGCTTCTGTTGCTTTGCTGGGGGAGCATTTATCCCGCTTATCCCGTTTATCCTGGCTTTTCAATTTAGTGGCCTCGTCTTGGGTCTAGCAGGCATTGTATTAGTTGGCATCGCCCTGATTGCTACGGGTAGTCTCACCGGTGTACTCTCCGGGAAACCTCCTGTGTACCGGGCGATCCGTCAACTGCTAATAGGACTCGGTGCTGCAGGTATCACCTATGTATTGGGTATGGCCTTTGGCACGATTATCGGCTGAACCCAGGGTTAGTGCCCTGGGTTAGGGGCTAGATAGTTGCGGCGCACTGTGAGCACGTGCCGTATATTTCGGCGTCATGTCCTGTAAGGGTGAAGCTATGGGCGCGGGAGACATCCTTCGCCCACTCTTCGACCGGGCCACCTTCGACCTCAACTGTGTGTCCACATTGGGTGCACACGAGGTGGTGATGGTGAGCGTTATTGAGGCATTGCCGATAAAGGGTTTCGCCGTTGGACATGTGCAAAGCGTCGACTGCTTTGATCTCAGTCAGCGACTGCAGGGTGCGATAAACGGTTGTCAACCCTACCTTGAGATTTCTCTTGGTGAGTTCCTCGTGGATCGTTTTTGCGGAGGCGAAATTATCAAAGTCGCGAAGAACAGTGACGACAGCGGCGCGTTGGCGGGTGCTGCGGACACCGAGCTTCGGAACCCTCGGTTCTAAAGTGCGGTTCATGATTCCATTCCCTTTTATGATTTTTTAGCTTCATACGCGCCTGTCAGAGCGCTATTGGCACCAGGTAGGGTGTCAGACCTAGGAGGTGGTAGATGAAGCAAAACGTTGCTATAGCTAGAAGTAAACAGGCCACGTGATGGAAAATTTCAAGAGCCTGAGCTGACTAGCTTCCATAGGGTGCTCACTGGTCGCGGGGACCGGTCAGCTGGAACAAACAGCACTTTACAGTCTAGCTATGACTCAAATCATACTAGATTTCGCTTTCATTAGCCGCAAAATGCCATCATGGGTTACGGTTTGATCCCGGATTTTCCGAGGGGTTGTTTTTTGTTTTAAAAGATATTTATCTCGATGATTCCGCTTGCATGGTGACCCGTTGAACAATGTCGAGCGCGAGGGGATTGCTAATGTGGTAAACGATTTTTCGGCCTTTTCGGGTACTACCCACGATGCCAGCTGTACGAAGTATCTTCAAGTGCTGGCTAATGAGCGGTTGGCTGCAGTCTAAGTGTTCGGCAATTTCGTTAACAAATAGGGGGCCGCCGCTTAAAAGCTGGATGATGCTTAAACGAGTGCTGCAGCTAAGGGAGGTAAAAAACCCCGCAGCCATTGTGAAATCGTGGCCCCAATTCATCGAGGTATTGCGGTTTTCTTGGGTACCGGTTAATGATCCCATCATCTCTCCATCGGTCGTTGCGTTTGGCTAACTAAACACTGTTCAATCGATATATCCCCTTCGGTGTTAATGGAGGTGGAAAAATCGATAGGTCAACAGTGGTTACGTGTATATACCTAAACTGTAGCGTTCCTGATACTTAAATATAGCGGAGATTCTACCTCGTACCACTTCCTCGCTCAGAACTTTAAGAACTGCTCCCGAACAAAAGCCCATATATAAGGTATTTGGCCTGTTTGTTTACTTAGGTAAGCCTTATACTTCTCAAAAGTGCTTGCCGTAGGGCACCAATTCTCTTAGGGAACTCGTGGAGGAGATTCTCTTCGGCAATCGGCTTAGGCTTCTCAGTCAAGAACTAGTAAAGTTGGAGGAACTCCCCGCGATTAACTGGGGGAAGGCTAATTACTAAGAAACCTCAAGGAGACCTTTTTCCATGGCTCAAAGCTCAGTCATTGATACCGTAGTAAACCTCTGCAAACGCCGCGGCCTCGTATACCCGTGTGGCGAAATCTACGGTGGCACCCGCTCCGCGTGGGACTACGGCCCCTTGGGTGTCGAGCTCAAAGAAAATATTAAGAAACAGTGGTGGCGCACCTTCGTTCAAGGTCGCGCCGATATGGTTGGGCTCGATTCTTCTATTATCCTGCCGCGCCAAGTCTGGGAGGCCTCCGGCCACGTAGCCACATTCACCGACCCCCTCGTGGAGTCGTTGCACACCCACAAGCGCTACCGCGCCGATCACCTAATCGAAGCTTACGAGGCTAAGCACGGCCACAAGCCCGAAAATGGCCTCGCTGATATTCCCGACCCAGAAACCGGACAACCGGGTGCGTGGACCGAACCCCAGATGTTCTCCGGACTGATGAAAACCTTCCTCGGCCCAGTCGATAATGAGCAGGGGCTACACTATATGCGCCCCGAAACTGCTCAAGGTATCTTCGTCAACTTCAAAAACGTCATGACCACCGCCCGCATGAAACCACCCTTTGGAATCGGCCAGGTTGGTAAAGCCTTCCGCAACGAAATCACTCCGGGCAACTTCATCTTCCGAACCCGTGAATTCGAGCAAATGGAGATCGAGTATTTCGTACCTGAAAATCAGGCTCAAGAAAAATTCGACCAGTGGGTTAATGACTGTTGGAACTGGTTCATCGACCTCGGTATTAACCCCGACAATATGCGTCAGTTTGATGTCCCAGAGGAAGAGCGCGCTCACTATTCCGCCGGCACCATCGACTTCGAATACCGCTTCGGCTTCAAAGGTAGCGAGTGGGGCGAATTAATGGGCGTGGCTAACCGTACCGACTATGACCTCGGCTGCCATATTGAGCATTCCGGTGAGGACCTCTCCTACCACGACCAGGTCAACGGCGAGCGTTATGTCCCACATGTCATCGAGCCCTCCTTCGGCCTCACCCGCGCCATGATGGCGTTCCTATGCGATGCCTACTACGAGGATGAAGCCCCGAATGCCAAGGGCGGGGTGGACAAGCGCGTAGTTTTACGCCTCGATCGCCGTTTGGCTCCCGTCAAGGTCGCGGTATTGCCACTATCGAAAAAAGACACCTTAACCCCAACAGCAGAGCGCATTGCGCAATCGCTGCGGAAATTCTGGAATGTCGATTATGATGTCGCGGGTGCTATTGGACGCCGCTATCGTCGACAAGACGAGATCGGCACCCCCTTCTGCGTTACGGTCGATTTTGATTCACTCGACGATGACTCCGTAACCGTGCGCGAACGCGATACCATGGAGCAAGAACGCGTCAAGATCTCCGAACTGGAGTCCTATCTAGCCGCCCGATTGGTAGGTTGTTAACAGATATGTCCGATCCCATATACACCCAGTGGGCCAAGCGCACAGGCGAGTTTGCACGCCTGCTCGACCCAGTGGAAGATGAAATCGCGGTATTCCCACTCAAGGTCGGCTCCGAGCCCGATACTGCCATGGTGGGAACTAGTCCGTGGAAGGTACGCGCCGATAAGAACGAGCTCGAGGCCACGCTGCCAACCGCGCAGGTGTATCGCGCAACCACTGGCGATAAGCCCTTTGGTCGATCGCATGAGATCACCATCGATCTTGCCGGAACTAAAATCCGAGCCGTCAATGAAGGTGGTCAAGATTGGGTATACCTCGACGCCACCAATCGCAAAGTCGGGCAGTTTTCTGGCGGCAATAACGGGGTTCGGAAAGCCATTACCGAATTCGCCGACGAGACCGGGCGCAGTACCGACGATATTCTAAGCCCTGAGCAGCGCGTATTCCTCTCGTGGGTGACTCGCACGCAATTAGAGTCGAAGATGATGTCAATGACTCTGGCGCTCATCCTCACCTCCCTCATGGCCATTGCGATTACAATATTCACCCTGCTGACCTAATCGCACTGACCCAATAAAAAAGATCCGGTTCACATAGCCTGTGAACCGGATCTTTTTGGGACTAGAAGCTGCCTCCGCGGGAGCCGCCACCGCCGAAACCGCCGCCGCGGGAGCCGCCCCCAAAACCGCCTCCCCCAAAGCCTCCGCCGCCGAAACCGCCACCAAAA
Source organism: Corynebacterium sp. ES2715-CONJ3 (assembly GCF_024814365.1). Lineage (NCBI taxonomy): Bacteria > Bacillati > Actinomycetota > Actinomycetes > Mycobacteriales > Corynebacteriaceae > Corynebacterium > Corynebacterium sp. ES2715-CONJ3. The sequence goes on from NZ_JANUXS010000006.1 coordinate 98,684, forward strand.
CCTCCGCCGAAGCCCCCGCCGCGGCGGCCACCGCTCAGAAGTTCATTAATGACCATTCCGGCGACAAATGAACCTGTTCCACCCCCGGAACGCGGAGTGGAGTGACGCATCCGGTAATCGTCATCATCGCGTTGCGCTAAGGTGAGCGCGGACTGGGCTAATTGAGCCGCCTGCCTTGCGTAATTAATCGCCTGACGGGTATGACGGTTACGTTCATTTTCAGCCTGTGCATAAGACCGCTCAGCCTCCGCCAACTTGGTGCGCGCCCCCGCCCGGACGATGCGCCCTCGCGTAGAAATCAGATCCCGCGCGGCCCGAATATGAGCAGCAGCGACATCAGCTTGTTGCGTATATACCTGCAGAAGGCGAGCATGACTTGTGGTACCCTCCTGGATTTGCTCGAGCATCTCATCAAGACGCGCATCGCAATCACTCAATAGAGTCCAGGTACCCAGGGGATCAGTCTGGGCATTCGTCCGAGCTTGCTCAACCACGTGGCGCGCCTGCTCAATAGTCTCTTCCACAGCCTGCCAATTCATCGGAGTCCCCTGAGATTCGCCCTGCGCGCGAATATCTATGGCTTGCTGGATCTCCTCCTCAATTTCGGTAATGAGACCTCCGATGCCTGCACGCGCGCGATTAATATCACTGTGCGCATGTTCGATAGCTTTAAGCATCCGATCAGTTTGCGCACTCGCGGCTTCGGCCAGGCGAATGGCATCGACGAGCCCACCTTGTTCACCTGCGGGGCGATTAAGGAGACTGCGCCCGATATCAAGCTGCTGGTCAGCTTCTTTGAGGGCGGCTTGGGCGATCTCAATATTATGAGCGATCGGGCTTAAGATTGGCTCCTCAAATTCTTCCTTGAGGGCGTCGAGCTGCGCCTCAGCCTCAGGGAGACGTGCATATAATTCCACTGTCTCTCGCGTAATTCGGTCTAAATTATCCTGGGCGTGGACAAGTAGGTTGCGCAACTGGGCAAAATTATTTGCCTGTGCCTCGAGTGCATCATCGGCTTGGCCACACGAGGAAATAATATCGACGAGCAATCCGCGTTTTTCGACCTCGCCCGCATAGAGGCCGCCGTCGAGTTGGCGCTTTAATTCAAAGGCCTTCTGCAAGGTATGTGTGGAATGATTCATTGCGCTGGTGAAGGCCCGAGTGCGTTCGGCCCCAAATTCTGCCATAGCGATATCGAGCTCGGTGCGCGCCCGCTGAATCGATTCATCGGTACTCACCAACTCCTCAGCAGCAAGCTGCTCTAAAGTATCCAGCGGTAGTTGCTGCAACGCAGAGGGCTGGGCGGGATCAAGAGCGCGCGCCTTCTCTAAAATCTCCTGAGAAGATTTCTTCGACTTCCGACGAGTTGCGGCATATATCCCCCCTCCCGCCAGGGCAGTGGCGCCGAGACCTCCGACAACCCATCCCCACGAACCGTCTGAGTCCGAGGCAGGATCTACGGCAATTATGGTGCCGGCAGGATGTGCGGCATCCATCAACGCCACGGCAGATCCCGCAAAATCTCTCGCACTCAACGCCTGCGAGGAGGCATTCCACATGGCATCGAGCTCAGCGGAACTAAAGCCAGAGCCACCGGTAAAACCATAACTATTCGCCCCAATCACCATAACGATATCCCGGGGGCGCGCCGCACCCTCATTGAGGACCTGCTCACTCCAAGCCTCGGGGGTCAAGCCATCAAAATCATTGACCATTACCAAGGTAAACGTGCCATCCTCACCGGCAGCATAATCAGCAGCACGCTCATTAATCCACTCGATATCATTGGCGCTTAAGCGATCGGTGAAATCAGTCACGACTTGGGGATAGCTCACCGCGGGTTCCGCGATAACGTTCAGGGTGCTGGCATAGGCCAGGGGAGCAGCTGCTAAGAATCCGCAGACGTTGAATCCCAAGATCCCCACGGCAGTAGTAAAGGTGCGTGATAGCAATGATGTCATACCCTCTACAATAGCTAATCACAGCCATATCTCTAGGGGCGATTACACTGGCACCCATGTTTCGTCTCGTCCTCCTCCCGCCCTTTTTTCTAGGCCTCACGATCTGGAGCTACGGGGTGCTGCGCACAGGCAGCGTGCCCCATACGCACGCCCCGTTTCTCGTACTAGGTGCAGCCCAAAAAGAGGGCCGGCCATCGCCCATATTCGCCCAGCGCCTTAAGTGGGCTGCAGAGCTTCACCAGCGTGATCGCAATCAAGAGATCATGACGGTGGGCGGAAAGATGCCGGGAGAATCCCACTCTGAGGCCGACGTGGGCCGCCAGACTCTTGAAGAGATGGGGGTAGCAGCGGACAAGATCCGGGTGATCGCCTCAGGTCATGACACCCGCGGCTCCCTTATCGATGTCGCAGCTATGTGCCCACCACCGTGGATCGTGATTACTCACCCCTCCCATGCCTTGCGGGTGCGTCTTTTGGGGGAACTGGAAGGCTTTGATTTTCAGCTGTCACCTACGCCTTATCATTCAGGTGTAGTAAAAGTGGGTCCGCTCATTCACGAAATGGGAGGAGTGACAGTATTAGCAGTTGAGCGCTTTATCTCGCCCAGGCTGGCCAAAGTCGTCCAGCGCTGGCTTCGCCGCCTCCAGGCATACTTCACACCACACCGCCTTGCTCGGGCAAAGCTATTGGAAAAAGCCTTAGAATAGGTGCATGATTTCCGCATACGGCTACTCCGACCATGACCGTCAGCGGCTTTATGAGGAGCCTGCTAAGCACCACGGTTTGGCTTCCACCCCTGAGGAACGCGGACCGTTCGCCCGTGATCGCGCACGGGTCCTGCACTCAGCAGCCCTGCGGCGCCTTGCTGACAAAACCCAAGTCGTAGGTCCCCGCGACGGAGACACCCCCCGCACTCGGCTCACCCATTCGCTCGAGGTAGCTCAGATTGCCCGCGGTATCGGGTCGTCCCTGGGGCTGAATGCCGATCTCTGCGAGATGGCCGGACTCACCCACGATATTGGGCATCCGCCTTACGGCCACAACGGGGAACAAGCCCTCAATATGCTCGCCACCGAGTGCGGAGGCTTCGAAGGTAATGCTCAGACCCTGCGCATCCTAAGCCGCTTAGAACCAAAAGTGCTTCTTGATTCAGGGGAGAGTGTAGGACTCAACCTCACGCGCGCCAGTTTGGATGCGGCATGTAAATATCCACGCACACGCACCAACCCTGACGGCAGCACCAACCGTAAATACGGCTGCTATGACGAGGACGCGGAGCTTCTTGAGTGGGTGCGCGCCGGACATGAGGATCAACAAAGCTCCATGGAAGCCCAAACTATGGATTTTTCGGACGATATCGCCTACAGCGTTCACGATGTCGAGGACGGGATCGTGTCCGGCCGCATTGATCTAGCAGTGCTCTGGGATTTCGTCGAGCTGGCTGCGCTTGCGGATAAAGGTGCGGAGGCTTTCGGAGGTAATATCGACGGCCTCATCGATGCAGCCGGCGCACTGCGGGAATTACCGGTGGTCAAACGCGCCGCAGACTTCTCGGGGACTTTTCAAGGCTATTGTGATCTCAAGGCTTTGACCTCGCAGCTCGTTGGTCGGTATATCTCGGCGGTAGTCGCCGCAACCCGGTTAGCCAACGATATGCCCGTCGGACGCTGCTTAGGCACACTCGTGGTACCTGAGACCGTTGTGAACGAAGTCACCTTACTCAAAACCATTGCGGTGCTGTATGTTATGGAAGACGAGCACCACCAGCAGCGTCAAGATCGACAACGCGATCGACTCTTCCGAGTCTATGATTATCTTGAGGCCTCGGGTCCAGGTGCCCTTGATCCGCTCTACGAATATTTTTTCGAGCGGGCCCAAACCTCAGCCCAGCGTCAGCGGGTAATAATCGATGCCATTGCCTCCATGACAGAGTCGCGCCTCGAGCGAGTGGCGCACCGTAGCGCTGAGCTACGGTCCTACTTCAGTTAGGCGATTACTCTCCGCATCAGGGATCAGGCAGAAAGACTGATAATGATCGGGGGAGAAGTACCACCTATCCGGGTCTGTGTCACTTCCACCACCTGTGACGATGCGCAGGGGGCCGCGATGGTTGAGGCCTGGAGTTTTAACTGTGTACTCGCGGTACTGCGAGTCTAAAGGAAGCAATCCCTCGTAATTGCCAAAGTGCCGATTATCATCGGCCGGAAAATCATACGGCCCACCACTGCGGATATCGCGGATAGTCTCCCACGCTTGGTCGGGGAGATCTTTAACATAACACTCGGAAAAAGCATTACCTGGAAAATCTGGGTAGCTCATATCGGTGTTAAACTCTTCGCCGAAGAAAAACATGGCTATTATCATCACACCACCGAGGGCTACGAGGAGTCGACGCATAGTTATATATTCTCGCAGATTTTTAAAAAAAAATTAGTGCAAGAAAGCAGAGCTGCAGTACATTTGGGACTATGTGCGGAATTGTAGGATATATTGGCCAAGATCAACCCCAAGCTCTCGACGTGGTCCTTCAGGGACTCAAGCGCCTCGAATACCGAGGTTACGATTCTGCTGGTGTGGCGCTCATAGCTAACGAGCAGCTGTATATGCGCAAAAAAGCCGGGAAGGTCAAAGACCTCGAAGCAGAGATCGCGGCTCATCCTGTGCAGCCTTCTCGGATCGGGATCGGACACACCAGGTGGGCAACCCACGGTGGTCCCACCGATGCCAATGCGCACCCGCACCTAGCCGATCATGGGGCGCTTGCACTCGTTCACAACGGCATCATTGAGAATTTTGCTGAATTAAAAGCCGAGCTAATAAGCACTGGCATCGAAATTATTTCTGATACCGATACCGAGATTGTCGCTCACCTTATTGCCTATGAGCTACATCAGTTGGGTGATCTTGAATCCGCAATGCGGGCTGTCTGCCAGCGGCTGGAAGGAGCGTTTACACTCCTGGCCATACACCAGAATGCCCCCGACCGAATCGTGGCCGCTCGCCGCAATTCTCCTCTAGTACTCGGTGTGGGCCATAACGAGATCTTCCTCAGCTCCGATGTCTCCGGCTTTATCGACTACACCAGGGATGCCGTTGAGATAGCAAATGACAGCATCGTGACGGCTACCGCCACCGGATACGAGATCACCGACTTCGACGGAGCCCCCATCTCAGGAAGCGCATTCAGGGTGGAGTGGGATGCCAAAGCCGCCGAAAAAGAGGGCTTCGACTCCTTTATGGAAAAGGAAATCCACGACCAGCCCGCCGCCGTTCGCGATACTCTTCTCGGGAGGGTCGATGCCACCGGCCATATTGTTCTAGACGAACTCCATATCGACGAGAGCATTCTGCGGTCGGTGGATAAGATCATTGTCATCGCCTGTGGTACCGCCGCCTATTCTGGCCTGGTGGCGCGCTATGCCATCGAACACTGGTGCCGGATCCCTACGGAAGTGGAACTCGCTCATGAATTCCGTTATCGCGATCCCATCGTGAACGAAAAGACCCTCGTTGTGGCGGTCTCCCAGTCTGGGGAGACCATGGATACCCTCATGGCGGTTCGCCATGCCCGTGAACAAGGAGCCAAAGTGGTGGCCATCTGCAATACCCACGGATCCACAATCCCGCGAGAATCCGATGCAGTAATTTATACGCACGCCGGACCCGAAATCGCTGTGGCCTCCACGAAAGCATTCCTAGCCCAGATCACCGCTTCCTATATCCTTGGACTCTACCTTGCGCAATTGCGCGGAAATATGTTCAGCGACGAAGTAGCAGCCATTTACGGGGAACTGCGCCGCATCCCAGAGAAGATCGCACGAGTTTTAGAATCCGAGCCTGATATTCAACACCTAGGGCGCAGGCTCTCTACGGCACAATCTGTCCTCTTCCTTGGTCGCCATGTTGGCTTCCCCGTCGCCCTCGAAGGGGCTTTAAAGCTCAAGGAAATCGCCTATATTCATGCGGAAGGGTTCGCCGCGGGCGAACTCAAGCACGGCCCCATCGCCCTCGTTGAAAAAGGGCAGCCTATCTTCATGGTGGTTCCTAGCCCGAGAGGACGAGGATTACTACACGCCAAAGTGCTCTCGAGCATTCAAGAAGTTAATGCCCGCGGCGCCTATACCATCGTGATCGCCGAGGAAGGGGATGAGAAGGTGGCAGAATGCGCGCACCATATTATCCGCGTTCCCACCACCCCCAGCCTCATGCAGCCATTGGTTGCAACCGTGCCCTTGCAGATCTTTGCAGCAGCCGTCGCTAAAGCCAAGGGCTATGACGTGGACCAGCCGCGCAATCTCGCAAAAAGTGTGACGGTGGAATAGGGAGCGGAAAAATTATCGGCTCTTGTTACACTCATACACTATGGGCAAAGGACGAATTCCGGAATCTGATATTCAGGCCATACGCGAACAGGCAGCGATCGAGGAGATCGTCGGCGAGTACGTCCAGCTCAAACCCGCCGGAGCCGATAGCCTCAAGGGCTTAAGCCCCTTTAAGGATGAAAAGACTCCGTCTTTTCATGTGCGCCCGCAACACGGCTATTTCCACTGCTTTTCCACAGGAAAAGGCGGAGATGTTTTTACCTTCCTCATGGAAATGGAACATATGTCCTTTCCTGAGGCAGTGGAAGCAGTGGCCGAGCACATCCATTACCGCATCAATTACCAAGGCGGAACCACAGGTGCGCCGGCCGTTGAGCCCGGCACCCGCAAACGTCTGATTGAAGCCAATCGGGCCGCTCACCGCTTCTACCGGGAACAACTTGAAACTCCCGAGGCAGAGACGGCGCGCCGTTTCCTGCTTGACCGAGGCTTTAGCAAGGATCTTATCTATACCTTCGAATGCGGCTACGCACCTGAAGGGTGGGATACCACGACCAAGCACCTGCTGAAATCCTTTAGTTTCAAAGAGTTGGAGGCGGCCGGAATTTCTACCATGGGCAAACGCGGCCCCGTGGATCGTTTCAGGCGGCGGCTAATATGGCCCATTAAATCCACCTCCAGTGATGTTATCGGCTTCGGCGCCCGCAAGCTGTTCGATGACGACACTTTGGGAAAATATATGAATACCCCTGAGACCATCTTGTATAAGAAGTCCAAGGTGCTCTTTGGTTTAGATAAAGCCAAAAAAAGTATCGCCCACAAGCATCAGTGCGTGGTCGTCGAAGGCTATACCGATGTCATGGCTATGCACGCGGCCGGCGTCGACACGGCTGTAGCGTCCTGCGGTACCGCTTTCGGCCCGGATCACCTCCAGATGATTCGGCGGCTCATGCTTGACGATAGCTATTTCCGCGGTGAATTAATCTATACCTTCGACGGCGATGAAGCCGGGAAAAAAGCCGCGGTGCGTGCCTTCGATGGGGATCAAAAATTCACCGGACAGTCCTATGTCTCCGTCGCTCCCGACGGGATGGACCCGTGCGATTTGCGGCTGGAAAAAGGCGATGCAGCTCTGCGGGATCTGGTGGCGCAGCGCCAACCAATGTTTGAATTTATCATTCGCAACCTCATCAGTGACTACCCCCTTGATTCCGCCGAAGGGCGCCTCCAAGCCCTGCGGCGCACCGTCCCTATCGTCGCTGGTATACATGACCGGGCGCTGCGAGACGAGTACGCACGGCAACTCGCCGGATGGGTGGGCTGGCCCAACGAAAGAGAGGTTCTCAACCAGGTACGAGCGGCAGCGAAATCCCCTCAACAATCCCAACCGCCTAGGCGTGCCCAACGCTTTTCTCCCAACACCGACCAGGCTCCTGCCACCCAGATGCTCAGCCACCCCGATCCTAAAGATAGTCAGCTATGGCCGGAGCGGGAAGTGTTGAAACTGGCGCTGCAATTTCCTCAGACCGCGGGGAGCTTTTTCGACGGATTGAGTGAGGAGAGCTTTGGGCACGAGACCTATAAGGTGATCGCCCGGGCCATTGCTAAGGTCGGGGGTTGTGAGCACGCTGCTGAAGATTTCATCGCCCAGGTGGCAGAAAAAATTCCTGACCTTATTGGACGCTCCGTGCTTTCGGAACTCGTAGTGGAAGAATTCCACACTGATTTTGATGATCCATCAGATCTTGATGCCTATGCTACGAAGGCCCTCTCACGCCTGCAGGAGAAGCGAGTAGGTAATCAGATTGCCATTTTGAAAAGCCAGCTGCAAAGAATGCGCCCCGACGAGGACGGTGATTCCTACCGTGATCTCTTCGCCGATTTGGTGGCTCTTGAGCAGGCCCGTCGAGAACTCATCGAGCGGATATTCTCCTAAAGAAAAAGCCCACCGAAGTGGGCTTTTTTATACCTGAGATTTCTAGGCCTTAAACGCAACAGGGATGGCAGCAACAGGGCGGAAGCCCTCAGTGTGATCACCGAAAACCTGCAATAAGCAAGCATCAGTGGAACAATCGACACCCTCACCAACAGCGGTAGCAGTCAAGGTAAAGGTAGCGGTGCCGTCGTCGGAGATCTTCACGGTGCCGCTATCGTCGCCTTTCAGCCACGCAGCGGTATTGGGGTCAGTCAAGGTGCCTGTACATAGTGGTGCAGCACCATCGGGGGTGGGAGTCTTGCAAATAGCCGTATAATAACCAGCTTCCGCGGCCAGCCCAGTGATCTCTACATCGACGAGCTCTCCCTCAGTGAGTTCGGTTGCGGAGAGAGCTACCGTGACGTTTTCTTCCCTGGGTGCGGCTTTTTCCACACTCGTGGTCATCTCGGCGGCTTCCTTATCCTCCATACCCTCGGTGCTCTTAACGGCCACCTGACCGTCTACCGCGGTATCGACTTTCTTGTCGGAATCAATATGAGAAGGAGGGGTACATGCCGCAAGGCCGAGTCCTGCAATGGTGAGGGATGAGAGGGCGACTGCGGAGAAGCGCAGGGAACGTGCCATAATCGTGTCCTTAAATGTCTTTCTAGTCATTAATCGTGGTCTACTTCAAAGATTTCGGGGTCGTTCTTACTCTTCTTCACGCCTTTGACTTCGCGCAAACGAGGCTGAGGGTCAAGCTTATTGGCAAGAGCGGAACGAGTTTTTCCGAGCGCGTATTTGGTGACGGGGGAGTTCATCGTCGCCCGGTAACCCCGCTTCATTTGTTCGTACCGGCGTCTACCGGCCTTGGTGCCAAAAATATAGCCAGCAGCGGCCCCGACGACGAATTGAAACATCTGGATAAAACTCCCTTTGCTCGGTTGAAATCTGACTTCCAACTCTACCGAAAATACCCTTGATGTGCAGCTAAGAAAAAGATCCCTGCACCATACAGGTGCAGGAATCTTTTGTGGGGCCACCGGGGCTCGAACCCGGGACCAACGGATTATGAGTCCGCGGCTCTAACCGACTGAGCTATAGCCCCAAAAAATAAAATACCAGCTAAGTACTCAGAAGAATAATTGGCAAAACTCATCTCAGATCGCGAGTAAAATTATTGGCGATGAGCTGCTAATTTGTGCCACTTTGCGGTCCTGTGTATAGTTTCAATCGTTGCCACGGAGGCGCTTTAAGTACAAAGCTTCTCAAAGCATATTCCCCCATAGCTCAATTGGCAGAGCATTCGACTGTTAATCGAAGGGTTACTGGTTCGAGTCCAGTTGGGGGAGCATAACAACCCAGGCTGATAATCAACAGTCTGGGTTTTTTCGTATGCGTTTTGCCTTGCTTCGCACATGCTCCCTTCTGGACCTTAGCTGGTGCGAATTTATTTGGTGAGCCGCGCCCAGATGCATGCAGTCCACACGCCTGCCTGCAGGGGAGTGCTATCTCCCTACGATCTACACGCGAGGAGCGAGCACTAGTGGAGGCCCTAGCAGCAGCCAGTGCAGGATCTCTGTGCTGTAGTGTGCTCAGACCGTAACGAGCTCACATTCACGCTGCTCAGGGCTATATCCGGCGCGACCTCCTCGAGTAGATCGCGGGGTTCATGTCCACAAGTTAAAAACCTGGGAGGTGTGCCTCATCTAACAACCGAGAAAATTAAAGCGGAGAATTGCACCCTACCCTTAGATCGCACGCCTCACATGCTAAAGCATGATCAGGTGAGAAAAATATAAATTCAGCTCCTGACTGCTGGCTCGCATTTATGTCAGTAGACCCCAACGAATGGACTGCTAGATTTTCCCACGGTGGAGGATGAACCACTCTTAGGATATCGCCAAAAATTTTTGTACAGTTAGTGATTGCTGTGCCATTAGATCGTCGTTGTACAAAAAGAAAGCTCGGTGCGAAGTGGCTGACGTCGACCCCTTGATTTGGAATCTCTACCAAATTTTTGACCTCATAGGGGTTGTCCTCAATGGAATCATTGGGGGCACGATTGCGCGGCAGCGGAATTTTGACTTCGTAGGTTTTGTCTTCCTAGCCCTATTTTCGGCACTCGGTGGTGGTATGATCCGTGATGTGCTCATGCAGCGCGGTACCGCTGCGGCCATCGCTGATCCCACCTACCTCCTCCTTGCCCTACTCGGCGCGGTGATTGCCCTCGTCACCGCACTCAAAGGTCGTGCGTGGGAGCTCTTCAAGGTACATGCCGATGCCATTATCCTAGGTGTCTGGGCTGTCACCGGGTGCGTGAAGGCAGTGACCTTCGATATGCCGCTTGTTTCTGCGGTATTCATGGGCGTCATAACCGCCGTGGGCGGCGGAATGATCCGAGATGTTGTCACCGGGCAAGTGCCCACAATTTTCGGCGGAGGCACACTCTATGCAGTACCTGCTTCTGCGAGTGCCGCAGCCATGGCCTTTAGTCATGCTGCAGGCCATGACGTTATCGGGATGATTATTGCGCCACTAATTGGGGCGGGTCTTGCGATTATTGCCTACTGGCGCGGATGGGTCCTCTTTAGAAGCTCCGAGTGGGCACCTGTGAATATGACGGCAGCCCAGCTGAGAGCTCTTATCAAGCGCGCGGAGCGCAAGGGGTGGAATAAAGGGCGCGGTTCTAATCCCACCTTCGAGGGGGAGTTTAAAAACACCAAGCAAGCGCGCTAAGTTAAGAATTATGTCTTCCGATTTCAGCCAGTGGCCTGTCGATACCGTGTCCGCAGCAATCATGAGCGATCCTGCGCAGCCACCTCAGCTATACGGCGATCCGCAGCATATTTTTGAGCTCGCAAGTGTGACGAAACTTCTTGCAACCTACGGCTTCCTCATCGCCTATGAAGAAGGCATTTTCGAGCTGGACGAGGAGATCTTCCCCAACAACATCACCGCGAGACACCTGCTCAGCCACGCCTCGGGAGTCGGTTTTAGCGCCTCTGACAGCGCAAAGCCACCACTGACGCGGCGCATCTACTCCTCCTACGGGTTTGAGATGCTAGCGCAGAAAGTGCAAGCAGAAGCAGAGATGAGCTTTGCCACCTACCTCGATGAAGCGATATTCCAGCCCTTAGGAATGACTGCTACTTCTTTATGGGGATCGGCAGGGCACGAGGCGCGAAGTTGTGTGCGAGATCTCCTAGCGTTCATGCAAGAGCTCACTCACCCTCAGCTACTTGCCTCTGAAACCCTAAAACAGGCGTGGACCGTCCAGTATCCACAGCTAGATGGGATTGTGCCAGGCTATGGCATGCACAAACCCTGCCCCTGGGGCTTAGGATTCGAGATCCATGGAGAAAAATCGCCGCACTGGTTGGGTCGGTCCATGCCTGCCGATATAGTGGGCCACTTTGGGCAGTCGGGCACTTTTATGTGGGTGCACCCCCGTAGCGGCAAAGGTGCGGTGGTGCTGACTGATCGCCCCTTTGGTCCGTGGGCTAAAGATCTGTGGGCTGTGGCCAACGAAGAGATCTTTAAAGCTTAACTTTAGCTTTAATAAATAGGTGGTGAGCTGGGGGTTAAAGCTCGCCTTGAGAGTTGATTTGTGGCTTCATTCTGCGTTGAATCATAGGGTGATTCCTTTTGTTTATTCACAAGTTTGTTGGGGAAGACAGAACTTGTTAAACGAAAGGACACCACCATGCCCACCACCTTGAATTTTGCAGTCTTAAAAATCTGGGGGATGCCGACTCGCTGTCGCATGCGAGTCGAAGAAGCAATGGCCTCGGCATTACAGTCTGAACCTGTCGCAGCATTGCCGGGAACAGACTATTTAGACGTAGCGCAATGCACAACATGGCGAAAGTCGCGTAAAAGGGGTGCAGTAGACTGCCGTCAAGTACTCAACGCTGAAGCGAAAGAGTTCGCGGAACTAGAGTCCATGATGAAATCACTCGCCGCCGAGTTCGGATTCCTCGTCTCCCTCACGCCCGTCAATTAAGGCGCGCAGATCGGCGACTGTCTCAACCTTCGCGTAGCGTTCAAAGCTTGCCTTTAAGCCCCACTGATCTTCAATCCTAATGGCGATTTCTATAAGATCCAGCGAGCTTAAACCAAGCCCTTCCTTAAGTGTTGCCTCCGGGAGGATGCTCTCGGCATCAATTCCACTGAGGCGGGATAGTAAAGCCCGAAGCTGGGGATAGTCCTCGGACATTTCCTCAGGTTCATCGGGAGTAATCAGAGCCTGCAGTTGATCGTGGAGTGATGACATGATTGGGGGATCCTTCCAACGCGCGCTGAGAAAGAGGGAAATGTCAACTATCTCATACCGCGCTCTTGTTATTTTTTAACTATCACATCTAAGGCTACGCGCCTCATGCGGTAGTGTAATATTTATGCTCCTGAGTCAGTTAAAGAAGCGCTATCGGAAATGGCGAATCGCACAGAATACCCGGGAGCAGGAGTATCGACCACCCCAGTTCAGTACTGGCTTCAACGCCGACGGCGTCCGCTATTACTGCGAAGGGGAACCCTCAAACGACGCACCCGTGACGGTCGTATTCGTCCACGGGTATACTCTGACCGCCACCTCATGGCACTTACAGATCGCATCGCTAGCTCATCAGGTTTCCTGTGTGGCTATGGATCTGCGGGGGCACGGCAAATCAGAGGTCATCCCTGTCAGTGAATGCTCCATCGATGGAGCTGCCGATGACGTTATGCTAGTTATTGACGATGCTGAGATTACGGGGCCAATTATTCTGGTGGGCCACTCGATGGGTGGCATGGTGATTCTGAACCTCTTGCGCCGCTACCCGCAGCTGCGTTCTCGTTGCGCAGGAATTGCCCTCATTTCCACCTCAGCGAGGCCATTTGCTCATTCGGGGCTGTCACAGGTGCTCCAACTTCCTATCGTGGACGATATTCGCTCGATAGCGCGAGCCGCAGCGGAGGAGACTGACTATGTGCGCGAGGTATTGCAAACAACCCTCGTGCCGCTGTTGAGCAATTTAGCTATCGTGACGCGCTCCACGGAGGAGACACGCAAGCACCACATTAAGATGATCGATGGGACTCCAATTGAGACCCTGGTGGGCTTCCTCGACGATTTAGAAACACATGACGAGTCGGAGGCGTTGAAATATATACGGGATATCCCCACCCGTATCATGGTGGGCGATAAGGACGATTTCACCCCCGAATCGCAGTCAAGCTTCATGTTGTCCCAATTAACCAAGGGCCGCCTGGTGGTGGTGCCTGATGTGGGACATATGCTACCCATGGAGAATCCCGGGATCGTCAACGCCGAGATCGCCGACCTCATTGCACAAGTGATAGAGGATAATCATCACAGTCGTAACCGCTAGAAAAAGAGGGCTTCTCTTTCCGGTTAGGAAAAAGAAGCCCTCTAATTTTTATCTAGGACCTAGGCCTTTGTTGGATCCGTGATGTGGAATCGCTGAGCGGCCTCGGCGGCAACGGAGATATCAAGTTGACCGTCGCGCGCGAGAGCACTGAGAGCAGCAACCACAACAGATTCAGCATCGATATTGAAGAAGCGACGGGCTGCTTCGCGAGTATCGGAGAAGCCGAAACCATCGGCACCTAAGGTGGTGTAATCACCGGGGACGAAAGCACGAATTTGCTCCTGCAAATCGGTGGCGAAATCCGAGACTGCAATATACGGGCCTCGAGCCTTCTTCAACTGGCGTGTCGCAAATGCTTCCTCGATGGTCTTTTCGGGGTGGCGTAACTGCTCCCTCGACTTAGCGTGACCCTCGCGAGCAAGCTCGACCCACGAGGTGACAGAGAAGATATTGGCGGCTACATCATAATCATTAGCCAAAATCTCCTGGGCCCTGATGGCCTGCTGCATCCCGATACCAGAAGCAAGGAGAGAAACCTCGTGCGACTGTGTCTCCTCGGCCTTCTTCCACAGGTATATGCCCTTGTGGAGACCCTCGATATCAAGATCCTCGGGCTCCGCTGGCTGCGTGATGGGCTCATTGTAGATGGTGAGATAGTACATGACATTCTCACCGCGGCCTGGACCGTACATACGGTCAATACCTTCATGGAGCAGGTGGGCAACCTCGTAGGCAAAGGCGGGATCGTAGGACACTACTGCCGGGTTGGTAGAGGCCAGAATCTGGGAATGGCCATCCATATGCTGCAAGCCTTCACCCGTGAGCGTGGTGCGCCCAGCGGTGGCGCCTAAAATAAAGCCTCGAGCCATTTGGTCGCCGGCAGCCCAGAAGGAATCGCCGGTGCGCTGGAAGCCGAACATCGAGTAGAAGATATACAGCGGGATCATGGCCTCGCCGTGGGTGGCATAGGAGGTACCAGCAGCCATAAAGGCGGCAGCCGATCCCGCCTCATTAATACCCTCGTGCATGATCTGACCATCCTTGCTCTCCTTATAGGAGAGCATCAAATCGTGATCAACGGGCACGTAGTTTTGGCCATGAGGATTATAAATACCCATGGTGGGGAACCAGGAGTCCATACCGAAGGTACGAGCCTCATCGGGGATGATAGGCACCACGCGCCGGCCGAGATCCTTATCGCGCATGAGTTCCTTGAAGGCACGGACGACCGCCATGGTGGTAGCAACTTGCTGCTTCCCGGAACCCTTGCGGAGGCTGCGCATCTTCTCAATAGGCGGCACCTGGATGGGGGTATAGTCCACGCGGCGCTCGGGGAGATATCCGCCGAGTTCCTTACGGCGCTCGATCATATATTTGATCTCTTCGGAATCTGGACCCGGGTGATAATACGGAGGCAGATAAGGATCCTTTTCCAAAACCTCATCGCTAATGGGGATTTCCATCTTATCGCGGAAGACTTTGAGATCCTCGAGAGTAATCTTCTTCATCTGGTGGGTCGCATTGCGGCCCTCGAAGTTATGGCCTAAGCCGTAGCCCTTGATGGTATGCGCGAGAATAACCGTGGGGCGATCCTTGACTTCCATCGCGCGCTTATACGCGGCATAAACCTTACGGTAATCGTGTCCACCACGAGGCAGGCGCCAGATCTCATCATCAGTCCAATCCTCGACTAGCTTGGCGGTACGCTCATCCCTATTAAAGAAGTGCTCGCGCACATAGGCGCCGTCATTGGCCTTATAGGTCTGGAAATCGCCATCGGGGGTGGTATTCATCAATTCCACCAGGGCGCCTTCCTTGTCGGCGTCGAAAAGTTTATCCCACTCACGACCCCAAATAACCTTAATAACCGACCAGCCAGCGCCGCGGAAGAATGACTCGAGCTCTTGAATGATCTTGGTATTACCACGCACAGGACCATCGAGACGCTGCAGGTTGCAGTTAATAACAAAGGTCAAGTTATCGAGATTATTCAAAGCGGCTAGCTGAATGAGGCCACGCGACTCGGGCTCGTCCATTTCGCCATCACCAAGGAAGGCCCAGACATGCTGCTGCGAGGTATCTTTAATACCGCGGTTGTGCAGGTAACGGTTGAAGCGAGCCTGATAGATCGCATCCATAGGGCCCAAACCCATAGACACCGTGGGGAATTCCCAGAAATCGGTCATTCCGTGCGGGTGTGGATAGGAAGGTATACCACCCTGCGGGCGGGATACTTCTTGGCGGAATCCATCAAGATCATCCTCGGATAGGCGACCTTCGAGGTAGGCGCGGGCATAGATACCAGGAGATGCATGTCCCTGGAAGAAGATATGATCGCCGCCACCTGGGTGATCTTTACCCCTAAAGAAATGGTTAAAGCCAACCTCGTAGAGGGGAGCGGCACCAGCATAGGTGGAGATATGGCCACCAACACCGATACCAGGGCGCTGCGCGCGGTGAACCATCACTGCGGCATTCCATCGCATCCACCGCCGGTAGCGCTTTTCAATACTCTCATCGCCGGGAAATTCCGGCTCCATGGTGGTAGGAATGGTATTGACATAATCGGTCGAGGTCATCGGCGGCAGCGGGACGCGCTTCGCCGAGGCGCGCTCGAGTAGTCGTAGCATGATAAAACGAGCACGCTCCGGACTGGAATCGGCGAGCATGCCGTCGAGTGATTCCATCCATTCGCGAGTCTCTTCAGGATCAACGTCGTTTAAGTAACTGGCCACGCCGTCACGGATCATGGCGAAATTGGTGTCTTCTGTGTGCTTACCGTTTACTGGTTCAGCCATTCCACACCTCCAAGGGGGGGTAATTGGGGTTAGTAAAAAATATGTAGTTATCAGATTGCCCAAACTCACAGCGAACGTGAGAGCGCGCAGCTTCAGGGGGAGGAAAAGACCCCGAAAGAGTGGGTGCAACTCCCCTCATAGTCTATAGACAGACTACGTTAACTTTTTACTTTACGTGCCTTGCCACCATTTTAGGTAGTGCCGCCCCTTTCGCCTTGATGCACCTTTATGGCCCTGTGGTGGATAACTAGGAAAAGCATTTATGTCGTGCCCCTCACCACATGGGGGTAAAGGTGAGGAAGCGGCCGAGGATTGAAGGTGTAGAAAAGCAGGAATGCTTGTATTCTGGTCTTCTGATGAACGCTGAAGATTTGAATCAGAATACTCCTACCACCGGCACCGAGCGTCTCGGCTTCAAACCCGGGATGGTAGTCCAAGAAATAGGTTGGGACGAAGACTGCGACACAACCATCAGTGAAGCAGTCGAAGACGTCATTGGCTCCGAGCTTATCGACGAAGACTCGATTGAACCCTGCGATGCCGTCCTTTTGTGGTGGCGCAGCGAAGACGGCGACCTTGTCGATACCCTCGTCGACACCATACGAGTCCTCGATGAGGGAGGCTGTATTTGGCTTTTAACCCCAGGAACTGGGCAACTAGGCGCTCTCGAGCCGGGAATCATCTCCGAAGCAGCACAGCTTGCCGGGCTCGTACAAACTAAGGCGGAGCGCCTTAGCCAATGGCAAGGGTCCTGCCTGGTGCCAGGTGGAGTCAAGCACAGTTAAAGCGGTAGCAGCGCTCGTTAAAAAGATCTGTGTTAACGTGTATAAGCTGCTGTTTTGTATAACCTAAAGATTTACTGTTAGAGTAACTACTCGTTGCAGTACGCAAGACGTACACAGCGAGTATAAGCGCCTTTAGCTCAGCTGGGAGAGCAGCTGGTTTACACCCAGCAGGTCGGCGGTTCGAGCCCGTCAGGGCGCACCAAGAGAAAAGATCAGCAGCCATGTTTCTAGGTATCACCTTAGGCATGGCTGCTGATCGTTTATGCGGTGACCCCCCTAATGCGTACCACCCGGTAGCTATCTTTGGCCGGTATGCAATATGGGTTGAAAAGAGAATTTATCAACCCACCCGCACAGCTGGGGCCGCCTATGTGGCACTCACCGTTATCCCTCCAGTAGTTTCAACTCTAGCTATCAGTAGAATGCTGCCCCCACGCGGACGCGATCTTCTCCTAGGACTTAGCCTTTTTTCCTCACTCGGTGGCACCACCTTAGAGAGAATTGGGGATAGAATGGCATCCGCGCTCGAAGCTGGGGATGACGAGCACGCCCGCTCCTATATCCCTTGGTTATGTTCGCGCGACCCTGAGCTACTCAACCGCGCCGAGATGGCCCGTGCTACCACGGAATCATTGGCAGAAAATACCTCTGATTCTGCGATAGCCCCGCTGTGCTGGGCACTCTGTGGCCCAGCGGGAGTGGTTTTTCATCGCACTATTAATACTCTCGACGCCATGGTGGGGTATAAAAACCCCCGCTATCAAGAATTTGGGTGGGCAGCGGCACAGCTCGATGATATAGCCGCATATATTCCGGCCCGGGTGACAACCTTCTTCCACCTCATCTATGCGCTTAGGACGGGTCGATTGCCCGAGGGGATACGAGCGCTACGTACCCAGGCCCCCCATCATCCCAGCCCTAATGCAGGGCCCGTGGAAGCCACCGCTGCCGCCGCGCTAGGAATACAACTCGGAGGTCCAACGCACTACCACCATGGGGTGGAAATGCGACCCATTCTAGGTTTCGGCCAACCCCCAGATGTGCCAGCAATTAAGAGGGCCATTAAGCTCTCCCGCTTTACCCAATGGGGTACGTATTGCGCCATCGCGCTCCCGCTCATATGGCGAGCACATAAGAAGCGCTCAACCCCTTAAAGCGCCGATACCCCCCCACGTGTCGCTGGTATTGTCAGTAATCGCGCTGGTAGTAGTTGCGCTTCTGGTCACCGTAGCGAGAGCGCATCTTTCTATCAATTGCGTCCTCTAGGCTTGACTCTTGGTTCTTCTCTATGGTGTCTTCAGCCGGTATATCTGTACGTAGCGGGTCGGGGCCACTGGGATGATCGCTTGCCAATTGGGCCATCTGCTCTTCTTCCTCGCGTGCCCGCCTACGCTCTTTTGATTCCGTGAGAATGAAATACCCCAGACCCAATGGGGCCATCACCCCAAAGGCGATCCACTGGAAACCGTAGGAGAGATGATTACCTCGATCCAGCTTAGGGATGGGGATGGTTTGTAATCCACCGGGCTGATCTTCAGCTAATTGCGCGTAATCTCGCCCCAGATCAGCCCCAATAAGCTCAGCGATCTGTGCAGTATTAATGCCGTAGACCTGGATAGGTTGAGTCGAGGTCATAGGCTGAGTCGAGGGCACAGATTCATTGGTGCGAGCATGAGCAATAATCGTGGTTTCTCCGGTGGGTGCCGGCGGGATGACTGTGGTTGATCCGGCCTTTGATGGGATAAAACCTCGATTGATGAGGATTGTTGGACCGGAGTCGAGCTGAAAAGGGGTCAGTGAGTGGTACGCAGGGGTGCCACCTACGGGCCGCAGCCGTAGGGTTACCGCCTGATCGGGGAGATAATGCCCGGTCAGACTGACCCGCATCCATTCTTGATCATTGGTAATTGCCCCCGAGGCATCGAAGATTTCTTCATAAGGCTGCGGAGCCTCTTTGAAGGCTTGTTCAATATGGGCATTGCGGGAGACGATCATGGCGTCTTTGTTTAACTGCCATGGGGACAAAATGGTAAAAGCCGCATAGGAAAATGCCACGACCAGGAGAGTGGTGATAACCCAGCCGGGGCTAAGAAATGCCCTAATGCCAGTGGTGGTGGGACGAGAACGCATCATGATCTACTCGTCGAGATCAAGTTCGTGACGCAAGAAATTCAAGATACCTGGAACAGCCCGTTCAATCTGCACCCGGGCCACCTCAAAATCCGAAGGATAACCATAATAGGGGTCCTCCACCTCGAGGGAATCCGCATCGGGATCAAAGCTGCGCAGGAGGCGTACTCGAGAGGGATTCACTCCGTAGTTTTTGAGGAAATCCACATGGGATTGATCCATCGCTATGATGAGATCGGCGTTCTCGAAGTCCTCGCCAAACTGTTGGGCGCGATGCTGCGAGCCGTCATATCCAGCCTTGTTCAGTTCGGCGACTGCACGTTTATCGGCGCCCTGGCCGATATGCCAGCCGCCGGTGCCGCAGGAGTCCACGCGAACGAGATCTTTTAAGTTCGCTGTGGTTATCGCATCGTTTAAGATCACGTCGCCCATGGGGGAGCGGCAGATATTCCCCGTGCACAGCACAGTGATGTGATAACTCATAGTAATCCTTTCAAATCAGCAGGTCTGGTTAACTTATAGCGGGCCTGCTCCCACTCGTGAGCGCTCCCATAGCCCCACGTCGCGGCCGCAGCGGGAATCCCATTGAGCTGAGCGCCAAGAATATCGTGGTCCCGATCGCCAATCATAAGCGTGGTCTCTTCCGGTCGCGATTTAGCAAGAGCCTGGGCAATGACCTTTTCTTTGGAATCACGCTCTGGGGTGGAGCCAATAATCGCTGCAAAATAATCGGCGAGGCCATGAATCTGCAGAAATTTTTCAGCCGTGGCCTGGGGTTTATTAGTCGCCGTGACCAGCACATGCCCCTTATTTAGCGCAGCCTCGAGCACGTCGATGATGCCAGGGTATACCGACGCGTGTTGGATGCCGGAGTCGAGATAATAGCCCCGAAACCGCCCTACGGCCTCATCGCCTAAACCGATACGGGCAAAACTGACATTAATCTGTGGTCCGAGGAGATCCTGAAACCACTGCTCATCAGGGTCTGGAACCCCCAGATCATTAAGGGCACGCCGCACGCTGTGGATAATCCCAGGTGCGGAGTCGATGAGTGTTCCGTCGACGTCGAAGATCAGCAGGGCCATACGCTCTATAGTGCCACAGATTTTTCTCCTGCTATTAAAGTGGTAGCCATGCTTTCTCGAACCCACGGCGATACCGACGCCCTCGGGGCCCACCTCGATTTCGCGGTCAATGTCACAGGGCCACCACCACCATGGCTACGCACTGCACTCATCGATGCGCTCGGGGAGATCCACCGGTACCCAGCGGCCCCAGAGGTAGCGAAAGTGGAAGAACTGATCGCTGATTATCATCAGGTCCCACCCGATCATATTCTGTTAATAAGCGGCGCCTCCGAGGGTTTCGCGATGCTACCTCACCTCAAACCAGCGCACCCAGCGGTGATCCACCCTGGCTTCTGCGAACCCGAGCTCATGCTTATCGACGCTGGCTACATTCCAGAGCAGCTCATCGTGGATCCCCCCTTTGATCAGCTGCCTGAGATTCCCGATCACATCGATATGGTGATTATTGGCAACCCCACGAACCCAACAGGCCAGGTTCTTACTCCGGCGCAGCTGGCCACGCTGCGGAAGCCAGGCCGAACGCTCGTCGTTGATGAAGCCTTCCTCGATTGTGTGAGCGAAGAATACTCTATGGTCGGTGCTATAGCAGCAGCAGGTCCAGGGCGAGTGATCGTGGCGCGCTCGCTAACGAAAACCTGGGGGCTCGCCGGTCTACGAGTCGGTTACCTCATAGCTGACCCCGCTACCTTGCGGGAATTATGCCGTCGGCGCGCCCATTGGCCGGTGAGCTCCCTAGCGATCGCTGCGGCGCGCGCTGTCTTTGAAATAGGGATACCTCAGGGTCATCTAGAGCTAGCTCGTGCAGAGATGAGCGCCAAGCGCACGGCAATGATTCCACAGCTAGAAGCAGCGGGTCTGACCATAGCTAGTAACTCTTCCGCCCCCTTCCTGCTGGTTCGTGGGGGGAATGAGCAGCTACGAAGAAGGCTTCGCTTAAGAGGAATCGCGATCAGAGGGTGCGAGAGCTTCCCTGGTCTTGACCAAGGATATTGGCGGTTAGCGCTCAGAGATAGTTCCGAGGTTGAAAAGCTGATAGCCGCCTTCCGCGAAGAGGTCTTGCTAGATACGAACCCCTCAAGCGCGCCCCGTGGTCACAGTTGGTTCGCATAACAGCCGACCGCGGTGACGATATGATTGTTAGCTCTTAGTATTGGCACTTAGAGTGGGAACAGCTCGACAAAAAACAGATAGTTTTCTCCCCAAAGATATAGGCGAATATGATGCACCTTAAAGATATAATCCGCACCCTCGATCAGGCCTACCCGCCCCATCTTGCCGAAAGCTGGGACGCCGTCGGGCTGGTATGTGGTGACCTTGAAGCAGAAGTGAAAACTATATGCCTCGCCCTCGACTGCACCGATGACGTTGTCGATCAAGCCATCGCGCGCGGCGCCGACCTGATTATCACCCACCACCCCCTCCTCATGCGCGGGGTCACCTCCGTGGCCGCTCATACTCCCAAAGGGCGTATCGTGCATGCACTGATCCGCTCGGGCTGCGCTCTTTTCTCAGCCCATACCAATGCCGATAGCGCTCGCCCCGGAGTCAATGACAAATTAGCCGAGCTGGTGGGAATCACCCCAGGGCGCCCCATTGCACCGCAGCTCGACTCCCTCGATAAATGGGGAGTCCATATTCCCCCAGAGCATGCCACAAACTTAAAAGAAGCACTTTTTGCCATAGGCGCCGGAGCAATTGGTGGCTATACCGAGTGCGCCTTCCAATGGGAGGGGCAAGGAGAATTCCGGGCTGGCACATATGCCAACCCCACGATCGGGACCGCCGGAGAAAAAGAAACCCTCAAGGAGGTCCGCATTGAGTTCGTCGCCGCGCGAGGATTGCGCGCACGCCTTATGGACACTCTCCGCAGCGCGCACCCGTATGAAGAGCCAGCCTTTGATATCACCCCACTAGCCCCCACCACGCAGCTCGATAGCGCGCCGGGTCTGGGGAGAATCGGCGAGCTCCCAGAGCCCATGCGCTTTGCTGATTTCGTGCAACAGGTTGCTAATGCACTGCCTGAGACGGTGTGGGGGATTAGAGCCGCAGGTGACCCAGAGCGCATGGTGCAAACGATCGCTGTGAGCTCCGGCTCGGGCGATAGTTTCTTAGAGAAGGTGCGACAACTCGGCGTAGATGTTTATCTCACGAGCGATCTGCGCCATCACCCTGTGGATGAGCACCTGCGTGCCGGTGGTCCGCTGGTTATTGATACCGCCCACTGGGCTAGCGAATACCCCTGGACCTTACAAGCGCAAGAGATCCTCCGCCAGGCCCACCCCGAGCTTGATATAGAGGTTTTAAACTGTCGGACCGATCCGTGGACGCTCTCGGCACACCCGGAACACTAGGGCCCACAATCAGAGGCACCCACCAGCGGAGGCACTCACGGCCAAGGAGCCCAAGACCGGGTGTGCAGGATGTGCACCTTACGGTGGAGAACTGGCGGTGCTTGATGCCGCGTAAGCGAAAAAAGGGGGGGGGCTTACCAAGGCCCCCTTTTTTACTCCTGGGACGTGGAGGCTGGAGAGATAGTAGAAAATGCGCTCCATCCCTTTACCAGCCTCAATCTTCGCACCGCTTCATCTTCGCGGGATAGCAGACTGTTCAAGTTCTGGCGCAAGTTCATCCCCTGAAATCTGCTCTCGAATGTTCAGAGTGGAGGAGCAGCTTTTTATTTGTGCATACCTAAGGACCCACCAGTTTTCCTTTCCTACGAGATCTCTTAAGGTCTTTAGATTTCCACGTACTGTGGGTGGGCGCATCATAGCGCATGAGAAAATAAAAACGCGGCGGCAGAAATCGAAGCAGGGACACTGTGGCTCCAATAACCTTGGCCCCCACCCAACCGGTTAGCGACGGTAATCCTGTACTGTCTTACCGGGTAGCAAGCTGGTCATAGCCTCATAATTGTCTGTGCAGTGATAAAGCGAGGAGCAGAATTTGAAGGCTGCAACCCATGCGCATACGCAGCACGAAGTTACAGATTCAACAATGTGCAGTAGCCTTAAAATTGTAGACACTCCAGCCCACCTCGATCTCCGATTGTGATTCGCTGCTGTTAATCGTATTGGCGCTTATGACGATCGGATTTTCCCCCGATAATCGTCAACAGCGGGCCATCGCACTTGGGTGGACATACCGCACACCGTGATGAGGTGCGAAGCTAGGGTGAGAAGAGAACTCGATAGTTAGACCAAAAGGCACAAGGACAAAACCAAACCGTGAAACTAGAATCCCACCTGCAACCCTTACTCCTCGAACTTGCCACGGCTGAGCGCATTAGCGATACCGGGATCGCTCCAGCGGTCTCGGCAGAACAAAGCGAAGTAGACGCTGCGAAGAAAATTCGCAGCCGTGCTCGTGATTCTCTCGCTGCAGCACAGCTCGCTGTCGACGATATGGAATTGGAAATCCTGCGTATCCAAGAAGAAGAGCGCAAGATGCGCCGCCGCAAGGAGGACTCCGCACGGCAGCTCTCTGCCGCAACCGATAGGGAGTTGCGCAAGGACTTAGAAAAAGACTTGTATTCCTCTAATGCGCGAATCTCCGATCTCACCGGAGAACTCCAGGAAGCACACAACCACATCCACGCGCTGCGCTCCAATATCGATCTTCGTCGTGCTGATCTCGCCGCCGCCGATAAACGCGTGGAAGACGCTGAGAAGGCTCTTGAGAATCTAGGTGAGGATACCACTCTTATCGATCGAGCCTCGCGCATTACTGAGATTAGACAGGCTCTCCCCGCCGATGTTATTGCAGAATACGAGGCGCAGCGCCTCGAGAATGGAGTAGGCGCCGCCCAATTCAATGGTCGCAGTTGCGGTGGGTGCTTTATCATCCTGCCCCCTGCCGATCTCTCGGAGATCCGCCGTACCCCGGCCGATGAGCTCCCCCAATGCCCCGATTGTGGCTCCTATCTCATCCGCAATATCCAAGGGGCCTAGATGAAGCTGGTGATCTATTCCGACGGAGGCTCGCGAGGAAACCCGGGCGTGGCCGGCGCGGGCACCGTCATCTACGACGCAGATAACAACCTAGTACAGCGCATTGCTTATTGTGTGGGTACAGCGACTAATAATGTTGCCGAATATTATGGCCTGCTCAATGGGCTCATAGCGGCTCGCGACTTAGGGGCGAGTGATTTAGATCTTCGTCTCGATTCCAAACTGATTGTGGAGCAAATGTCGGGGCGCTGGAAAATCAAGCACCCCGATATGAAAGAGCTCGCCCTGAAGTGTCGCGGGGTCATGAAGTCTTTTAAGAGCGTGACTTTTACATGGGTGCCCCGCAAGGACAATGCCGCCGCTGATGCCCTCGCAAATGAGGCCATGGACGCCCTTGCCAAAGGTGCTGCGGTTGGTTTTCTCGCGTCGAGCGGTGACCGAAAACCAACAGGTGATACTGCTGCGCCGCAACCTAGCTCGCCCTTTTCACAGGAGCCGGATACAGATACCTCACACCTGAAATCCTCCGGAACATCGGCTCGTTCTACTCAGGGCGAGCGTGGTAAAGACTCGCAGCCGACTGCGCCAGCTCAGTCCAAGACTCGTGACCGGAAACCAAGTGTCATCCCTGAGGCGGGCTCTCAGCTGATCTTCGACGTGGATCTTCCCCCAAATTCCCCCGTGAAACCGGAAACATCCGCAGCTCAAGCCCCCACAATATCTCAGCCAGCTGAAGAGAATCAGCATCTTAATGGCAGCGATCACAAAGAGTTCCAAGGGGCAACTCCTCGGTGGAATGGCGCAACCACGCAGCCCACACGGCTCCTGCTTTTGCGTCATGGGCAGACTGAGTATTCCGCGCACAAGCGATACTCGGGTCGCAGCGATCCACCCCTTGATGAGACCGGTGCCCAGCAGGCTGCCGCCGCTGCGCAGTATCTCCGCAATCGAGACGATATCAGCGCCATTATCAGCTCCCCCCTTAAACGCTGCCAGGAGACTGCCCAGGCGGTAGCCGCGGAACTCGGCCTAGAGGTCACCACCGTCGATGCCTTTGTAGAGCTTGATTTTGGAGATTTTGATGGGTTGAGTTTTACAGAAGCCCACGATAAAGATCCTGAGTTTCACCAGTCGTGGCTGGGGAATCCAGAGATTGCAGCCCCCGGGGGAGAATCCCTTAGCACAGCTTATGAGCGCGTGATGGCCGGCCTTAATGAAGTGCTAGCAGAGCACGCTGGTGATACCGTTGTGATTGTCAGCCATGTCACCCCTATTAAATCCATTATTAGGGCAGTCCTTGGGGGTGCTCCGTCGATGGTGTATCACTTATATCTAGATCTGGCATCGCTGTCGACTGTGGAGTTTTATTCGGACGGGCCACGCTGTATGCGCGAATTCAATAACACGTCTTATCTTTCAAAGAATTAAGTCAATGGGGTAAGATTTTGAATCGCGAATGAGCCGGCCAGGCGATCGCGGCGCAACGTATCTACTCATCCTCATGGGGTGAGATTAGACGATGCGCCGAGGAAAGTCCGGACTCCAAGAAAGCACGGTGGTTGCTAACAGCAACCCAGGGTGACCTGAGGGATAGTGCAACAGAAAGGAAACCGCCGCTGCGTGCATATATGGACGTGGCGGTAAGGGTGAAAGGGTGCGGTAAGAGCGCACCAGCATCTGTGGTGACACAAATGGCTATGTAAACCCCACCGGGAGCAAGGCAAAAGGGCGCATCATCCCTAGTAATAGGAGGGTGTACCTGCCGCAGGCGCAATCAGGAGCTTTCTTCCGAGTCTGCGGGGTAGCTGCTTGAGGTCTCTAGCAATAGAGGGCCCAGATGGATGATCGCCCCCGAGTATATCGGGACAGAATCCGGCTTATAGGCCGACTCATTCGCCTTCGCTTTTCTTATCTTTCAAGGCGTGCTGGTTGGCCGGCATCGATCACCGAGACGAATAAACCATCGGCGCGAAGATCTGCCACCATATTATCCACGATCCGATCGGGAATAATCGCGATAACAGCGGGGGAGACCCCAGCTCGCGCCGCCCGTGCAGCCAGAGCTCCGCGCGACATCAGTAATTCCGCGAGTAAACGCTCGCTTTGTGGAATATTCAAAGTTTCGCTCATCACATGCTGTGAAGAGGTGAGGATAGGGTAAATCTCGGGGAGGCGACGCGAGCGCAAAGCAGCCGTTGCCTGCTGCACCAATTCCAGTTCTGTGGCATAAAAATGGAGCCAATTACGAGCCTCTGATAACGAGGGAATCGGGTCGATCTGGGATAGCAGATCCTTCGCCCCGGCTCGGTGGATTGCCCTGAGCCAATCCATAACCCGTGTTTGGGCATCGGGGAGAAGACGTAGAGATTCCGCTGCGAAAGCCTTAGTGGCCTGTTCAAAAAAGAGCTCGCGGCGCTTAATGCCCGCACCATCGCACTGTGCTTCTGGTGCCATCACCACAATGGCGCGGGTGTGGGTCGAGGGCTCGGTGGGATGCGCTGCCTGAGTGACAGAGAAATCCCCATAGTCGATGATATTAGTCATTTCAGCCTGTCCCCGGATCATGGCTGTATAACGCGCCCGGAGCGGGAAGTAATCCCCTGAGGCTACCGCCGTATGGTAGAGAATGTCGGCCAGCTTAGCTCTGATTGGCGCGTTATGCAGATCCTCCTTGTGGAAAGCAACCGCTAGTGCAAAAGCGGTATCTATTGCAGCCCTGGAACCCAGACCTGCGCCTTGAGGGATATCGTTGAGAACGGTGATATCAAATCCGCGGGTATCGCGTGACAGCATTTGGCGCTGGATTAAAGCGTTCGCGATAGAGGTCATGCGTGAAGCGAAAGTCACGGGGCCCTTAGTTGCAGTGCGGTCAAGGTGGACGGGAGAGCAAGAAGAAACCAGCTCGTAATTCGTATCTTCACGGTTGTAGACATGCACTGAGATTTGTTCATCTAAGCGAGGACTTGCCACGACTACCGTGCGGAGGTGAACCACAGACACTAGGGTTGTGCCTCCCGAATGGTCAATTCCGTCTCCTATTAGCGTCCAGGTAGCGGGGGCACTGGCAATTCTTTGAGAAGTACCTGGACATCTGTTGTTGTGTAGAGCTGAAATTTCCTGGATGGTCAATTTTGAGTTATGGTGCGCTAAAGATTCTACTGGCGTCACAGTGATCTCCTTCAAGTTAGTATCAGCGTCCGTTATGATAGTGCCGATCGACTTAACTCTTTCAGAGATAAGTAAAGCATGATGGCAAGGGATTGACTACTGCTGGGGCAGTCGGTGTTACTGCTGGTAGGGTAATTTGTTCGACCGGGATTGGAAGGTCTCCAAATGGGAAAATCTGAAAATAAGTGGTATATCAATACCGTAACCGGCCAGGTTGAATTAGGGAAACAATCGAGTGTTAGTGTCCGAATGGGTCCCTACTCATCACGCAAACAAGCTCAGCGCGCGTTCGAGATCGCAGCCGAGCGAACAAAGGCAGCGGACGAAGCTGATCAAGAAAACGACGAGTGGAGTTCCTCCTAAAAGCACTAGCCTTATATGTCCCCGAACCATTGTCAACCAACCTATTGGTCTAAAATGCGATGTAGGTGACTTTGCGCTGGGTTGTACTTCGTGAGGCGGGTTTGAAAAGTAATGTCGGCTTTTCATGTAATTGTTCCCTAAGCCAAGGGTGACTATAGATGGCAGGTCCCACTGTCTAAAGCCGGACATCCGCTTACCGTATGTAGAGATACCTCGATTGTTTGGTGAGGTAATTACTGGTATGCGATGCAAACACTGTCACGGTAGCCTCCGTCACCCCTGAACTCGATAACTCGGAAGCGAGCTCGAGAGCCTCGATAGATTGAATGGACCAAGTGGAGTTTACAGTCAGAACTGCTATAGCCTTTATATAAGGCATTCAGGGCACTACTGTGATGCGGTTAGTGAACGGTCGTGCAAATATTATCTGAACGGTTCGGCTGTTGAGATGTCCTAAATGTCGAGTCGGGCGGCTTTTAGCCTTCTCTGAGCGCATTTTCGAGCTTCGATGGACTGTGCGAGATGCGTGCCCCAGCGGATTGAAGCGTTTGAACCGCCGCATCGAGTAGACTGCGACCGTTAAGGTCATTCTCTTTCTGACTTATCAGCTCAATCTCCCACTCTCTCCAGTTTTTCCTTTTATCTCTAGGTGTCAACCTCTCCGTAGAGACGTGGTCGTCACAGAATTCCAGAATCGTCTTACCTTCTGTATCGGCTAATACAGTTTCGTGGCGCTCATTCTCGATGCGAGCTATAGCTATGAAATTCTGATTTAAGGTTATTGAATCTACGTACTCGGTAAGTTTGCGGGGAACGCCTTCCTCGTAGGCCTCGGTGGAGTGAATCTCGACTCGGCCGCTCTCACCGGGCAGTTTCAGAGTCCAGCCATCATCTTTACCACCTGAGCGGTACCGTAAGGTTATACGATTTTTGAATAGCAGAAAATCCTCCGTGTCGAAATATATGGCTGATAGGTTGTAAGTTCTTGTTTCTAGGATATCGCTGACCCCAGGGATTTGATCTAAGGGCGGATTTGGCATCGTCTCCGAGACCGCAAATTTAATTTCTCTCTCTATATTGTTCGTCACCATAGCGTCGATCCTAGATAAGCCGTTCGAATGCGCAAATATCGAGCTGTTGATTCTTGACGTGGGTGCCCATCCTTTGAGCTAGTGTAAGTGGAGTTTTTCCATGTCTGCTTCTCATCTCTCATTATTCCCGCCAATTTAAAATTATATTATTTATCTGGTTAGACGGATAGAAGCTGCGGTGCCAATAAAATTACTCATATTGGCGAAAGATCACATGTTGTATCTCAGTTTGATAGCAGCTGCCTGATTCCTTGGAACCGAATTGCGGCAACCTAGTTGTCGGTTTGGAAAGACTCGGACACTCGTCGATGAGTGTTATGTGATGCCTGTAACGGCAAGACAGTCGGATATCACATCGCGACATCGAAAGCTCCATTTCAGCTAAATGTCTCTTCATCCTGAAGGTTGCCCGAACTCAAGGGAATGTCTCCAAGAGTATTGGGGACGAGCCTGCGGATGATCGTTTTTGCACTATCGAGTCCAGAACTTTCGATTATTGAACACCGGGGAAAGATTAAGCATTCGGGCTTAGCGTTTTAGTAACAATAAGTTTTTTGCCCGGAGACGTTGTCTGTGGGCGTTACTGTAGCATCCAGCAAAAGCTCAACATCAGAGGAGGCTCAGATCTAGTGGCTCTCGTAGACTTTTGAGCTCAACGTCATCACATCCATTTAAAGCAAGCACGGGCATGAGACCTATTCACCTGAAATAACGCGATCTTATTCTGTTCACTAGTATGGCCTCATCCTCGACAATCAGCCCTCATTAGGAGTGTCTTGCCGAGTTATCTTCCTTTCTCGAAGAGTCACTGATTGCTTAGGTAGTACTTCAGGGGGGGGCTCGGACTGAGTCTATCGTTATGAAGTTTGGGACGCCTACCTTATTGAACGGGTGATCAGAGAGTTGAATCGTATGAATTCAATTTTCTAGCTACTGCCTCCTAACTCTTTAAGAAATCTGCTGACTTATTGTCTAACTAGACACCTATCTAAGTTATTAGTTCTGCATCGAGAGTCGACTTTCGACTATCTGCGTTACCACATCAGCTCATTAACCGGCTAGGTGGATTCGGCGCGCAGATTTGTGTTGTGCTTTCCCAACGGCTTTCAACTGTGAACGTTTGTTTTTCGTTTTGAGTGTTCCGGGGTCGGTAGTTGTTGTGCTGGTGCTACTGCGATCGTTTGAATTTGTTTAGTACAGTCCTTTCGTGCCCCCCAGCTTCAAAGTAAGTATCTGAGGCGTGGCGCAGTCGGGATCCGTATTTTACGGGTGCAGGTTCGAGACTCGTGGCCCTGCGAGAAACTCGGCCTAGATCACGAGCGTGATCTAGGCCGAGCGCGTAACGGGAGGCCTAACCGGGCCTGGTAATAGTTCTTCTGGAACCAGATTCGTTCTAATGGCGCCCTCTGGGAAGCGCAATCCTGGATAGTGCGGAAATAGTGGCCGTACCACGCGGCTATGACTCCGACTATGCCCAGAAGCGCGAGTGGGCCAGCAACGGGAGCGGCTTTTTCAGCTTCGAGTCGAAGCAGTGTAATGATCCGATCCATCTCGGCACGCAGTGGAGCAAAGGCACGATTAAGATCTTCACCGACGTGACCGATGCCACGGTCCCATTCCTTTAGGAATTCAGGCTGGTTGTCGTGGTGTGCGTGCTGGCCTGACATACCGAAGATGGATTGGATGAAGCGAGCAATCCACGGACCAACAACTGAGGCGACGCCCAGGGCCAGAGCAGTCAGTGTAAGAGCCCACGGTGAGAGACGATGCATGAGTGCGGCCAGCAATTCACTCATTCAGAGGGGCCAGTTTGGCGTAGAACGTGGTATTACCAACAAGTGGTCGCTGAGCGATCTGATAGCCGTAGGTGATTTCTTCTGTTGCCTCGTTGGTATACCAGCCCCTGAATACGTAACCCTCGCGAGGAACTACCGTTGGAATCGCGATATTACTTCTACCCAAAGAAGAACCTTTGTCAACGGCATAGAGCTGAGAGCGTGCGCCGTCTACTAGCCCACGCTCAGGATTAGCGCTAAAAGTTGCCGTAGCCTGGTTGGTTGGGGTGACCTGGTCAGTGGTGCGCCACTGTGCCTTGAATACTGTGTTTTTGGTGATGGGGTATAGGAGCGCCTCGTCGGTGCTAGAAAACTGGACTTCATCCTCGGCTCTCGTGGACCGATCGACCTCGATCACTTGCCATCCCGCCAAATTCAAGCTCGATTTCTTTTCGTGAGCGCTGAGTACTGGTTCGGTCAAAGCAGTGCGCGGGTTTGAGGGGATATCAAGGAGAGAATCGCCCCAGAGGACGCCCTCATAGGACGTCGGTGAAGCAATTAAGGCGCCTGGGATCTCGTCGGGTGTGCTTAGTAGGAGGCCTGATACACCCAGTGTAGAAGCTAGGTTCTCGAAACCGTCGGCAAAGCTCCGTCTACTGTAGTTATCCTTAGCGGTGAACGGGGAATAGTACTCTTTCTTCGGCGGAATTTTCGCTAGCTGTCTCGATGCGCCCGTGTTGAGTGACTATTTTGACGCCCTGTGGCTTAGCGGCGAGAACCCACTCGCCGGCCATCGTTGCGTATCCGGAGTAATACGAATAATCCGATCTATCAATGGCGAGATTTTTCTGATACGGAGGGCACTCAGTGCCAAAATCATTCGACTGTACCAATGCAGGGGAGCAGCGTCCCTCATGCCAGTATCGATCAATCATGAAGGAATGGTGGAAGAGCAGCGCTCCCTTGTGCGCCTGGTTCCACGGCATGGGAGATCAGTGAGAATAACTCTGGGTCGTGGTTCAGCTCCGCTCTATAATCGTCATCAAGCAGATCCATAAAAGTCGCGATGAAGTTGCCCGCTGGACTAAAACCCGCAAGAGACGGCGTTCTTGGTACCCAAATGTGAGTTTCTTATTCTTAGAAACCGATGGATCATTTCTCCTAGTGGCAGTAAAGCTCACGGACCGCTCCACAGCTTCCTTATCCGATAGCGGAGTGTAGCCGGGCGAGGACAGATTTAATGTATTTGTTGTCCGACCCGAGGTGCCTAATAAGGGATTACCGAACACGTTAACCTGCATAGTCGTTGCAAAGAGATCGGCATTTGCCGGATCGGCAAGTGCAGGAGTGATGTGTGTGGAGGCCAAGCTCGCGGTGAGGCACGCCGCGACGCCCAAACGGCTTCGTGGTCTAAATTGTACAGTTTTGCCTTTTCGAAGGTGCAACCCCATTAGTGATCTCGATTGCTGCTGGCAGCGCTGATAAGCATTAATTCCTAAGCAGCACAACATTTACGAGAGAAACCTAAGTTAAGTTTGAGAAACTTATATATCTAAGCTCTAAGGCCTGCAGTGTCCCGAGCAATCACTCGACTTCAAGCTGCAGGAAAATGTTCTCCTATCATCAGGTGCAAGAGCTTGCGTAGCCCTACCGCAGGGAAGCTATTTTGAGACCGCTGGCGATGGACTGCACGTAGCGCGCTGCTGCGGAGGAGGGGTTTGAGTGTGCGGTGAGTCCGGAGTTGGAGTTTTTCCTTGTGGAAGAACTGAGGGTTGATGGGCAGTCTCCTGTGCCTACGGATAACGGTGGGTATTTTGATCAGTCGAGCTATAATATCGCTCCGCAGTTTCGTCGTGATGCGATGATTGCTTTGGAGGAGATTGGTATTCCGGTGGAGTTTTCTCATCATGAGACCGCTCCTGGGCAGCAAGAGATTGACCTCCGTCACGCGGATATTCTCACTATGGCGGATTCGATTATGACGTTTCGCTATTTAATCAAGCTCATAGCCCAGCGCAATGGGGTGGGTGCTACCTTCATGCCCAAGCCTTTTAGAGATCATGCGGGTTCTGCTATGCATACGCATATGTCGTTGTTTGAAGGTGATGTTAATGCTTTCCATGTTCCTGATGATGAGTATTCGCTTTCGCAGACTGCGAAGCATTTTATTGCCGGCATTTTAACCCACGCCCATGAGATCTCAGCGATAAGTGATCAATATTAACTGTGCGTGGTTGGGGGCATTGAGAGGGAGGTGTGGGAGAGTAGGTTCGGGTTGTCTATGCTGGTCCTTTCTATGGCGGCGGGGATGTAGATGGTGTTTCTTCTAATTTGAGGTGTATTGGTGGTGATGGATAGCAGTTCTGTGCAATTTCGTAAGTCACAGGAGGGAGTAGCTGACTAGATAGGAAGCAGGGATGATGCAATCGAATTCGATCGCATCATCCCTGCTTTGTTTGACGGCTCTTAGCCCTTTCAGATAAAGGTACGGGGACTATGAGCTCTTTTTCGTAGTGGTGGTCAAGGCCATGCCTCCAAATGCCACGATGAGTCCTGCAAGGATGAGCCACAGGACGCGGGCGCCAATTGTTGCGAGAATAGCTCGAGCGTGCCTACGACGCTTGGTTTTGCTCAACAGCTATGTGCTTGACAATGCCCTTTTTGAGAGGCTGATTGGAGTGCGTTTTTGGGAGGGCCGGCTTTGGGTGCGCCGCTGGCCAGAATGGTGCCGGATGAGGCAAAATTGCGAGGATTGCTGGGATGAGCAGCAAAATCACGGCGACTAGTCCCCACCACCACGGTACGGAGGAGGTGTTGAGTACCTCGACCTCCAGAGGCTCGTTGGCGGTGTTGGGTTCAATAGATACCGTCACACTTCCGTCTGCGTTTTCAACGAGGGCCTGATCTGAATCCCCGAGAATGCTAAATCTTGGTGCATTCCAGGTGACGAGTGCGGAACCTTCAGGTAGCGTTTCTGAGAGCGTTACTTCGGTGCCAACCGGCAGGCTCTCTAAGGTGAAGCGCTCGTCTTCTTTGATGGTGAAGTCTAGGGTCATCTCGCTCAGGGTATTTTTATCCATCCAGGTTGCCTGCATGGCGTATTCGTAATCCTGTGAGGACGAGCCTGAGCTCAGGGAGGCTGGACCTTCAACGTGCTTGATAAGTGCTATCGAACCCATGTCGATGACACCGGCGTCCCACGTGGGATCTATACCCCCGGTGGCGCTGAAGGGCTGGTCGGTGTATTCCGTTGCACTTTGCAGGTTGGGGTTATCGGGGCCGAGTTCGAAATTGGCGCTCGTCCCCAACAGTGCGGGATCAGTATTGGAGTCGGAGTCTACGGACTGATCGCTCCCTGTGGTAAAGGACGTGAAAGAGTAAATCTCTTTTTGATCATCGGTGAGTTCGAACTTAACCTGGTAAGTGTCGGCTGGGAGGCTGTCAAAAATGTAGCGGCCGTCCTGGTCTGTTGTGGTGGTTTGGGTGGTGCCATCACTACTGATGAGGGTGACTTTTACACCTTCCAGTGGATTCTCACCTGGTGTTTGTTGACCATCCTGGTTGGTGTCAATCCAGACATAATCACCTACTGCATAAAGTCTATCTGAATAGGTGTTGGTGATTACAACGGGTGAGGTATCTACGGCAACCTTTATGTCTTTACCACCGGTGACCTTGAGGCTAAATCCAGGGATTTCAGCGGCATCTCGATCTTCGATGACGGAGCAGGTAGCACCGAGGGGGACGTTTGTGATTTCTTCTTGATTGGCTCCTATGATGGTGAGCTCGCCTGTTTTGACTTCGGTTCCATCTTTGACGCAGGTATAGGTGAAGGCGAAGGCCTTCGTGTCTGTTTCAGCACTTTCTGCACCTGACACTTTTTTCTGAACCGTGAAGTTAGTTAGAGCGGGTTTGAATGTGTTGGTGGCGTTGATCTCGGTGACGCCCTTGTTGCGCACGGTGAACGTGACCGATTGCTTGTCAGCTGCGATGACAACGTCATCGTTAGGGCCAGTGGTGCCTAGTTTGCCTTCGCCGAAAACGAGTGTGCTGGCAGTGTATCCGGGAATGTCGCCCGGGTTCATCTCTGTAATGTGAACTTCAGTGCCGGCAGGTAGGTTTTCGAGTTTGGCTGCGTTTTCCTCGCCCTCGCCAGCGGTGAGGGTTTCGTATCTGGGAGTTTCACCTGGTTCGGTGATTGTTGCGTTAAACGTTGCTTGATAGTCGCTGGGGAGTAGGTTATTTGCGACGCCGTTCACGCTCTTGAACAGGTTAACGTTACCGAAGCCCTCTTGACCGGAGCCATACGCGGAAATTACATTCTTAGCAGTAAGGGAAACCGAGACCTCCGTATCATCAACGGTAGCGGTGTTGTTGACCTTATCACCCGCCTGGTGGAACGTGGGTGGCACCGTGGTGCGAATCAGCGCGAGATAACGATAGTTATCTTCAGTGTTCAAAATCCTTATACGAGCAACGTTTCGGCCTTGATCGTCGACAGACCACTCAACTCGGAATTCACCTGTGGTTAGTTCGGTGGCAGTTCCTTTGCCCTCTGATACAAGTCCCCAGGAACCCCCTTCTGATGGTTCGGTCTCTTTATTGCGTCTTAAAACGGAGACGGACTGTTGCAACGTCGACGTGTCGGTAGATTCGTCGCGCTCGATAGGTTTGTCGAAGGCGTCGGTGATAACAACATCAGAGCCGGTTCCCGGGGCGTATATATTCCACACTATACGGGCTTCACCGCCGCTAGAGCCGGTAACTCCTTGATAGGTACCTTTCTTTGCTGGATTGTCTAATGCCGGTTCCGTTTTTGGGGCATCTACTTTGGGTTTGATCCCGCTAGTGATTGAGTTATCGCTTGCGATTGAGCTCAGATCAATGGTCGCACCCGAACCTCCGATTGGTACGGAAATATCGGTGATTGTTTCTTGTTTTACCAAGAAGATATTTGAATCGTAGCCGCCTTTAAGTTCTTGCTTATCCGTGACAAAGCTGGTAAACGTGCAAGTTACCTTTTTGCTTTCTTGAATGCAGTCGGCAATGGGATCCCCCGTGGCGTCTATCATTGCTACTGAAGCTTCCGGGAAGGCTGCCCATGAAGGCAGTTCGAACGTAATGAAGTCTCCTGGTTTGGCCTCCTCGGGGGTGCCGGCGTACGCACTGGCATCCCACGTCATAGAAAGCTTGACGCTCTCACCAACAGTGAGGGGCGAATCTGGAGTGAGCCCTGATCCTCGTTCGAGGGTGACTTCCTTAACGTAAAGGTCAGTTCGATCCATGCCCTGAGCGCGGGCCGATGGTACCGCATAGAGGGCTGTAAAAAACACCGCTAGAATCGATAGCAGAGTAGTTAATACCCTAAACGATCTGGCATCTGAGACGCCTAAGGGCCTGGGATAATTCACGGGTTCCTTTCTCGAATTTGCCACCTCAAGCTCTGGTTGAACCAAAGTGTGAACAAACTCCTTGACTGTGCCGCCCGGAGGCGTGCCTAGTTTTTGCACATCGTGCAAAACTAGGCAAACGAGCACCGTAAGCTTTACTGTAGATTAGCTACCTGTATGTCGCAGTAAATTACCAACCATTTAGTATGACGGCAGTCAATTTCACGGAAGTCTCTAAGAAAACCCTTTGAGTTTTGTACTTTTCTTTTAGAAACTATCGTATGGCGCAAATAAATCCCACGCTCAGGGGATATCGGCTTCAATATGTAGCTCGCACGAGCAAAACAAAAACCACCGCAAAGGGCGTACCCCCAGAATCTGGCACTTTCTCTATCGCCTGGAAAGAAGTCAGGCGTTAAGCTATTGTTCATGGATTCTCAACAGGAATATGTGCTGCGTACCTTAGAAGAGCGCGATATTAGGATTGTGCGTTTGTGGTTTACCGATATCATTGGTTCTTTAAAATCGGTGGCTGTGGCCCCAGCGGAGCTCGAGTCTGGGTTTGCTGAGGGTATTGGTTTTGATGGGTCAGCGATCGAGGGTTTTAGTCGAGTATCGGAGTCCGATACTATCGCGATGCCTGATCCATCGACATTCCAGCTTCTGCCTTTTAACGGCGAGGATTCGCGTTTCCAAGCTGCGCGTATGTTCTGCGATATTCTCACCCCTGATGGGAAGGCGTCGTGTGCGGATCCCCGCCAGGTACTACGTCGACAGGTGCGGGCAGCGGCGGAGGAGGGGTTTGAGTGTGCGGTGAGTCCGGAGTTGGAGTTTTTCCTTGTGGAAGAACTGAGAGTTGATGGGCAGTCTCCTGTGCCTACGGATAACGGTGGGTATTTTGATCAGTCGAGCTATAATATCGCTCCACAGTTTCGTCGTGATGCGATGATTGCTTTGGAGGAGATTGGTATTCCGGTGGAGTTTTCTCATCATGAGACCGCTCCTGGGCAGCAAGAGATTGACCTCCGTCACGCGGATATTCTCACTATGGCGGATTCGATTATGACGTTTCGCTATTTAATCAAGCTCATAGCCCAGCGCAATGGGGTGGGTGCTACCTTCATGCCCAAGCCTTTTAGAGATCATGCGGGTTCTGCTATGCATACGCATATGTCGTTGTTTGAAGGTGATGTTAATGCTTTCCATGATCCTGATGATGAGTATTCACTTTCGCAGACTGCGAAGCATTTTATTGCCGGCATTTTAACCCACGCCCATGAGATCTCAGCGATCACTAATCAGTGGACTAATTCTTATAAGCGCCTGCTCTTCGGTAATGAGGCGCCCACCGCCGCGACGTGGGGGGTGAGTAATCGCTCAGCAATGGTGAGGGTGCCCACCTACCGGTTGGCTAAGGAACAATCACGCAGGGTAGAGATTAGAACCCCAGATTCAGCATCGAATCCCTATCTTGCCTTCGCGGTTCTTTTAGGGGCTGGATTGAAGGGTATCCGTGAAGGCTATGAACTCATTGAGCCTGCTGAGGATGATATTGCAGCGCTGAGCCGCCGCGAGCGTATCGCTTTGGGCTACCGTGATCTTCCTGGTTCCCTCGACCAAGCGCTGCGTACGATGGAGCGTTCGGAATTTGTGGCCGATATTTTAGGTGAGCATGTTTTCGAGTATTTCCTCCGCAATAAGTGGAGCGAATGGCATGACTATCAGCGTCAGATCACTAGCTGGGAACTAAAGCACAGTCTCATGTTCTAGTTTCTCTCGGCACAAAGGGCAGGGTCGACAGAGCCAATGAGAACCACAAGAGCGACAGAGACGATTGGAACTGCTGGGACGACTGGGTCAACAGGGATGTAGTATAACCACTCTCTTCTTCACCCAGCCCCAGGCAAAGAAAGACTATTCGCAATGAATACGAGCCAACACACCCCCATATCCCATATCGCTGCAGCGCGCTCAGCACTCCCATCACTGGCAGTGCTGAGTTTGAGTGGCCCGCATGCGCACCAAGACCTTCTCGATCTTGGCTGGTGGAACGAGCAATCGCTCGATATTTTGTGGGATTTAGGTGGTGTGGGAGACCCGCAGCTGGCACTCAACTCCTTGGTAAGGCTTTTCGCCGCGCTAAAAGACCTGAAAGAGAAAGAAAACGATAGCGAGAAACTGTCAGCAGAGATCCGTGAGAACGCCACCTTCCGGATGCGGCTTTTTTGTCTTTTAGGGGCCTCGGCAGCATTGGGCGACTACCTCATCGCCAACCCGGCATCGTGGCCAAGTCTCGCCAACGAGGCCCCCACGCGCACAGAGATGTTCCATACTCTTTTAAGTGTCGTTGAGGCGCAACCAGCTGAGATCGAGGTGGAGGAAGGTGACGAGTATATAGATCCCGCCACGACTTCTCTCGATAGGCCGGGCACCTATCGGGCAGCCTTCGCAGGGCAATCAGCCGAGCGTGCCTTAAGCGCCGCCTATACCGGCCTGCTCATGAGGATAGCCGCGCACGATGTGGCGGGGACTTTTGCAGGAAAAAGCGGGAAGAGATCCCAACCGCGCATAGAATTTCGCACGATTACCCACCAACTCAGTGATCTCGCGGATGCCGCTCTCACGGCAGCGCTCGCTGTTGCGGTGCGATCTGTTTATAACGATCTTCCCGTAGACAGCAGGCTGGCGGTGATGGCCATGGGTAAATGCGGTGCTAGGGAATTGAACTATATCTCTGATGTTGATGTCATCTTTGTTGCTGAGCCAGCCAATACCCATGCCACCCGCACCGCCAGCGAGCTTATTCGGACCGGCTGTCGGTGTTTCTTCGACGTCGATGCTGCCCTGCGTCCCGAGGGCAAACGCGGCGCTTTGGTGCGCACCCTGGAATCCCATCGTTCTTATTATTCGCGCTGGGCGCAGACCTGGGAATTTCAGGCCCTTCTCAAGCATCGCCCCATGACGGGAAATATGGCCTTAGGACATGCCTATAGTGAGCAGCTCTCACCGATGGTGTGGTCGGCTAGCCAACGGGAGGATTTCGTCGGT
Source organism: Corynebacterium sp. ES2715-CONJ3 (assembly GCF_024814365.1). NCBI lineage: Bacteria > Bacillati > Actinomycetota > Actinomycetes > Mycobacteriales > Corynebacteriaceae > Corynebacterium > Corynebacterium sp. ES2715-CONJ3. Next base: position 137,837 of record NZ_JANUXS010000006.1, read on the forward strand.
GATATTCAAGCAATGCGGCGTCGCGTTTTAGATAATGTCCCCGACGAGCTTAAGGAGCGCGAACTCAAACTGGGGGAGGGAGGTTTGCGCGATGTGGAATTCGCTGTCCAGCTCCTCCAATTAGTTCACGGTCGCTCCGATGAAAGCTTGAGAACCCTTGCTACCGTCGATGCCCTTCATGCGCTGATAACCGGAGGCTATATTGGCCGCGAAGACGGAAGATCGCTCATCCAGTGCTATGAATTTCTTCGGCTTTTAGAACATCGCCTTCAATTGCAGAAAGTCAGGCGGACCCATACTCTGCCAGCTGCTGAGCAGAAGCATGCGCTGCGCTGGCTGGCGCGAGCATCAGGATTTCAATCCTCCCTGCTCAATAGCCGCACCACTAGCTCCACGGGTGCGATGCTAGAAGAGTTGCGCACGGTACGTTTGAAAATCTCCACATTGCACCGTCAGCTTTTTTATCGCCCACTGCTTGATTCGGTGGTCAACCTTTCCGTTGATCAGATCAAATTATCCCCAGAGGCAGCGCAGCTGCAGTTGGCCGCTCTTGGCTATAAATCACCTGCGCGGGCATTCGAACACCTCAAAGCGCTCGCAGCTGGAAATACTAGGCGCGCTAAGATTCAGGCGATGCTCCTTCCCACTCTCCTGGAGTGGCTGAGCGGTAGTGCCGACCCTGACGCAGGGCTGCTGAACTACAGGAAGCTCTCAGAACAGGCTATGCATCGCACCTGGTTCCTGCGGCTTTTGCGCGATGAGGGAATTGTGGGCAAAAGGTTGATGCATATCTTCGGCAATTCTCCCTTTACCGCTGAACTCATTATTTCCGCCCCTGATATCATCAAACAGCTCGGCGATGGGGCGACGGGGCCGAAACTCCTCGAGGTTAAACCCGGTAGTGTTTCTCAGGCCTTAGTGCGCGCCGCTGCGCGCCAGACGCATCCCGAGCGAGCAATCCAGGTCGCGCGGAGTTTACGGCGCAGTGAATTAGCCCGTATCGCTAGTGCAGATCTTCTGGGATTGATGGAAGTTGTAGAGGTATGCCAAGCATTATCCGGAGTGTGGACAGCCGTGCTCGAGGCGGCCTTACAGGCAGAGATTGCCGCTAGTATGCCTCCCGATGGAGTGGTGCCCGCACGAATCGCAGTCATCGGGATGGGGCGTCTAGGTGGTGCTGAGTTAGGTTATGGGTCTGATGCAGATGTGATGTTTGTATCTGCCGCGAACGACGGATCCGATGAGCATGAGGCTCTCCGATGGGCTGGTGGGGTATGTGAAAGGATGCGCAAGCGATTGGCTAAACCCTCCGGTGATCCACCCTTGGATGTCGATCTTGGTCTTCGCCCTGAGGGGCGCTCGGGCGCAGTTGTTCGTACCTTGGAAAGCTATCACCAGTATTATTCTCGGTGGGGTGAGACCTGGGAGATCCAAGCTCTATTACGGGCGCGCTGGGTAGCGGGGGATGCAGAATTAGGCTCAGATTTCACCGCTATGGTCGATCGTTTCCGCTATCCCGATGGCGGGGTGGATCAGTCCGTGATTCGCGATATCCGCCGCATGAAAGCACGAATTGACCATGAGCGCCTCCCGCGCGGGGCCGATCGCCACACCCACACAAAGCTCGGTCGGGGTGGTTTGGGTGATATCGAGTGGACTGTGCAGTTATTGACCTTGATGCATGCTGATGCCTATCCAGATCTAAAAACCCCCTCGACCCTTAAGGCTCTGGAGGTTATTGCTAGGCACCAGCTCATTAGTCCAGCGAAGGTTAGCCAGCTCGTTGATGCGTGGACCATGGCTACGAATGCTCGCAATGCCACGGTCCTCGTGCGCGGCAAACGCGCCGATCAACTCCCTCCTCCCGGTCCTGGTTTAGCCCAGGTGGCAGGCGCTGCAGGGTGGGATCCGGAGGATTCCCAGGGTTTCTTAGAAGAATATTTAAAGCTAACGCGCAGGGCGCACAATATTGTCGACGAAGTATTTTGGGGCGAGTCTTTAGGAGATCACCAAGACTAATTAACGGGCTTATTCTTCTCCTTTGGTGGCAGGGAAGAATCAACCAAAGAGATGATAGTAATGAAGGCTTACCTAAGTTAGGCTAGCGTAGGATTGTCAGCTCATGGTCTACGAGGTTTGGCTGACAAGGATTCCAGCATTACTCGCACTATTTCAACCAAAAGGAGCTCCATGACCACCACCACGGCCCCACTATCTGCCGAATTGAAGTCATCAACGGCAGCCGCTCACGAACAAGCGGAACACTCGTCCTATATGGACGACCTCATTGGTGGAAACCTCAATCAAGCCGCTTTTATCGCCCTACAACAGCAGGCATATCTCTTCTACCAAGCTTTAGAAGAGGCAACAGATGCAATCCGTGAGAGTGGTTTCGCCGGGGCGCTGTTAGATCCAGTTCTCAACCGCACTGACAAGCTTGCCAAAGATCTTGAAGTGCTCACCGGTGCCACGTGGAAGTCTCAGATCCGCCCGCTGCCAGCAACAAATGAGTATATTGCGAGGCTTCATGATATTCGTGATACCCTTGACGGCCCGCGCCTGGTGGCGCACCACTACGTCCGTTACCTCGGCGATCTCTCGGGCGGCCAAGTCATCGCACGGATGATGTCACGCCAGTACAATATCGGCCATGAAGCCTTGACCTTCTATGCCTTCCCTGAGATTGCCAAGCTCAAGCCGTATAAGGACCGCTACCGTGAGGAACTAGATACCCTCAACCTCACAGCCGATGACCGCGACCGTTTGGTGCGTGAAGCTAGCGACGCTTTCGTTTTTAATCACAATCTCTTCGCGGATCTCGATCGGGTTGTCCGTTAGGATCCTTTGAGGTCGCTAGGCTGCGACGATTCGGCCACAAGCAATTCTGTCTTTGAAAAAAGGGGAGCTGTTATATTACCCGCGCAGCAGGTATGTGTCAGTGGTCTAGTTCCTTGAGGGTCAACGCCAGTACGTGAGCGCAGTCAAAGCACGATGATGCATCTTCTGACTGCGCTTTACTCATATCTCCTTACCGCCAGAGCAGCTACGTATCAGTGAGAACGCGGTGGAAAACACGGTCGTGGAAAATAGGGGGATTCCCTGATGTTTTACCCACTTCAACTCGCTTATAGTGGAAGCCATCGCCACCGGCGAATAACCTGCTCAACCCCAAGACTATAAGGAAATAGAATGGCGCTCACATTTACTCTCGACCTCAACCAATGCACCCTCGAACAACTACGCGCATTTATGCGAGCTGTTGAAGCCAGCGGGATGAAGCCCTCAGCCGAACTTGTTCTGGAGGACCAACAATTAGTGGCGCGCATTAATAACCCGCACACCTCTCACCCTCAAGCGGAGCCAACTCAAGTGTTTGACCCCGTCAGCCTAGGTGATACTGCGGTGAACGCTTTGATTGATGCTTTAAAAAACCGGCGAGGATAAAATCAGGAAATATCTCCTTTTTAACCCGCCTAGAGAGTCAAGAGGGTAATGCAACGAAAAACAACTACCAACAAGTTCTACGCGGACCAAATAATAGGTGATAGATCTCGCGGTTTTGTTCCGCTGCAATAAGTCGGAATTTTTCGTTTGTGGGCTAGCGAGAAAAATAAATACCGTGGGATACCAACTTTGGCTAGTTTGACGCTACGCTAAAAGTCATGCACTATATCTCGACCCGCGACCCTCAGCGCGAGCCCAAGAAGTTCTGCGATATCCTCCTCGGTGGCCTTGCCCCTGATGGTGGCCTCTACCTGCCAGACAAATACCCTCAGATCACCGATGAGACACTCACCACGTGGCGGAGCATTCTCAGCGATGAGGGCTACGCAGCTCTCGCGGCTGAGATTCTTCCCATCTTTATTGATGATATTCCCGAAGCGGATCTACGACAGATCGCTGCCAGGGCTTATACACACCCGAAGTTCTCCTCACCCGAGATTGTTCCGGTGACCACATTAGATGAGGGCCTTTATATTGGGCACTTATCTGAAGGACCCACGGCGGCCTTTAAAGATATGGCAATGCAATTGCTCGGTGAGCTTTTTGAGTACGAGCTTGCCCGTCGCGGAGATCATCTCAATATTCTTGGAGCGACCTCAGGTGATACCGGGTCCGCGGCCGAATACGCCATGCGCGGGCGCAAGGGAATCAAGGTCTTCATGCTAACCCCGAAGGGGCGCATGACTCCCTTCCAGCAAGCTCAAATGTTTGGACTCGATGACCCAAATATTTTCAATATCGCCCTCGATGGTGTTTTCGATGATTGCCAAGATGTGGTCAAAGCTGTCTCGCGTGATGCTGAATTTAAGGCAAGATACCGCATCGGAGCGGTGAACTCGATTAACTGGGCGCGGTTAATGGCCCAAATTGTTTATTATATTTCGTGCTATCTCACGGTGACATCGTCGAATTCCGAAAAGGTATCGTTTAGCGTGCCAACCGGTAATTTCGGAGATATCTGTGCCGGCCACGTGGCGCGTCAAATGGGGCTTCCCATCGATTCACTCATCGTGGCCACCAATGAAAACGATGTCCTTGATGAATTCTTCCGTACCGGAAACTATCGGGTGCGCTCCGCAGCCGACACTCTAGAGACCTCCTCGCCGTCCATGGATATTTCGAGGGCGAGCAATTTTGAGCGTTTTATCTTCGATCTCTTAGGCAGAGATGCCGAGCGCATCGCTGAGCTCTTTGGAACCCAGGTTCAAAAAGGTGGCTTCTCGCTGATCGATGATGCGGCGCTGAAATCTGTTACCGGACACTATGGTTTCCGTTCCGGACGCTCCACCCACAGCGATCGTGTAGAAACCATTCGCCTATGCCATGAGCGTTATGGCGTGCTGATCGATCCACATACCGCGGATGGTCTCAAAGTGGCTCTCGATTGGGCCGATCAAATCACCACACCGATTATTTGTTTAGAGACGGCTTTGCCTGTGAAATTTGCCAGTACCATCAACGAGGCCATCGGGAAAGATCCAGAAATGCCGGAGCGTTTCCGCCAAATTATGCAAGCCGAGCGCCGCGTTGTCGATCTTCCCAATGATGCTGAGCGCGTCAAGCAATTCATCGCGCAGCACGCCTAAACCGACCACCTCCATCACTTTCAAGCAGAGTGGAAAGGGTTTGATATGTCACTCGAACGCACCGCCCCAGACGAGTATTTTACTGATTTCGATCCCGAGGCATTTGCGAAGAAATTCCTCGCCGATGCCCGTAAGCAGCAAGAGGAGGGGGAAGAATCACCCGATGGCGACGCCTGATTTTATCCACCACTTAAGACAATCGGTTGGCCATGAGATGTTGTGGCTTCCTGGGGTCACCGCTGTGGTGATCAAGGATGTACCTCCTGGGGCGCCTATCCACGCGGTGCCGGAAGTTTTACTGATCAAGCGAGCCGATGATGGCCAGTGGACTCCGGTTACAGGGATCTGTGAGCCGGGGGAGCAACCTCATCACGCCGCTATTCGTGAGGTGAAGGAAGAAACTGGGATAGATGTGCGCGTCGAAGCTCTTTTGGGGGTGGGCGCTACCCAGCCTATTGAATACCCCAATGGTGATAAGTGCACCTTTATGGATACAGCCATGCGCCTGTCTGTTATCGGCGATGAGGTCCCTGTGGTCAATGATGATGAAACCACCGAGGTTGGGTGGTTCTCAGTGATGCAGATGCCGAGGATGCAGCCGCGTTTTCGTCTCGTAATTGGTGATGCGGTGGCGCAATTGCGCAGGCCAGAGGGGTTCAAACCGCGAATGGGCTATGTCAAGCGCGACCGGGCACGCTAGTTGAAGAATCTTCCTAATGATCAAGACTATAAGGGCGGGGCACTAAGAAGATTTTCTTAGTGCCCCGCCCTTAATAACTGTCTGTGCTATCGCCTGTTCTCCTAGAAGAGGTTTGCGGCGAATGCGGCGAAGACAGCGCTGATCAGAGCGATCACTGTAGCAATGCCACCTAGGATCGCGCCCCAATCAACGGAAGCGGGTTCTTCTTGAACATCCTTCGGGGTGACCAAGAAGCTGCCAGTGGTTTCGGCTGCCTCGTAGTTCGCCGAAGCAGTATCGCGAGCAGCGACCGCAGCGGTAACCTCGACACGGGTATTTTCAGTGATTAACTGGCCGAGCTCTGCAATGGTGAGGTAGGTCAGTGCGACACCTTCGGAGTTGGTGCGAACAGATGCCGTTGATCCTGACGAGGAGAAGGTGACTTCTTCATCGGCAGCATCTTCACCGTTGTGCTGGACCTTGGCGCTGACGAGAATACGGTTATCCTTTACTGAACCCACCGGAAGATCTGCGAGTTCTCCGAGTGTAATGGAGGTATTCTTCATCTCTCGATCGCGAGGTAGAACGCTGAAGCTACCAGTTCCATCAACACCGCGCATATCATCTGCAGTTACCTTGGGGCGAGCCCGCAGAGAATAGGTTACAGCTTCTTCGGACGGCTCAACGGATGCAACGGTAACGGAGAAGGTGGCGTGGCCGTCTGCAAGTGGGCTTTCGCTGACCAATTCATCATTGAGGTAGAGCTCGATAGCGGTGCCATCAGGGATCGTGCCAGTGCTTGAGGTTGCGTGGACCGTAACCGGCACCGTTATATCGCCTGTGGTAGAGGCGAGTTCGCCCACTGGAAGGATGGTGGCGCGCACCGTCTCCAGTCGTGGATTCGGTTCAATGATCGAACCTGGCACCACGGTAATCCGAGGAGTAGTGAGGGTCTGAGTGGTGACCTCGTTGGTCTCCAAATTGGTGTATTCGAAGGTGACTTCGGTCTCGAAGTAGCCTCGCTCAAGATCCTCTGCCGTCACGGTGTGCGTGGGAAGTGGGCACTTCGTACCAATGATATTGAGTGACGAGTACCGGCACGTTCTAGCGCTGGGACGAGCGAAGTTGTTGAGCCCTTCTCCGCCCGAAGGCTCGACCTTAATAGCTGCGGTCTCATAATAAGGATTGACAATCGCGAACTCGTAGTTCACCAATTCGCCTACTTTCCACTCATTATTCTCGCGTGGATAGGTAAGAGCAGCCCAAGCTGTTGGCTCGGTGACGTTGAAATCCCAATATTCACCTGGACCAGGAACTTCAACTTCGGTTGCATCACGCAGGAGCAACTCAAAGGTACCAATGGAGTTGATAGGACCGTTTGCTACCGTGATCTTCACCTCATTGAGGCCGTTGTTGCCCTCGAGTGGAGCGACAGCCTTGACCTCCACGGTGGTGGACTCACCGGGCTGGAGGGAAATCCTAGATGGGGTGCTGGTAAACGTCCAGCCCGCAGGGCCTTCGAAATTAACAGCTTGGTTGAAGATTTCCACACCAGTGGTATTAGTGAGGGTCACAGGAACAGTGATATTGTCGCCAGCGCCAACGCTCTTGGTGGGGCTATCGACATTGAGGCAGCTCGCTCCGAGCCAGGGGAGGTTAAAGCGCCCGTAGTAAATATTGTTTCCGCCGGGGGCGTTATCTTCCCAGAGTATGCCGATATCACCGTTGGCGAGAGTGGTCAGGTTGGTATACATGATATTCTCGCGCTTGAATTCCCTGGAAACAGGCCACGTTTGACCATCGTCGCAGGACATGCGGATCGTGCCGTTGGCACGAGCTCTCGTCGAGGCGGTATTGGAGAAGAGGAGAACCTTGGCGAGTGCCGAGTCCTTAGGGGCATTCGGGAAGGCCCGAATGATAGAGGCGTTATTGCGAGGATCGGGCAGATTATTGTCGAGCTCTGGCTCCGTCCAGGTATAGCCACCATCGTAGGAGTAGGAGATCTTGCGAGCGCGCTCGGACCCGTAGGAGGAGCGAGAGTTATTCATCAAAACGCCGTTGGAGAGCTCAACGATTTTGTTCTCGTCCATGCCGTTGCCCCAGGGGCGTGAGGCGTACCAGGTCTCACCGTGGTCGTCGGAAAGCCAGGCGACTGCTTTCCAGTAGTTACCGTTGGTGATAACCATGGCGGGCTGGATCAAGCGGCCCTTGTGGCGTCCGTATTGTAATTGGATGCCATTGCCAGAAGTAGCAAAGCGAGCTTTCCAGGAAGGATCTGGGGTGATATCGCGGGTGATAACACGATCGTAAATCCACGTCCGGCCACCATCGGTTGATTTAGCGTAGGCGGCATGGATGATATTTCGGTCAGAGGGATCCGTGCCGGGCTTCGATGCGATGATGCCAGCGTCGAAGGACTTGACGTGGAAGTTAAAAATGGTGCCAGTCTCGCGGTCAACAATATATGACGGGTCGGAATACCCGACGGGCTTATCGCCTAGGGTTGCCGGGGCGATATCGATCTGCGCGCTCCAGGTCTTACCGTTATCGGTCGAGCGATTTTGCACGATTGCATTTGGGTAAGGAGCGTCACCGCAGTTGGCTGGACGACCATCATAAGAAGCGAGGACGTCGCCGTCCTTGGTGGTATTGAGAGCAGGAATACGATAGCAATCGTACTTATCGCCAGCGGTGGCAATCTGTTGCTCTTCGAAGAAGGGGTCCGCAGTGGGATCGGGATTGGCATCGAAGCCATAGGTCCCGTTGGCGGCGTGCCCTGGGATGCCGGTAAAGGTATCGGCGAGGGCACTCGGGGCGGCTTGAACCAAGCCGAAGCCGAGGGCGAGCGCGGATAGCGATGCTATCAACGCGTGGCGCCGTGTTTGGTTTTTCATAAAGGCACCTTTCACTGGAGAGAAGGAAGGCATAGTGCTCACTTGTCAATGGCACTGTGGATGTCTGTTAGTCCTCTGACGTCTTATGTTTTAACTAACAAGTCGAATCTTATTATAACCTTCAACACAATTGAAGAACTCCAATGAAAGATGTCACAGGTCATAATTTTTATTAACTTATAGGTTTTATAGCATTTCACTCAAAAAGTCTTATATATGTCCCATTGGTACAGGTATGAGAGGTGAACGCGGGGGAGTATTGACTATCGGGATGTGCCGTGTACCAGTTTTAAGCTGAGAATCTTGGGGGTGTTAAGTGGGGGTGGGGGTAGGTGAAAACTCCATAGATCGACGGTGGGGACTGGTTTTCTGGGGTAACTACGTGGTTACGGGGGTAGAAAAGGGGTTGGGGCACTGAGCGTAATGGGTCAAAAGCTGCATATTATGCAAATAAAATTATGAGGGGTCAGGGCTGAACTAGCTCGCTAAACAGCGTTTGACATGTTAAAAAGACCCCTAATTCTCTGGATGCCCCTCGAATAGTTTGCTGTATAAATATATTAAATATGCAGTGCTGCGTGTATATTGATCTAAATGAACGCCGTATTAATTGCTGTTGCCGTCATGTTGCTGCTCGCACTGGCTAGAGTGCACGTTGTTCTCGCGCTCTTTATAGGCGCACTCGTCGGAGGACTCCTGTCGGGCATTGGCCTCGATGCCACCATGGTGGCCTTCCAGGACGGGTTATCCGGAGGCGCCAAAATTGCTTTAAGCTACGCACTTTTAGGAGCCTTCGCGATGGCCGTCGCGAGCTCGGGATTGCCGGAAGCTTTAGCTCGCTGGATTATGGGCAAAATCGGAAGTGAATCACACAGTGCCAACACCCGTGCCGTTGCCATAACCAAGTGGTTAATGATCGCCGGAATTCTTGCCATGTCCGTGATGAGTCAGAATCTCATCCCCGTCCACATCGCTTTTATCCCTCTCATCATCCCACCGTTGTTGGCGGTGATGAATAAGTTGAACCTCGATCGCCGCTTGGTCGCGTGTGTCCTCACCTTCGGGTTGGTGACCACCTATATGTGGATCCCTGTGGGTTTCGGATCGATCTTCCTGAAGAGCATTTTGCTCGGAAATATCGAAGAAGCTGGTCTTGATACCAGCGGATTAAACGTGATGACGGTGATGACCATTCCCGCCATCGGTATGTTGATGGGTCTGCTCGTTGCGATCTTTATCAGCTACCGCGCGCCGCGATACTATAGCGATCAGCCGGTTGCGGAGACCACAGCGGCCACCGCGAACACGGCGAACACGGTGAACACGGCGGAAACTCCGGCCTCGCCGAGCACGCCAAATATACAGACCGCACCACCTTCACGCTATAAAATCGTGGTCGCCCTCGGGGCTATCCTGGCAACCTTCCTCGTTCAGGTGGCCATGCAAATTTTAGGAACCGAAGCCGATTCGCTACTGATCGGTGCGCTCATTGGTTTATCTATCTTCTTACTGACAGGTGCAGTGAACTGGAAGGAAGCCGATGATGTTTTCACAGCTGGCATGAAGATGATGGCACTGATCGGCTTTATTATGATCACCGCTCAGGGCTTTGCCTCGGTAATGAAAGCAACCGGGGAAGTGGAATCCCTAGTCAATTCCTCAGCAGCACTGATTGGGGATAATCAGGCACTCGCTGCACTTGTGATGCTGCTGGTTGGACTAGTGGTCACCATGGGTATCGGCTCGAGCTTCTCCACCTTGCCGATTCTGGCCACGATTTATGTCCCTTTATGTATGACGCTCGGCTTTAGCCCTGCGGCCACTGTCGCTATTATCGGCGCCTCGGGTGCGCTCGGGGACGCAGGTTCCCCTGCCTCCGATTCGACCTTAGGTCCCACTATGGGCCTCAACACTGATGGGCAGCATGATCACATCCGAGATTCGGTGATACCCACCTTCCTCCACTTCAATATCCCACTCATCGCAGCGGGGTGGATTGCGGCTATGGTTCTCTAGCCCAATAACGACCAAAAGAAGAGAGGTATAACTCCAGGAGTGGAGTTATACCTCTCTTCTTATATCCTCAACCCCCCATTACAGGACGAGTAAAAAGCCATTTTCCCCAGAAATCGAAGAAATAGGGAGCCTATAACGGGAAGCTGAAAAGAGAAATGCGTCTAGCAGTCGAAATACATCTCAAACTCCTGCGGAGTCGGACGCAAGCGCACAGGGGTGATCTCGTTGTCATATTTGAGCTTGATATAAGTTTCAATAAGATCTTCCGTGAATACCCCAGTATCTGTAAGGAATTCATGCCCCTGCTCGAGAGCGCCCAAAGCTGCCTCCAGTGAGGTAGGCGCCTGCGGAATGGAAGCAGCCTCCTCAGGTGGGAGCTCATAGAGATCCTTATCCACTGGAGCATGGGGTTCAATGCGGTTTTTAATGCCATCCAGACCGGCGAGCATCATCGCTGCAAAGCCAAAATAGGGGTTACCGGAAGGATCTGGTGCGCGGAATTCTACCCGCTTAGCCTTCGGGTTCGAGCCCGTGATAGGAATACGAATAGCAGCCGAACGGTTTCGCTGGGAATACACCAGATTAATTGGTGCTTCGAAGCCAGGAACGAGCCGGTGATAGGAATTGAGCGTGGGATTAGTAAACGCCAAAACCGCACCAGCGTGGTGCAAAATACCGCCAATATAATAGCGCGCGATATCAGAGAGCCCAGCATAACCGGATTCATCGTGGAATAGTGGCATGCCGTCTTTCCACAGGGACTGATGCGCATGCATTCCGGAGCCATTATCGCCAGCTAGTGGCTTGGGCATAAAGGTAGCAGTCTTACCGCGACGGAAGGCGACATTTTTAATGATGTATTTGAAAGTCTGTAGATCATCGGCGGCATGGAGCAAAGTATTGAATCGATAATTAATCTCCTGCTGACCACCTGTACCTACCTCGTGGTGGAAGCGTTCGATGGCGAAGCCAGATTGAGCCAGCGTCCGCGTCATTTCATCGCGAATATCCTGACTTTGGTCATAGGGAGGAACGGGGAAGTAGCCGCCCTTGAGTCTGGTTTTGTACCCGCGGTTTGAGGAGCCATCTAGGTTAGTGTCCGCGCCGCGATTCCACCAGCCTTCATCCGAATCTACCTCGTAGAAACCACTATTGATATCGGTGGAATAACGGACCGAATCGAAGAGATAAAATTCCGCCTCCGCACCAAAATAGCAGGTATCAGCGATACCGGTAGAGGCTAGATATTCCTCCGCCTTCAAGGCCACCGTTCGTGGATCGCGAGAAAAAGGTTCCTGCGTAAACGGATCAACCACAAAGAATTTGATATTAAGCGTTTTCGCGGCACGGAATGGGTCAAGCGCAGCGGTCGCGATATCGGGTATCAAACTCATATCCGACTCGTCAATGCTGGTGAAGCCACGGATTGAAGATCCATCGAATGCGAGGCCCTCCGCCATGGCATCTTCGTCCAGGATATGGGCTGGGATGGTGAAGTGTTGCTCGATACCGGGGACGTCGGTGAAGCGAATATCAATGAATTCGACGTTCTCGTCCTGAATAAAGCGCAAAACATCTTCCGCTGATGTGAAAGCCACGCGTTTCTCCTTAAATGGGTGATGCTGATATACGAGGGACGCTCCCGCCACATGGTGAGAATAGTCAATCCTTCATATCTTATAGTACGTACGTTTCTGTCGAGTGACCAAAAAGCTTCATTTTTTTGGGTGGACCTACCCAAAGCAATGATAAATTAAAGATATGTCTAAATCGCAGCGCAGGTCCTGGTTAGACGGGCCCGAAATCCCCGCGGAATTCTCCGAGCACGGCCCCGCACGCTGGCCAGGAGAACACTTAGGCCTACCAGCACATGGCCCAAACTCTCTAGCATCGGTCATAAGGCGCGCCGGGGGAGTGACCATTGATTGGATCGGCTGCTGGATAGTTGCTGCCTTTATCAATATATTCACCAGCGTGTTGGGCGGCACCGCAACGTTGACGTATCTTCTCTTCATTGTGCTCGGTGTTACCACCGTTACCCTATTTGCCCGCACCCCTGGGCAAGCGGTACTCGGCATGGGAGTCGCACGTATCGATTCAGCCAATGAGCGCGTTGGCTTTGTGCGGGCTCTTGCCCGTACTGTTTTTACCGCTCTTGTCCTGCCTGCCGCCATGGTTGATACTGATGGGCGCGGCATGCACGATAGAGCCACGGGAACCGCCGTCATTATGGCTTAAAAAATCCCCGACCGTGGTCAGGGATTGCTCTTTATGGTTTCTCTTGCCGAGATGCGTGCCGGCGAGCGCGCCTATTCATTCCAGATACCCGCCCGCCCTTGGGCAGCGGACCTTTGGGAATCCCCGCGAGTCCTTGAGATTGAACCTTATCCATGGCATCGACGCGCGCGGCAATTTCGTAGACATCATCTTTTTTGTAGATCCGCTTGAGCCGTACCAAACGACTTTGAAGTTTGCGCAGCGGCACCTCATCCTCGCCGTCGCCGACGATCATGCGGGTGACAGGAACACCTGGAACCAACCTATTCAGGCGTTTTTCCTGCTGCTTAAAAAGGGGCTCGAGGCGGTGCTTTTCGCCCTCACCGACCAGGACGATACCGCAGACACCGATGGTGCGATGAACGAAATCCATATGAGTGTTTGAAGCAACAGCAGGTTTGGTTTTCCACACCACACCCAATCCGCTGCGCAGATTCTCTAAGGCCCACCCCGCGGCACCGGGCTGATCTGAGGCTTGGTTATAGACACTATTTTGCAGGCGCCTGGAAAAAACCCACATTGCTAGCGCCAGACCGGCACTTAGTCCAAGCGCGAGCATAAACCACTGGCCACCGACGAAGACGCCGATCAGGAAGAAGACGAGACCCATACCTAAGATACTGAGCAGCATCAAAGGCACTAAGGCCTTATCCTGCTTGCGCTGCATATTAAAGGCTTGTCTTAATTGCGACCATGTCTGTCGACGTTGGGCACGTTTAGCCGCGCGCTGTTCTTTTTTCGATACCTTCGGATCTGCCATGTCCTCTAGATTACCGATCAAAAGTCAAATAGGGGAATTTTAGCGGAAAGATCCTACGGGAGTGTCCTGGCTTTCGCCATATTTTTCCAAGAGCGTTGAAGCTTCCTGCGCTGTGCTCCCAGTAGCGGTATCCGCTAGGTGGCTGAGATTATCGGGCAGAGTCTCCCCGCGCGCCGCCAGGGCCTCCGCGTACAGCTTGCCAGCCCGGTAAGAAGACCGAACCAGTGGCCCCGACATCACAGCTCCGAAACCGATCTCATAAGCGAAATCGCGATGCTCGATGAATTCCTCAGGCTTCACCCACCGGTCGATGGGGTGATACAGAGGTCCAGGGCGCAAATACTGCGTGATGGTGATAATATCGCAGCCCGCCTCATGAAGATCCACTAATGCCTCCCGGATTTCCTCAGGGCTCTCACCCATGCCCAAGATGAGGTTCGATTTAGTAATCAACCCATAATCGCGGGCTTGCCGGATCACATCCAAGGAGCGCTCGTAGCGGAAGGCAGGGCGAATGCGCTTAAAAATCCGCGGTACGGTTTCGAGGTTGTGAGCAAATACCTCCGGGCGTGAGTCAAAGACCTCTGCGAGAAGATCTGGTTTGCCGGAGAAGTCCGGAACGAGATTTTCCACCCCGGTGTGCGGGTTGAGCTCATGGATCTGCCGTACAACTTCGGCGTAGAGCCACGCGCCTTCATCGTCCAGATCATCACGGGTCACTCCGGTGATGGTGGAATAGTTAAGTTGCATCTCTTTCACGGATTCCGCAACCCGGCGCGGCTCGTCACGATCGAGAGGTTCCGGCTTGGCGGAATTGATCTGGCAGAAGTCACAGCGGCGCGAGCAATTAGAACCACCAATGAGGAATGTCGCCTCTCTAGATTCCCAGCACTCGTGGATATTTGGGCATCCGGCCTCTTGGCATACGGTATGCAGGCTGGCACCAGAGACTTTCTTCTTCATGTCTTGGTACTCAGGGCCTGTTTTTACCGCGGTGCGAATCCAGCGCGGCTTAGACTCAATAGGGGTCTGGGAATTACGCGCTTCAACTCGTAGTAATCTGCGTCCGTTCGGTGCTGTACTCACACCTTGGAATGTACTAGCTAAACCGCTATGTGTCGAAACCTTAACCTTGAGCCCGTGGAGTCTTCGTGGGGTCACTGGCTACGTCGAAGCTATGGTCACTGACGGCCAAACTGCCAGCAAAGGCGTGCTCCAGAGCGGTGAGAGTGGGCTCAATCATCTCCTCCACAGTGATCTCTCGGCCTAATTCAACGCTGAGAGTGGTTACCCCCGCATCTGCAATACCGCAGGGAATAATGTGGTCATAGTACTTCAGAGTATTACAGCAATTCAGGGCTAGTCCGTGCATAGTGACCCCCCGCGTGATCCTAATACCCAATGCAGCAATTTTGCGGTGGAAGTGATGATCACCAGGGATCCACACACCCGAGCGCCCGTCTACCCGGCCAGCGCCTTCTAAGCCCTTATTGCGCACCACTTTTATGAGGGCCTCTTCTACACGACGCACATAATCCACCACATCAATGGGATCGGCAAGTTTGATAATAGGGTAGGCCACCAGCTGTCCTGGCCCATGCCAGGTAATCCGCCCTCCGCGATCCACGTTGATAACAGGAAGTCCGTTGTGGGGGCGGTCTTCTGGTTGGGTCCGCTTGCCCGCGGTATAGATCGAGGGATGCTCGAGAACCAGAATGGTATCGGGGATCTCCTCAGCTGCGCGTTGCTGTGCGAGCTCCGCTTGCATCTCCCACGCAGTGAGATAGTCCACGACCCCGAGGCGCTGAATGGCGATGGGCGCATCGGAGTGGCGGATCGAGAGATGTGGGGGGAAGAAGGGCTTGCGCGGAGCTGTCATAATTCTTCAATCTAGTTCTGGACCCCACAAATTCCCAATTACCACCGCGTATCACCGAGTGCATAACTCGCGGTGATCACGGATGTTACCTGCTCCTAGGCGTCCACTCCATTTTCTTTGGCGTAGTCTGCGGCAGTCATGAGGTCTCCTACTGCGGAAACCTCTACGCTAAAGAGCCACCCCTGGGAGTAGGGATCATCATTGATGAGGGAATAATCATCGTGGACATCGTTATTGACTGCGACTACGGTGCCAGAGACAGGGGAATAGAGATCGGATACTGACTTTGTGGATTCTACTTCTCCGCATATATCGCCAGCGATCACCTCCTCACCCACACCTGGTAGTTCGGCGAAGACAACCTCGCCAAGGCGATCTGCTGCGATATGTGTGATTCCAACCTTAACGGTGGTACCTATGGCCTGATCTTTCAGGCGATCGATCCATTCGTGTTCGATTGAATAGGAAAAATCTTGAGGTAGAGACACGGTGTACTCCTTAGTGCTTGTGTTGTCGGTGATAAAAGGGCAAGGGCGTGGTGGTGAAGGGATATCGTCTGCCCCGAATCTCGGCCTCTATAGGGGTTTTATTGTGGTGATACCCATGCTCAATATAGGCTAGGGCAATCGGATATCCGAGGGTGGGCGAAGGCTGGCCCGAGGTGACAACTCCAATGTCTGTGTTGCCGACAAAAAGACGATCGCCCGCCCGCGCCGCCCGCTTGCCCGTTGAACTGATACCCACAAGAATTTTTGTGGGGTGCTGTGCTGCTAGGAGAGCATCACGACCGATGAAGTCGCCCTCGGAGCTTATGACAAAACCGAGCCCGGCATCATAGGGATTTTTCTCTCGGGTTAATTCGTGGCCGTACAGTGGCATGCCCGCCTCCAAGCGGAGTGAGTCGCGGGCTGCTAGGCCACAGGGTAATAACCCCAGTTGCGCGCCTTTATCAATAAGGAGGGGCCACAGCAGATGGGCCTTGTCGGGGGTGAGAAAGATTTCGAAACCATCCTCACCGGTATAGCCGGTGCGTGCAATGAGGATATCCATGCGGGCGATCGTCGTCTCGGTGGCGCTGTAATAACTAAGCGTACTGATCTCACTGGGGTCTGCGGCGAGCTGCTTGAGCAGATTTTCGGAGTTCGGTCCCTGAACCGCGATAAGAGCGACCTCGAGGGTGGCGTCATGCAGGACTATAGTAAAGCCCTCAGCGCGCCGGGTGAGCTCTTCGACCACTACAGCGGTATTACCGGCATTGGGTACGACCAGAAAGCGCTGCTCTCCCAGGCGATAAACGATGAGATCATCGATAATTCCGCCGCGTTCGTCGACGATCATGGTGTATTTGGCCTTGCCGATTTTTATCTCCGAGAGCGTAGATACCAGGGCATAATCTAAGAAACGGGCGGCATCTTCGCCGGTGATGAATACTTCACCCATATGGGATAGATCAAAAAGCCCCACCCGCTCCCGTACCGCGCGGTGTTCTTCTAGCTCTTTGCCGTATTTCAGCGGCATGAGCCACGGGCCGAACGCTGTAAAAGTGGCAGATAACTCCTCGTGCTCATGGTGGAGAGGGGAATGTATCAACGTGGTCATAGGGATCCTTACTGTTGGGGTTCTGCAAAAGCTGCTGGCGGCGGGCAGGCGCAGGAGAAATTGCGATCTCCCCATGCCTCATCAAGGCGGGCTGATGCGGGGAAGTACTTCGTTGTGCTCGGTCCGGCGGGGAATCCAGCCTGTTGACGGCTAAAGCTATGCTCCCATCCATCGGCCATTAGTGCGCGAGCCGTGAACGGGGCGTGGCGGAGGAGGGAATCCTCATAAGCTACCGCGCCAGACTCAATCTCTGAGATCTCTTCAGCAATGGTGCGAAGAGCTGCGATAAAACGATCCAACTCGGATTTATCTTCGGATTCCGTGGGCTCGATCATTAATGTGCCAGGCACGGGGAAGGACAGGGTTGGGGCGTGGAAGCCGAAATCGATCAGCCGCTTCGCCACGTCGGTGGCGGTGACGTGGGTGCGTTCGGTGATATCTCGCAGATCGATAATGCACTCGTGGGCTATGAGACCGCCCTCGCCGGAGTAGAGGATGGGGAAGAAATCGCGCACGTGATGGGCAATATAATTAGCCCCAAGAATAGCCATTCCGGTCGCCTCCTTTAATCCTTCAGCTCCCATTAATGCGATGTAGGTCCATGAAATGGGTAACACGCCAGCTGAACCATAAGGGGTGCCAGAAATCGGGATGCCCGCGAGCTCCGCGGCGGGGACTGCGGGATCGACACGATGGGCAGCTGTAGGTAAGAAGGGCACAAGGTGCTCGGCAACGGCCACGGGACCTACTCCAGGCCCCCCGCCACCATGGGGAATGGTGAAGGTTTTGTGGAGATTCAAGTGGGATACATCGCCGCCGAAATGCCCAGGACGGGCGATCCCGGCGAGCGCATTGAGATTAGCGCCATCGATATATACTTGTCCTCCCGCGCCATGAACCTTTTCGCACACTGTGCGAACCGTATCCTCAAAGACGCCATGGGTTGAGGGGTACGTGATCATAATGCCTGCGATTGCGCCGGCGTGGGCTTCTAGTTTGGCTTCGAGATCTTTTAAATCGATAGAACCATCGGGGGCAGTTTCTACCACGACAACACGCATATGGGCCAAGGTAGCCGAAGCCGCGTTGGTTCCGTGCGCAGACTGCGGGATGAGCATGATATCGCGGGCATCATCACCTCGGCTGAGATGGTAGCGCCTAATGGCGATCAGACCCGCAAGCTCCCCTTGAGAACCCGCATTCGGTTGGATGGATACGCGAGCATAGCCAGTAATAGTGGCCAGCCACTCTTCGATTTCTGCGATGAGATCCAACCATCCCTGAGTAAAGCGGACTGGCGCAAAGGGGTGGATATGGGCAAATTGAGGCCATGAAATCGGTTCCATGGCGGTGGTGGGATTCAGTTTCATCGTGCACGAACCCAAGGGGATCATGGTGCGATCGAGAGCTAAATCTTTATCCTGCAACCGGCGCATATAGCGCAGTAATTGAGTTTCAGAGTGCGCTGAGGAAAAAATTGGGTGCCTTAACGCTGGTTCCTCGCGGCATAGCGATGGTGGATAGGGGCGCGCAGGAGCTGGCTGGTATGGGGCGTTGAAGGCAGTAAGTAACTGCACGACATCACGCTTGGTGGCGGTTTCGCCGAAAGCGACTGAGACTTTATTCTCACCAATGACTCGCACGAGATAGCCTTGATCGGCGAGTGCGGTGGCGATGCTCTCGGCTCGGTTCGGGCAGATGACGGTTACGGTGTCAAAGAAATCAACACTGGATAGCTGCCCGCCTGCTACGTCGATTGAATGGGCAAAGTCAGAGGCTAGGGCGTGAACGCGGTGACTAATGGCGCGTAAACCTTTAGGGCCGTGCCACACGGCGTACATCGACGCCGCCACTGCTAATAGGGCCTGCGCCGTGCAAATATTACTGGTGGCCTTCTCACGGCGAATATGCTGCTCGCGGGTTTGCAGAGCGAGGCGATAAGCGCTAAGGCCCGCGGCATCCTTGGATACACCAACGATGCGCCCCGGCATCAAGCGCTTCAAGGAATCCGTACACGACATAAAGGCAGCGTGAGGCCCACCGAAATAAAGCGGTACCCCAAATCGCTGCGACGAGCCTACCGCAATATCGGCGCCCAATGTACCGGGAGAACGTAAAACCTGGAGGGCAAGCAGGTCAGTGACTACAACGGTGAGCCCACCACGAGCGTGAATATCGGAAATAATGGGAGCGGGATCGATAAGATCGCCCTCGGTCCCGGGATAAGCGATCACCGCGCCGATGAGATCGTCGCCCTTGGTGCCGGCAATATCATCACTAATGACTACCTCGAGTCCTAAGGTGCGTGAACGCTCCGCCGTTACCGCGAGCACCTGAGGGTGAAGGCGAGAATCGATTATAACGCGCCGCCCTTTTCGTTTCGCTCGAGCCATCAGTCCCACGGCCTCGGCGGTGGCGGAGGCTTCATCTAGCAGGGAAGCATTGGCAACGGGTAGGCCAGTAATCTCGATGATCATCGTTTGGAAGTTCAGCAGCGCTTCGAGTCTCCCCTGGGAAATCTCCGGCTGGTAGGGCGTATAGGCGGTATACCAACCAGGATTTTCTAAAATATTGCGCCTAATAACGCTGGGCGTGATAGTGGAGTAAAAGCCTTGGCCATAAAAGGAATGCAATTCCACATTGCGGTTGGCATATTCGCGCAGCTTGGCGGTGGCCTCGTATTCGCTGGCTGCTGGCGGAAGATCAATGGTCTGTGTATCGATAATAGACTGCGGCATCGCTGCAGTAATGAGCTCATCTAATGAGCTAAAGCCCAGACTGTTGAGCATATCGGCTTTGTCCTGCGAGTCGGGGCCGATATGGCGATCCATGAACTGTGCGGATAGGTAAGTATCTGACATACGGTCTCCTAAGACCTAGGTTACATTTATGCAAATGTGTGATGTAAACCATTGTATGCTGCTTGCGAGGTTTTGGCCGGGCTTCTACGGTAGCCATGCCGTGGACACAAGCTGAGGCACTGCTTATGCAGACCGACGCGCTGACCAATATGGTTGAAATAGTTGGTTATGTGGAGACAGAACTTAAATGCTGTGGAGAATAGCGCTACGTTTTCTCTACCTGCAAGGACGAAAATGCCTGGAGCTAGCAGCGCGCTGCCTAAGCGCCGTCAGGTTGCCATCTGGCTGCTGAAAATAGCCAAGGTTGATTCAAATGGGCAGCCCGCAAGGACTCAGTTCGCACTTGGTGATCGGAAGAAAGAGAGGAGACCAAATTTTCCTCACCTCTGCCCCCCCCGGACAGCAATAATCGAAGCGCAGAAGATTTTACAATCTAAAGTTCGAGACCTTCGGTGCACCAACAACAAGGAGCGGCTTCCACGTGGTGTGGAAGCCGCTCCTTAAACAATTCTCAGATCTTCATGCTCTGAGATATCAGGTAGGCAATCTCTTAGAGTTCGAGATCCGCTTCGAAATTGCCAGTCTCCAAACGATCCTTGATCGTCTGAGTAAAGCGGCCAGCGTCCGCTCCATCGACAACTTGGTGATCGTAGGTGAATGGGATATAGCACATCTGGCGGATCGCAATCGCATCACTACCGTTAGCGCTGATCACCACTGGCCGCTTCTGGATAGCTGCGGTGCCCAGAATACCTGCCTGTGGTGGTACCAGGATTGGCGTATCCGACAAGGCTCCAGCCGAACCGATATTTGTGATGGTGAAGGTAGCTCCGGTGAGATCTTGTGGCTTGAGCTTATTATTGCGAGCTCGGTCAGCCAAGTCAGCAATCTGTTGGGCAATCTCAGGGAGGGAAAGATCTTGAGCCTTGTGGATCACAGGGGTGAGCAAGCCACGGGGGGTATCAACCGCGATGGCGATATTGACATCCTCGTGATAGGTCATTTCCTTTGTCTCAGGATTATAGGAAGCATTGACATTCGGGTGGGAAACCAAAGCTTCAACGGTCGCCTTGACGAAGAACGGCAGGTAGGTGAGGTTGACACCGTGCTTGTCTTGGAACTGCGGCTTCTTTGCCTTACGCAGTTGAGCAATAGCGGTGACATCGACTTCTTGCAAGTGAGTCAGTTGAGCTGCCGTCTGTAGGGCTTCGACCATCTTCTTGGCGGTGATCTCGCGGATACGGTTGACCTTCTTGGTGGTACCGATGAGGTCTTGCTTCTCCGGATCAACAGCTACCGTCGACCAGCGAGCCCGAGGTCCGGTAGCTTCTGGTGCTGCTGGGGCTTTGCTGGTGTCAGCAGCGGGCGCGGCCTTTTGCGGTGCATTCTTCTCTTCAGCAGCCTTGATAACGTCCTGCTTGCGGATGCGTCCGCCCACGCCGGTGCCGGTGAGAGTTGAGAGCTCGATGCCGTGTTTATCGGCCAGCTTCCGAACCAATGGGGTGACGTACGGAACTCCATCAGTATTGACCTTGGTTGAGCCTGTCGCTTCTTTCGGTTGCGACTTCGACTCGGACTGAGCTGCTGGTTGTGCTTGTGGCTTGGCTTCAGCTTTGGGCTCTGGCTTAGCCTCAGGCTCTGGCTCAGGCTCGGACTTGGCCTCTGGCTCAGGCTCGGACTTGGCCTCTGGCTCTGGCTCAGGCTTGGTCTCTTCCTGAACGGCATCGGGGTCGCCGATGCGCACAATGACGTCACCGACGTCAACGGTATCGTCTTCCTCGAACAGGATCTCCACGATCGTGCCGGCCACGGGGG
>NZ_JANUXS010000007.1:0-105601 GCF_024814365.1 Corynebacterium sp. ES2715-CONJ3
GTCGGTGGTTATTGCGTCAGGGGTACGCCCGGTCCCATTCCGAACCCGGAAGCTAAGCCTGGTAGCGCTGATGGTACTGCAAACGGGAGTTTGTGGGAGAGTAAGTCACCGCCGACCTAAAACTTAAGATGGTGGGGAGGGGTTGTGTGCAGGCTGTGTGCTTGTGCGCATCCCCTCCCCCTTTTTTTGTGTGTGTGGGGTGTGTGTGGGGGTTGGGGTAGTCTGGGGTGGGTAGGCTTTGTAGTGTTTGAGGGAAGAGGAACCAAATGCAAACCACCCCAGCTGCACGTGCACATAACCTGACCAAGACCTATGGATCAGGCAGCACTCAAGTTACTGCAGTGAATTCTATATCCATCGAATTCCCACAACGGCAGTTTACGGCCATTATGGGGCCTTCCGGCTCCGGGAAATCTACGCTGATGCATTGCATGGCCGGGTTGGATAGCATCTCTGGGGGCTCGACCTATATTGGGGATACCGATCTATCGCAGCTCGATGATAAGGGACTGACGAATTTAAGACGTGATCGCATCGGTTTTATATTTCAGAGCTTCAATTTAGTTCCCACATTAACCGCTGCAGAAAACATCACTCTTCCGCTCGATATAGCGGGCAAACCGGTGGACCACAATTGGTTTCACACCGTGACCTCACGGTTAGGCCTCGTCGATCGTTTAGGACACCGTCCTGCCGAGCTTTCCGGAGGACAGCAGCAGCGCGTCGCTTGCGCACGTGCCCTGGTTGCGCGCCCCGATATTATTTTCGGCGACGAACCCACGGGCAACCTTGATTCCAATGCCTCTCGGGAGGTCCTCGGGATTTTGCGCGGTGCGGTCGATGAATTTGGCCAGACTGTGGTGATCGTGACCCATGACCCCAGCGCGGCGAAATATGCCGACGAGGTCATTTTCCTATCCGATGGAGAAATCCGGACACGGCTGAACAGCCCGAGCGCTGAAGAGATTTTCGCAGTCATGGGTACTTTGGAGGATACCGATGGGCAAGCATAGCGCCCCGCGCCCCTCAGGTTCGCAAACCCTCCTGCGTATGAGTTGGCGCACAGTTGTTGCACATAAACTTCGTCTTGCCCTCACAGTGGTGGCCGTGATCCTCGGTACCTCCTTCGTGGCTGGGTCGATGATGTTCACAAACTCATTGGAAAAGGTCTTCGACTCAGCAGTGGAGGATCTATTCGCCGACGTGGACGTAGTCATGCATCCCAACCCTGGAGCTATGGTGGGGGCCAACCTTTTTGCACCTGGTGCTGGAACCTCCGGTATTACGGGAATCAAGGTAGATATGCTGTCTACGCTCCGCCAAGATCCGCAGATCGCTGGGGTCACGGTACAGGGCGCAACCACCGTGGTGGTTGCTGATGCTCAACGACGACCCTTCCAGACTCGCTCCGCGCAATCTACCATCAGTCCCTGGTACGACACCGAACAGGCTGTAGGCCTCGGCAATACTCTCCTAGAGGGAGAACTCCCTCGTGACAACGGCGTAGCTATCAACCGTGCCGCCGCCAACGATTATGATATTGCCATAGGTGATGAGGTCATTGTTGTTGATCCTGAAGGCCAGCGTAGTTATCAAATCACCGGCATCTACCAACCCGCTTCGAGCGCAGTGGACCTCAGTACCGGCGTATTATTACTTCAAGCCGAAGACGTCTATATCGATACGTATCTAGGTGGCATTTTCATCCCCGCGGCCTTAATATCGGGAGACGTAAAACGCGGCAGTGAGCTAATTGACTATCTTCAGCAAACCTACCCCGAATACGGCTACGCCTCAGCCCAAGAATTAGCACGCGGCATTTCTGAGTCCGTTGCAGATGCGCTGAGTTTTGTTAACTATTTCCTTGTGGCCTTCGCCATGATCGCCCTCCTGGTCGGTTCCTTTATTATTGCCAATACCTTTGCCATGATCGTGGCTCAGCGTCTCAAAGAATTCGCTCTGTTACGAGCCCTAGGGTGTTCCAAAAGGCAACTGACATCCACGGTGGTCATCGAATCTATTCTGGTCGGTATCGTCGGATCCCTTCTCGGTGTGCTCGCCGGTATGGGATTAGTTCAGGCCATCCAATTCACCCTTGGACGACTGGGTATGCCTATCGCTGCAGGCACAACCGGCCTTGGGGCATCCGCGATTGCTTTCCCCATCGTGCTTGGTATCGTCGTGACTGTTATAAGTGCTTGGGCACCCGCTCGCCGTGCTGGGGCCGTCCGCCCCGTGGAAGCTATGCGGACCACGGAAAGCTCAACTGCAACCTCCCTTAAAACACGTACGATCTTAGGTCTTCTCTTGCTCGCTGCGGGCATGGCGTTAGCCTTCGCTGGCGCGCTTGTCGATGCTGATAGCTACGCGACTAAAACTCGTGCGATTGGCGTAGGTATTGGCGCCTTTGCTGTCATTGGTGGCGTCTTCATGGCGTCGCCGGCACTGTCCATCCCTCTCGTGGGTGCCCTGGGCCGGGTTATAGCTCGCCCCTTTAAAGCTATTGGACAATTAGCCGCCACCAATTCTCGCCGCAATCCTAAGCGCACGGCTACCACCGCTTTCGCTCTGACTCTCGGTATGGCGCTTGTCACTGCTATTGGGATGTTGAGCGCCTCCATGCACGACAGTATTGAAGATCTGGTGAATTCAGAAGTCACCGCTGATTTCGTACTAGAGGGTCCTAGTGCCATGAGATTCCCAGTGCCGACGGATGCCTACGCAGATATTCAAGCTCTGGATAGTATTGATCAAGCGGTAGCAGTATCCTATGCCAAAGTCTCCCTAGACGATTCACCCACCGGTCTGGCGGCGCTGAGGGGCTTTCCCATCACTTTTATGGCCAATGGCGATCTTGAGGACGTCGTGGGACTAAAGAATCCGCAGGGAAGGTTTGATCTCTCCCAAGCTGGGACTTTTATCGCCCGCGAGTCCTATGCTCAAGAGCGCGGATTAGCCATAGGCGATACCGTGAATATCTACGACCAAGAGGGCCAGATCTTAGCGCGCGCTGAGCTGACTGGAACTTATGGAGACAACCGCATTCTCGACGATGTTGTCCTGTCTGAAGCCACAATCATTGATACCCCCGCTTATGAAAATGACAATCTGGCTCAGGTGCTTCTGATGGGCAAAGAAGGCGTAACACAGCGCTCCTTGCGAGCCGATCTCGAACAAGCCGTGGAAAAATACCTCGTGGTGCGGGTGATGAATGCCCAAGAATATGCCGGCGCCCAAGCAGGTTTAATCAACCAAATGATGTATATCCTCTATGCACTCCTTGGCCTAAGTATTATTGTCGCGGTGCTAGGCATTATCAATACCTTGGCACTTAATGTCATTGAGCGTCGGCAGGAAATTGGTATGCTGCGCGCTGTCGGTACACATCGCAACCAAGTGCGGCTGATGATTACCATCGAGAGTGTGCAGATAGCGATCTACGGCTCCATCATCGGAATGATTGTGGGCCTCGGGCTCGGATGGTCCTTCCTAAAAGTTCTAGGCTCGCAGGGGCTCGAAACCATATCCGTGCCCTATGGAACATTAATGATCATCCTCATAGGCTCTGGACTCGTAGGTGTGCTCGCCGCGATCTGGCCAGCCCAGCGCGCCAGTACAACGCCGCCGCTCGATGCGATCTCACATTAACTAAGGGCGATGAGGCCCAGGCCTGTAATGAGGGTTATAAGAAGATAACCGACAAAGAGGAGAGACTTACCGCCTTCGAGCATAGTTCCCAATTCCTTCGCGAGGGTCGACCACGTAGAGAGTGCTCCAGCAAATCCAACACTGATCACCCAGGCGAATCCGCTCGCGGCACTCAGAGCTATTGCAAGGCAGGCCAAACTATTCGCCAGATAGGTGCCAGCTGGGCTGGGAAGGAGACGAGAAAGCACATAGCGGAGCGCCCCACCACAGCAGGCAGCAAAAAAGACCGTGAGCATTATGCGCTCACCCTCTGGGACACACTTGTGCCGGCAAACCAGGCGAGGAGGCACGTTGAGATCGTTATCAGACAGTAGCCGAAGGCCTGGGGGAGGGGCAGGTGGGCGGTGAAGCCAGCGAAGGCCGAAAAGCTCGTAAAGCCACCGAGAATTCCTACGGCGAAGAAGGCGCGCAGGTTTTCGTTGCGGGGATTGCTCAGGCCCATAGCGAGACACCCGAGAATATTGATCACGAGGAGTAGCTCCGGCCCAGAACCGAGGGAGAAGACCAACGCGCGGGCACTCGCGCCTAGTCCAGCACCAAGTCCCGCGAGGATGGTGGGGCCGAAAAATTTATGGGTTATATGCAGGCCACGATTCATGGCAGTGATTGTACATCGGGTGGATCGAGCATGATTTAGCGCTAAGATAATGAGGACACAACTGTCCACAGAAGGAGTAACAGCAATGGCTCACCCACGCGCTGGCCAAGTAGCCCAGCCAGAAGACCTTGTCGATATCGCGGGGCTTGTCACCGCGTACTACACCCGCACCCCAGACGTGAGTGACCCTGATCAACAGGTTGCGTTCGGGACCTCCGGGCACCGCGGATCGTCCTTTGATACCGCCTTTAATGAGGCCCATATTCTTGCCACGACCCAGGCCATCGTGGATTACCGCCAGGCTCACCATATCGGTGGCCCCGTTTATATCGGCCGTGATCCCCACGCACTCTCCGAGCCTGCGATGGTATCGGCCCTGGAGGTTTTAATCGGCAACGATATCCCCGTGCGCGTTGATGACCGTGGTCGCTTTACCCCCACCCCAGCCGTCTCGCATGCGATCTTGGCTCATAACGCCAATCTGCCAGGTGGGGTTACGGGCTTGGACCCCAAGCGCGCCGACGGAATTGTGATTACTCCTTCGCACAATCCGCCTCGTGATGGTGGCTTCAAATATAACCCACCTAATGGTGGGCCTGCTGATACCGATGCCACTGATTGGATCGCGCAGCGCGCCAACGATATTCTGCGTAATGACCTTAAAGACATCCGCAGAGTAAGCGTATCGGGCGTCCTCGATCCGCGAGCAGAGCGTTTTGATTACCTCAATCATTATATTGCGGACCTGCCCAATGTGATCAATATTGAGGCTATCAAGCAATCTGGTCTGACCATTGGGGCTGATCCTATGGGTGGTGCCTCGGTGGACTACTGGGGGCGTATCGCTGAGGTCCACGGGTTGAATCTCACCGTAGTAAACCCCATTGTGGATCCCACCTGGCGTTTTATGACTCTTGATACTGATGGCAAAATCCGTATGGACTGCTCCTCACCACATTCGATGGCCAGCTTGGTGCATAACCGCGATAAATACGATATCGCTACCGGCAACGACGCCGACGCTGATCGCCACGGTATCGTCACCCCCGATGCTGGACTGATGAATCCGAACCACTACTTAGCTGTTGCCATTGACTACCTCTATACCCACCGCCCGCACTGGGGCACTGACGCCGTGGGGAAGACCCTCGTATCGTCGTCTATGATCGACCGGGTTGTGGCAGATTTGGATAAGAAACTCATTGAAGTTCCGGTGGGCTTTAAGTGGTTCGTTCCGGGTCTGATCGACGGCTCAGTTGGTTTTGGTGGCGAAGAATCCGCCGGCGCTTCCTTCTTGCGCCACAACGGTACCGTGTGGTCGACCGATAAGGATGGTCTCATTCTTGACCTTTTGGCCGCCGAAATCACTGCGGTTACCTCCAAAACTCCGTCGCAACGCTATGCAGAGCTTGCCCAAAAATTCGGCGCCCCGCATTATGCACGAACAGATGCTGAGGCCAACCGCGAACAAAAGGCTCTTCTTAAGGCGCTCTCGCCTGAACAAGTGAGTGCCACTGAACTCGCTGGCGAGAAAATCACCGCGAAATTGGTCTCGGCTCCAGGCAACGGTGCACCATTGGGAGGACTTAAGGTGTGCACCCAAAACGCGTGGTTTGCGGCCCGCCCCTCCGGTACCGAAGATAAGTACAAGATTTATGCCGAGAGCTTCTTGGGCGAAGATCACCTCGCACTCATGCAGGACGAAGCTCGTGCGCTGGTGAAAAAAGTATTAGAGAGCTAAACGAATAACTGCCCGTGGCCCTACAAATAAGGGCTACGGGCAGTAGGTTGCAATAGTTCAGGTGAGCTTTTATACGCAAAGATGGATAGACTAAGTGACTATGCTCCTAGAAAACGGCATCTTAGCGGGAGATGACACCCGTTCAAAGGTTATCGACATCATCAGCGCACTGGCTCGCTTTGGGCTAGCAGCGGTATGGATTCTCGCTGGGCTAACCAAAATTGGTAAACCCATGACCGAGGCCCAAAATATTATGGCCTATGAAATCTTCACCCCAGACTGGTCCTACTTCCTCGGGCAGATTATTGGTCCTGTGGAGATCGCTGGCGGGCTCATTCTCTTAGTCGGAATCTTTATCAGGCAAGCAGCGAAGATATCCCTCATAGTTTTGATCTTCTTTATGATCGGGATCGCCCAAGCTTGGTACCGTGGACTCGTGATCGATTGCGGATGCTTCGGTGACGCTGACCTTGCCGATGGCGGAATGAGCTATGTCACCACGCTGCTACGCGACGTGGTCTTCGTGGCCATGTCAATTTGGGTAATGGTCTTTCCCTATAAACGATTCGCCATCTACCCTTAGAGAGCACCCTTTTAACATATTCGGATACAAGTGAGTCAAGAAGGCTTGATGAGTAATAAAATTAAAAATCCCAACGAGAATAGCAGTGGCTTTATCTGGGCGATCGTGGCTCTAGTTGCCATAGCGATCGCAGTTGTTGGATATATAGTTGTTAGCGGCAATAACGCGGAAAAAGAAAAACTCGCCGCGGATGTCGAGCCCGTAAATATCACTACCACCGTGGAAGACAATGCCGTCGTTTTGACATCGGATGCCACCACGCCGGACGCTCAAAATATTGAGATCTATGAGGACTTCTCTTGCTCCTTCTGCGGAAAATTGGCAACTTCTACAGATGAGGACATGAAGAAACTCGTCGAAGAAGGCAAGATCGTCGTGCATATCCGCTCGCTCAACTTCCTCGACCGCGGCCAGGCTGGCCACTCCACCCTCGCCGGCACTTCTGCCTACACCGCAGCGAAGGCTGGAGACTCCCAGGCCTACTGGAATCTTCGTAGGAAGCTCCTAGAAGATCAAGAAAAGATCTATGGTGTATGGGACGCCGCTCGCATGGCTACTATCGCTGAAGGCTTCGGCGCGCAAGCATCCACCGCTAAGCAGATCGAATCCCAGGATCTCAGTGATGAATACGTGGCTATGGCAACCGCTAACTCCGAGAAGCTAGAAAAAGTAAGCGGCAAAGTTTCCTCCCCCCGTGTCTTCATTGACGGCAAAGAGGTTGGCGACGATATCTTCGAATGGCCACGCTTAATTAAGTAATGGTCTTGAGCTAAGGGTCCGCATGGGTGAAACTATGCGGATCTTTGCTTTTTTGGAGATGTATAAGCACAGCTTGAACTCGCGATTTGGTAGTGCTGGAGACCATCAGGTAGCCTAAAATTCGTTCGCATGAACAATGGGGCTATGGCGCAGCTGGTAGCGCACCACACTGGCAGTGTGGGGGTCACGGGTTCGAATCCCGTTAGCTCCACCGAAGGAAAACCCAGCTACTTTGAGTAGCTGGGTTTTTTGCTGTCTAGCTGGGGTTATGGTCGCTCGAGGGTAGTCCAATCCGCCCCGATCCGTCCCTAAAATGGCCCTAGTGGCCCTAGAATGGCCCTAAAATGACCTCAAAAATCCGGCAAGAAACACACCCATGGCCACCTTTTGCGCGCCCGCTACCACCACGAGGGTGTATGCTGTGACGCCGTGAAATGTTTAAAAACTAAACACTAAGCCACCGCATGGAACGCCGAAGAAGAATAGCTCATCGAGCTCCACGCACAGCCATCTCCACAACCCGCAACGATCTCACCACACCGACCGCAAACCCCACCGCCAGAGAATTGGCTCAACGCCTCCTAAGAATCACTTGGCATACAGCTCAAACCGCTGAAAGAGTGCACTCTGTGGATCCACAAGAAAGTGACTGTCAACCGTGTCACGTCGCCGCTACCCCAGGCGATTAAAACCCCGAACATTATCCGCTTGGCAGGGCTGATGATAGCCGAGATTGCTATCGGCGATATTCACTGCTGGTGGGAAATAATCAACCGTGCTTACCTCTCCAAAACATTCAACCAGCAAGCCTCTAGAGGGCTCACAGGTGCTTCCGCGCGTGCTGTTGAGCGTGAAATCAGCGAGCGACAAAACCCGGAGGTGCTGGAGTGGTCGGGCGCGTTGAGTAGGACGTCCATTGTTTCGACGAGTCAGTAATGGGGCAAAACGTACATCTCGAGGTACTGGCAGACCCCCACAAGCGAAAGCGGGCGTCGCTACTGAAATCGACCCCCATCGTGGCGAGATCTGGCTGGTTACTCGCCTGGCGGGCCAAGGTGCGCCCCTGTAGGGGATCGGGAAGCTGCTTGGTTATATTTTGATCGGAATATGATCACGCAGGTGTATGGGAAGGTCCGTGCGAGCCGTATTGGCACTTTTTTGGAGAAGGTCGACGCCATTCTGACAGAACCGAACATCCCCCTCAGTAAGAAGGTTGTGAGGGTTTCTTGAGTTGTATATGCAGTCACGCACGGCTGGTGAAGCGTCGACTCGTGCGCGTTTTTCAATGTAGAGCCAGTTGAAAAGAAAAGCTGTGACATGGCTGAGGGAAATTGGGCCCCTATTATTCACCGCTGCGAAAGTTACTTGAGCGGGCTGATTGTCGTCGTAAAGCCACAGGCTACGGCTCACAAGCACAACTGTGATTGTCATAGCGGCAGCCATGTCGGTTGTCATCCCAGGATCTCTAGGAGCCTATCTCTTGATCTAGGAATCATTGCGGGTAGGTGGATTGCATCTTGATCGGGAAACAACTCACCTATCACAAAATCCTGCCTGCCCGTAGTTATGGGTGCTAAGAGGCCCAGTGGCTGATGTGGGCGCGTGTTCGAGGAATACGTCTTAGGTCCTGCCGGTGTCGACGGTGGCCCACTCTTCGCGTGAGTGGGAGTAGTGCAGCAGATATTCTGTTCTCGCGTTAGCGCGGGTGTGTTGAAATTTCGTGATATTCCGACTGTGTGCGGACTCATTGCGATCCAAGTCGTATATGTAGATCCTGTCAATCTGGCCAACTCTAGTGGGAGTATTTGAGCGTTTTAATTCAGCTAAACCGCATGAAGCATATTTGCTATGGAAGCAGGGGTCAGCTCGTCAACCTTGCTGGGTCCATTCAGGGCCCATATATCAAGGTGATCCAGAGTGCGGACGGCCACGCCAATATTTCCCTGACCGTGTGCATGTCTTGACACAATAAAACCCCTCAGACGCGGGCTAATAATATCCGAGATGTGATAAAGGGGATTTATGGTACCTGTTTTAAAATCCGCTTTAGTGAACGTTCTCGTGCGCTGTGTAAATACTTAACTAATAAGTGATAACAAAACGCGCGAGCGATGAATAGCAACGATAAACCTACTAAAATACCGCGTTTCCACCATCTTCCTAGCAGTGAGAGCATATGCGTTAATATGCATCTGACACGTGGTGTGGTCTATTGTTACGGTCGCTAGCGGCTACCTAACCCAGCAGTTAAGTGCCGGGGGGTGTTTTCTTGCGCTGGTACATTGAAGCGGTAGCACGACCACCAGTTTGCCGCTATTTCAACCTGTGCTGCTGTGCTCCGCGCTTAAGTGAACTACACTGTCACACTGTGAATATGCCCTCTCCACCAGTAAGGCCGCGCATCCCAGGGATTGCCACTCTCATTGCTCTATCCTTTATAGCCGCATGGCGGGTACTGTCGGTTAACCTTTCGGCGGAGAATATGACTTATTATGTCAACCTCTTCCAGATTCCCGTGGATTTTCGGGTCTACTATCTTGCTGGGCAGGCGCTTCGAGAAGGGCAGGACTTATACGCCGGTAATTTAGTTCTCGATTTACCGTTTACCTATCCGCCCTTCGCCGGTGCTCTCTTTGCACGGCTGGCGGCTTTTCCTGAATTATCAACCCTGGTGGTCTGGCAATTTTTTTCGGCGGCAGCGCTAGTCGCAGTGGTTATAGCCGTATTTCAGGAGCGCGGCTACCGCCTGGATTTCCCCACTGGGATTCTCGTGGCCTTGATCAGCATCGCCTTCTTCGCTCTCGCGCCGATACGCAGCACTTTTCTCTTCGGCCAAATCAATATCTTCCTGATGCTTCTCGTTAGTACCGATTTTCTTCGTCGCAGCTCACTATTGGGCGGTGCAGGAGTAGGGCTCGCTGCGGGAGTAAAGCTGACTCCCGCCTTTTTTGGTCTCGTTTTCCTTATGCAAAAGCGCTGGTGGGCGGCGCTCACTAGCATTGCTGTCTTTGGATTCACAGTCCTGATTGGCTACCTCTTGGTTCCAGATGCCCATATATTCTGGACGTGGGCGATCTTTGATTCCAGTCGCGTTGGCGATCTCAATAACCCCGGTGCCCAATCGCTACGCGGAATGCTGCTACGCGCCTTCGGAGTCGAGGGCGGAGCACTCTTAGTAGTTCTGACAGCTATAGTCCTCGCAGTGGTGATAGCGGGAATGTGGGCGGCGATCCAACTTGATAATCGTTCTCTTGCACTAGGAATTGCAGGCTATGGTGCCACACTGGTGTCACCTTTTTCCTGGCAGCACCACTGGGTTTGGGTGGTACCGATGGTCTTGAGCATTCTCGACGCGCTATGGCGGCTCACTATGCGACTATCAGCCCGTATAGCCAATAGATGGGTACGTGAGCTGAGTGAACAGTGTGCTGCCTTCTGCAGTGCGGCGCTCGTGGCCCTCATGATCCTGCCGATGGTCAGCACCGTGCAGTGGACTGAGCTAGCCTATTTTGAGGCGGGCCTGAGCCCATTGTGGTGGATGCGGGCACTTTATATTGGTTCCGCCTTACTCACCGTTCTACTCGCAGCGATCGTCGCAGTGGTTTGTGTGTGGCGGCGTCGAAAGGAAATGTCATGCTAGATCCGTATCAACAACTTCAAACTCTGCTGCAATCGCCCGCGGCTGTTCGAAGCGTGCGAGAATTTGAGAAAAAGCGCCATCTGATTGGCTCCCTCGATCCCAAGCCGGATAAATTCACCACTGTATTTGTCAACGAGACGGATTTGGTGTGGGCCTGGATTGGCCAAGAGATGGAGACCTTCGTCGATCAAGCAGTACAACTCAGTCGCACGCGTATTGATGCTAGCTACTGGGCAGACAATAAGGAAGAATTACTACAACGGTTTGTTGGCGATCACGAATTTGTCGACCCACCGCTGGTGGCCGCGCTGCAGCGGGCGGGTGGCCTCAGCTACTAGCCGCTACCTAACTCGACGAGTAGAACTCCGAGTGCGATGAGGGCTATCCCCATAGACATGGTGCGGGTGAGATGTTCGTGGAAAATAATGCGTGACAGAATTGCAGTGGCTGCAACTCCACAAGCAGTCCATATTCCATAGGCCACTCCGATACGCATACCGTGCTGCAATGCCCCCGAAAGAAGGGTGAAGGCAAGGATATAGCCCGCGACAGCGATAAGAAAAAAGCGCGGTCGAGCGGTGGCCGCTTTCAAACTCAATGTGGCGGCAACTTCGGCACAAATTGCTCCAAACAGGTACCAGAACATGAACCTAGGCCACCTGAATTTCTCGGGGATGACCAAATTCCACCAGCACAATCCCGCCTATAATAATAATGATGCCCACCGAGCTGAGCCATGAGAGCTGCTCGCCATATATCCAGCATCCCAAAATGGCCGTGAGAGCAACGCCCGCAGCGCCCCAAATTCCATAGGCTACGCCTAGCGGTACACCCCGTTTGAGGAGAATAGTGAGCGCACTATAAGAAATCGTATATCCCAGAGCTACCAAGACGTATAAAATAGTAAAGGAAGCAGCTGCTTTGAGCAGCAGCGTCGCTGATACCTCGCACACAATCGCCAGGGCGAAGAGCATCCACTTATTCACGCAAGCAAACCTACCGTATCCGCTTTCGAAGGGGAAAATATGCCAGCAGGACCCGTGAATATCCTCAGCCAAGACGAGTGCCTTGAAAAGCTCGCAGGGCAGCGCCTAGGCCGCATTGTGGTGCGTCGGCACGCTGATATGGATATCTTCCCCATCAACTATGTTCTCGATGCTGGCGATCTCTACTTCCGCACCGCAGAAGGAGCCAAACTCTTTAGTATCGCGCTTAATTCCGATGTGCTCTTTGAAGTTGATGAGGTAACCGAAACCCATGCGTGGTCAGTCGTGGCCCGCGGACATGCGCACGTCCTTCGAGATACTAAAGAGATCCAGCACGCCGATACTCTCGCGCTACAACCATGGGTGCCCACCTTAAAGTACAACTTCGTCCGCATGACCATCACGTCACTGAGCGGTCGCGCCTTTGCCCTGGGTGCTGAACCGGAGCGCTACTAGATGTCAGGTTTTAAAAAAACCGTCGCACCGCACCTCGCCGGCGCTCCTCAGTGCGAAGCAAAAGGGCTGATATGGCTGAGAGAGGGCAGCTCCGCGGTCGTCGAGGTTCTCGAGGTGGACAATATCAGCATCACTACCGAATATATCGAGCACACATCGCCTAGCGCATTGATGGCTTGGCTCGCCGGACAGGAGCTTGCTCGTATTCACGCCTTGGGTGCGCCCGCTTTTGGGGCTCCGCCACCTGGGTGGGAAGGGGATATCTATATTGGCACCCAGCGACAGTCAGCTCAGCCGACGGCAGACTGGGCTGAGTTTTACTGCCGCCAACGGGTGTGGCCCTTCGTTATTCAAGCGGTAGCCAGTGGCAATCTGAGCACACGCGATGAGGCTGTGCTCGCGACAGTTTTAGAAAAAGTCGAGCAGATACAGTGGCCTACGATCGCTCCCGCTCGGATTCATGGTGATCTGTGGAATGGAAATCTGATTTTTGGCACCCACGGCCCCTTCTTTATCGATCCCGCAGCCCACGGTGGTCACCCACTGACGGACCTGGCCATGCTGGAGTTATTTGGGTGCCCGTATCTCGAAGAATTTTTCGCTGGTTACCAAAAGATCACTGCGCTGCCTGAAAACTTCCGCAGCATGCTCTCACTCCACCAACTGCATCCCCTTGCAGTGCATACCTTCACTCACGGCCCTAGCTATGCCCCAGAGCTGATGCGAGCCGCGTATACCACCCTTAAGGTGCTGGCTTAGGCAGTGCCTGTTGACGAACGCCACCACAGATCATAAGGGGTAACGGGTAAGTGGCGCTTGTGTTCGCCGATCTGCCAGAGATGCATGATGCGCTCGAGCGCCGCAGGGCTGACCTCACCAGTGCCTTGAACGAAGGTATCGATGTCCTCATAGCTCAGGCCTAGGGCTTCTTCGTCAGCCAGTCCTGGTCGGTCGTCTTCGAGGTCCGCAGTGGGAATCTTCTTCCAGGTGGATGCTGGCGCACCCAGCTCCTGAAGAAGCGCTGCCCCTTGGTTCTTGGAGAGGCCGAAGATGGGCAGTATATCCGCGGCGCCGTCGCCAAATTTTGTATAAAAACCTGTGAGGTTTTCGGCGGCATGATCGGTTCCGATAACGAGTAGTCCACGCTCTCCGGCGAGAGCGTATTGGGCTGCCATGCGCTGTCGAGCTTTAAGGTTCCCCTTATTAAAATCCCCGAGCTTATCTAAGCCGAGCGCCTGAGCACATGCTTCCGCGAGCGCATCAGTTGAGTCTTGGATATTGATGGTGAGGCTATGGTCGGGCTGGATGAAGTCGAGTGCGATCTGGGCATCCTGCTCATCAGCCTGGTGTCCGTAGGGGAGTCGGAGGGCATAAAATTCGGCGTCGAGGCCTTCGTCCCTAGCGCGTTCTACTGCGAGCTGGGCAAGTTTGCCAGCTAGGGTGGAATCTTGGCCCCCTGAGATACCGAGGACGAAGCCGCGGGTATGCGTGGCCTTGAGGTAATCGAGGAGGAAGTTTACGCGGATCGCTATTTCCTCTGCTGGCCTAATCACAGGCTGGGTATGGAGACGCTTGCGAATATCATCGGGATTCATGGGCCTAATACTAGCGCTTTTTCGGTGTGGCTGATCTCTTAAGGTGGAGGGAAAGGTTTGGATAATCCACAGCTGATGGGCTAATATGATTCTCCGTGTCATGACTGGCTTTTATATACGCCTTCTCTCAAGGAATTGGCCTAGTCTTATTTAAGATGTGACGAGTTAGTGCGCCTGACTCATCCTCAAGCAGAAAGGAGCGCCCGATGAAGGTTCGTAAGTCCCTTCGGTCGCTGAAGAACAAGCCGGGTGCTCAGGTTGTGCGCCGTCGCGGCAAAGTTTATGTGATCAATAAGAAAGAGCCACGTTTTAAGGCTCGTCAGGGCTAATAGTCCTATATTTATCCACCCCTTAGAACTCTAAGGGGTGGATTTTTTTATGTGTTAGGCCATCTCTCAGACAAAGGGGGTAAAGGGGGTGGAGGGGATAAAAAAATTAATTTTCCGCATTTTCTCCACTGAGCTGCACGGATGTTGAAGGGGCTGAAATCCCCGGCTCCAACGGGTGAGGGGTCCGGCTCTCATGGAGGACTATATATGGTGGAAGCGGACCTGCCCAGCTGGGAATTCCATGGCTGTAACTACTATATGTTGTGCCATTTGCGTTATTTTACCACTAAGTATAGTGTTGGTTCCTGTCAGTAAGTCACTGGTCAATAAGGCCCACAGGGTAACCAGTGAAAGAATTGGGGCAGTGATTCGCAGCCTTTATGCCCGTTAATGAATAAGGAAAATTCTTACGATGTCTATCACTCTTTATACCAAGCCAGCGTGTATGCAGTGTGTTGCTACCAAGAAGCTTCTTGACCGCTCTGGTCTGGATTATGAGACGGTTGATATCTCCATCGACGACGAGGCTCGCGATTATGTCCTATCGCTCGGTTACCTCCAGGCTCCCGTCGTGATGGTCGATGGTGAAGATCACTGGTCGGGCTATCGCCCCGAGCGTATTGCGAACCTCCTCGCAGCTGCCTAAGTCATCGAGATACGTCTACGGCGCCCCTCCTACACATAATACGAACGAGCGGGGGCGCTACTTTTATGGCCTAATCACCCTCCACGCTTGCAGAATATTCTTTTGGCAAGCCCCTCACAAGCAAAGGAACCACGAGCTATCGTGTCAGAGAATCTTGGATCCAAGGTTGCCGAGCCCGCATCCCGCGATGAGCAACTCGACTACCATGCGCTCAATGCGCTGCTGAACCTTTATGGCAGTGACCATAAAATTCAGTTTGATAAAGACCGCCAGGCTGCTAATCAATTCTTCCTGCAGCACGTTAACCGCAATACCGTCTTCTTCCACGATCTCGAGGAAAAGATGCGGTATCTGGTGGAAAATAAGTACTACGACCCGGCGGTTCTGGATAAATATGATTTCGCTTTCATTAAGGAGTTATTCAAGCAGGCCTATGCCCACAAATTCCGCTTCCAAACCTTCCTCGGTGCCTATAAGTACTACACGTCCTATACTCTAAAGACCTTCGACGGTGCTCGTTACCTCGAGCGCTTCGAGGACCGCGTGTGCATGGTCTCCCTCGCGCTTGCCGACGGTGACAAAGAGCTAGCTTCGCATTTGGTTGATGAGATTATTTCCGGTCGCTTCCAGCCAGCTACCCCTACCTTCTTGAATATGGGTAAGGCTCAACGTGGCGAGCCAGTCTCTTGCTTCCTATTGCGCATTGAAGACAATATGGAATCGATTGGTCGCTCGATCAACTCCGCGCTGCAGCTTTCGAAGCGCGGAGGTGGGGTGGCCCTGCTGCTATCGAATCTGCGCGAATCAGGTGCTCCGATTAAGCATATTGAGAACCAATCGTCCGGTGTTATCCCCGTGATGAAGTTGCTCGAAGATGCCTTCTCTTATGCCAACCAGCTTGGTGCTCGCCAGGGTGCGGGGGCAGTGTATTTGAATGCGCACCACCCCGATATTTTGAACTTCCTTGATACCAAGCGCGAGAATGCCGATGAGAAGATCCGCATTAAGACCCTCTCCTTAGGTGTCGTGATTCCGGATATTACCTTCGATCTTGCCAAGCGTAATGATGATATGTACCTCTTCTCGCCCTATGACGTGGAGCGGGTCTATGGCAAGGCCTTCGGCGATATTTCGGTGACCGAACACTACCAAGAGATGGTCGAGGATCCTCGGATCCGCAAAAAGAAGATCAATGCCCGGGAATTCTTCCAGACTTTGGCGGAGATTCAGTTCGAATCCGGCTACCCATACATCATGTATGAGGACACCGTGAACGCAGCCAACCCCATTGAGGGCCGCGTTAATATGTCCAATCTCTGCTCAGAAATTCTGCAGGTCAATTCACCATCGGTCTTCAACGACGACCTCACCTATGAGCATATTGGTCAGGATATTTCCTGTAACCTTGGCTCTTTGAATATTGCCATGACCATGGATTCACCCGATTTTGGCCAAACCGTAGAATCGGCCATTCGGGCGCTGACCGCTGTGAGTGAGCAGACCAAGATTGATTCCGTACCGTCGATACGCAAGGGTAATGATGACGCCCACGCGATTGGCTTAGGGCAAATGAACCTCCACGGTTATCTCGGCCGTGAGCGTATTCAGTATGGGTCGGAAGAGGCTCTTGATTTCACCAACGCTTATTTTGCAGCGGTGCTCTACCACTGCTTGAAGGCTTCGAATCAGCTGGCAAAAGATCGCGGACATGCTTTCGTGGGCTTCGAGACGTCGGACTATGCCTCGGGTGCCTACTTCGATCGCTTTGATCCTCAAGATTTTGCTCCTCGTACCGCTCGGGTCCAAGAACTCTTTGACAATTCCTCGATTGAGACTCCGACCGCTGAACAGTGGGCAGAGCTTAGGGCTGAGGTGATGGAAGACGGTATTTATAACCGATATCTGCAGGCTATTCCACCAACAGGGTCCATTTCCTATATCAATAACTCCACCTCGTCGATTCACCCTATTGCCTCGAGGATTGAGATCCGTAAAGAGGGCAAGATCGGTCGCGTCTACTATCCAGCACCCCATATGGATAACGACAACTTGGAGTACTTCCAGGATGCCTATGAGATCGGCTTCGAGAAGGTCATTGATACCTACGCGGTGGCCACCAAGTATATCGACCAAGGATTATCGCTCACCCTTTTCTTCAAAGATACGGTGACGACCCGCGATATCAACCGCGCTCAGATTTACGCGTGGCGTAAGGGGATCAAGACCTTGTACTATATCCGGCTGCGTCAAGTCGCTCTCGAAGGAACCGAGGTTGAGGGCTGCGTTTCCTGCATGCTCTAACGGGAAAACCCCGAGAGATACTCTCGGGGTTCAACCAGATGAAGGAATAACTTAACGCTTGGAAAGCTCATCGTCGATATAGAGGACGCCAAGACCTTCACCGGCCAGGCGGAGGCGATCGAGGATCTCTCTCACGGAGGCTTCTTCTTCAACCTGCTCGGTAACGA
This sequence comes from Corynebacterium sp. ES2715-CONJ3, assembly GCF_024814365.1. Classification (NCBI taxonomy): domain Bacteria; kingdom Bacillati; phylum Actinomycetota; class Actinomycetes; order Mycobacteriales; family Corynebacteriaceae; genus Corynebacterium; species Corynebacterium sp. ES2715-CONJ3. The sequence continues at coordinate 17,510 of NZ_JANUXS010000007.1, forward strand.
AGGTATTAAGGAGTGGTCGAGATTCGAAATCGTGAATCGAATCGCTTAAGATCGCAAGTTCGCGTATCGACGCACTTACCTTTTGCTCATGGGCGAGGGCGAGTTCGAAAATCTCCAGTGGGCTCGAGGCATCGACCTTGGGAGGATTAATATCGCCAATCTGCGGCGTGTAGTCGCGATCGAGGAGGTGCTGAGCAAATTTCTCGGCGTGCTCGAGCTCTTCGGCGTGTTGCTTCTTTAACCATAAGGTCATGCCGGGAAGGCTGAGATCGTCGGTGATATAGGACATTTGCAGATAAACCATCGATGCTTCAAGCTCCATGGTGATCTGTTCGTTCAAGGCAGTTGCAAGTTGTGGATTAATACTCATGAATCACAGCTTAAAGTGATTGATTCATCTTGTCAGCGAAGGTTAGCCCAGCTTAACTAGGTTTTCTGGCTTCGTATTTGGTTGGGCAATCCTAAATAAGGCTACCGTAATGAGAATGGCCGAAAATATTCACGGAGATCTAAATATGCTGCTTAACCTTATAAAAACTCCCCATTAATAGGGTCTAACTAAATAATCCCGCGCGGTTTAACTAAGTCCAACCTATTTTAGCAGCCATTAAGTTGCGTGACTAAAATCACATAATTGTCTGGTGGTTAAGACCACAAACAGCAACCATATGGACTGTGGCACTATGGGTTGAAAGAATCGCACACCACCTCGCATATATAAGAAGGAGTGCTATGCACTTGCATAAGGAAGAAGAACAATTCTTCGCCACCCACCAAGATCCCGTATCCGCCATCAACTGGAATACCATCCCTGATGAGAAGGATAAAGAAGTGTGGGATCGTCTCACTGGTAACTTCTGGCTGCCAGAAAAGGTCCCTGTTTCTAATGATCTCAAGAGCTGGGCAACCCTCAATGATCTTGAGAAGCAGACCACCATGCGGGTATTCGCAGGCCTAACGTTGCTCGATACCATCCAGGGAACCGTTGGTGCGGTTTCCATGCTCAAAGATGCCCAGTCCATGCATGAAGAGGCCGTATTGACCAATATTGCTTTCATGGAGTCAGTGCACGCTAAGAGCTATTCCAATATCTTCATGACGCTCTCGTCCACCCGTGAGATAAATGATGCATTCCGCTGGTCGGAGGAAAATGAGAACCTCCAGCGCAAAGCCAAGATCATTATGACGTATTACGAGGGCGAAGATCCGCTGAAGAAGAAGATCGCCTCCACCTTGCTGGAGTCTTTCCTCTTCTACTCCGGATTCTATCTGCCCATGTATTGGTCTTCTCATGCGAAGTTGACCAATACTGCCGATATCATTCGTCTGATCATTCGTGATGAGGCCGTTCACGGCTACTATATCGGTTATAAGTACCAGAGACTGCTGGCCAAGCAGACTCCTGCGCGTCAGGCAGAACTGAAGGAATACACCATCGAAATGCTGCTAGAACTCTACGAAAACGAGATTCAGTATTCCGAGGATCTCTACGATCCATTGGGATGGACCGAGGATGTGCGACGCTTCCTGCGTTATAACGCCAATAAGGCCCTGAATAACCTCGGTTACGAGCAGATGTTCCCTACCGACGAATGCCAGGTGTCCCCAGCAATCCTGTCCGCCTTGTCGCCCAATGCCGATGAGAACCATGACTTCTTCTCCGGCTCAGGTTCTTCCTATGTCATTGGCAAGGCTGAGAATACCACTGACGACGACTGGGACTTCTAAGCACGAGTATCGCCTTGAGCTGTAGGTCTAAAGGAAGTAGCGATCCCTTGAGGCCTACGGCTTTTTCGTTTAAAAATAACTGCCGTTGTCCACATGTGGGGGGATGATAGAAAATCGATGCCCGGGGTCGCTCCAAGTTCCCCTTGGTAATCAGGTGGCCGCTTCTTGACGGGGGGTGCGTTATTGAACTCTAAGCGCCCCCCTCTAAGAATACTGAGGGCGCGAGTGCTAAAAGGCGTAAGTAATCCGTAATGGTTGGGGACTATCTCGGAGGTGACCATGGAGGTATGAGTTCCGTTGTGTCGGGAACTATCCCATATATGGACTTGTACAGGTTAAGCGTGATCGCGGTGGTATCAGCTCACCTCAGCTCAGCCATCGGAAAGCCGGGGTTTAGCGAGGCTCAGTCGTCGCTCCCGTCGGATGATGTGGCACCACGTCGTTTACCACAGTCTTTCACCGACACTTACCACAGACTCTCACCGCCACTCATTGAGTACGGCCTCGGCAAAAGTCAGGTGATGCTTGTTATGAGCGGAGCTGATCATCCTTTTGTTTGACGTTGAATGGGGGCACTGACCGTCGCATTCTCGCCTGAGAGAAGGGCACACCTTGATAACTTTGATGTCGCAGATCACATCTTTTTGCTTATAATCCCCGTTCATCGACGATGCTACGCGTTTGGGGATTAAAAAATATTTCCCCACCAGTGCAATAGTCGGTAGTGTAGAAGTGAAACTAGTCTCTTTTTTATGGGGCCGGTAGATTTTTCAGTGTTGGACACGGATAGTGTACGACATTTTTTATAGATGCACTCGCAGGAAACTCGCTCGCATCTTAAACGAAGTCAGGAGGATCGTATGACCGCAGTGGTGCCACGGCAGGAGAACTACTCCCAGCCCACTCGTCCCGCACCCACTGGGGGTGCGCGAATTGGCACGCTCGCATGGTCCATGCTGACCACCACGGATCACAAACTACTAGGCATTATGTACATCATCATGTCTTTCGTGTGGTTCTTCGTCGGTGGCTTTATGGCCTTGCTTATTCGTGCCGAGCTCTTTACCCCAGGGCTCCAATTCTTATCCAATGAGCAGTTCAACCAGCTATTTACCATGCACGGCACAATTATGTTGCTGGCATTTGGTACCCCAATTGTGTGGGGCTTTGCTAACTATATTTTGCCGCTCCAGATTGGGGCTCCAGACGTGGCTTTCCCACGCCTGAACGCTTTCGGTTTCTGGATTACCACCATCGGTGTGGTTGCCATGATGGCAGGTTTCCTCACCCCAGGCGGCGCAGCTGACTACGGGTGGACAATGTACCTACCCCTTGCTGACTCCATCCACTCCCCAGGTCTTGGTACCGATATGTGGATCGTGGGTGTGGGCGCAACCGGTGTTGGTACCGTTGCATCCGCTATTAATATGGTCACCACTATTTTGACCATGCGCGCACCGGGCATGACGATGTTCCGCATGCCAATCTTCTGCTGGAATGTCTTCGTGACGTCCGTGATTGTACTTATGATCTTCCCGCTGCTTCTGGCCGCTGCACTTGGCGTTCTCTATGACCGCAAATTGGGTGGACATATCTATGACCCAGGTAATGGCGGAGCTGTTCTTTGGCAGCACCTCTTCTGGTTCTTCGGGCACCCCGAGGTTTATGTGCTGGCGCTGCCATTCTTCGGCGTTATCTCAGAGATTCTCCCTGTTTTCTCCCGCAAGCCAATGTTCGGTTATATCGGTTTGGTCTTTGCTACCCTGTCGATCGGATCGCTCTCGATGGCTGTGTGGGCTCACCACATGTTCGTCACCGGTGCAATCCTATTGCCCTTCTTCTCCTTTATGACCTTCCTCATCTCGGTTCCTACCGGTGTGAAGTTTGTGAACTGGCTCGGCACTATGTGGCGTGGCCACATCACGTGGGAGACCCCGATGCTCTGGTCGGTCGGCTTCCTCGTTACCTTCCTCTTCGGTGGCCTCACCGGCATTATGCTTGCCTCCCCACCACTGGACTTCCACCTTGCTGAGTCTTATTTCCTCATTGCCCACTTCCACTACACCCTCTTCGGAACCGTCGTCTTCGCCTCCTGTGCAGGCGTCTACTTCTGGTTCCCCAAGATGACCGGTCGCATGCTTGATGAGCGACTAGGCAAGGTGCACTTCTGGCTAACCTTCGTTGGCTTCCACGGCACCTTCCTCATCCAGCACTGGGTAGGAAATATGGGTATGCCCCGCCGCTACGCCGACTACCTCGATTCTGATGGTTTCACCACCCTCAACCAGATTTCCACAGTATTCTCCTTCCTCCTTGGAATGAGCGTATTGCCATTTATCTGGAACGTCGTGAAATCCTGGCGCTACGGCGAGGTTGTCACCGTAGACGACCCATGGGGCTACGGCAACTCCCTCGAGTGGGCGACCTCATGCCCACCACCACGACACAACTTCACGTCGATGCCACGTATCCGCTCCGAGCGTCCAGCCTTCGAGCTGCACTATCCACATATGGTTGAGCGCATGCGTAAGGAAGCACACGTGGGCCGCCACTAATAGCTCCACGCATTCCTGACTTCTTAATACTGAGGCTGATCACACGATCGGCCTCAGTATTTTTATTACCCGAAAGAAATAGCCAAAATGTTAACCGCCCCCGCATTCGTCATGGAAGAATAGGAAGGCGTGAATAGAGACCTTGCCCCCACCGTGGAATTAGAAGCCCCGCTCACCCCTGCCGTCATTACAGTAAGCGGAACAGATCGCATTGGCGTCAGTGCAGCTTTCTTTAGAGTGCTCACAGCTCACGGTGCTCAGATTTTGGATGTCGAGCAGTCTAAATTCCGTGGTTATCTGTCGCTCGCTGCCTATATAGGCATAGATCCCAAGAGGCTAGAAACCCTCACCATCGGGCTGAGGGATACTCTAAGCGCCTACCAGCAAACGGTGACCGTAGAATTACGTGAGACCGTAGGCAGCCCTAAACCGTACTCCACTCACGAGATTATTGTGCTGGGAAATCCTGTTCGCGCTGCCGATATCTCTCGTATCGCTCAGACCCTCGCCAATTACGAAGCCAATATCGATACCATTCGTGGTATCTCCGATTACCCTGTTACTGGGCTCGAATTTAAGATTACGATGGCCAATGCCGACCCAGGTGCGGGAGTCCCCGTGCGTAAAGCACTCGCTGCCTTAAGTAGCGAGCAGGGGATTGATATCGCCATCGAGCGGGCCGGACTACAACGACGCTCCACGAGACTGATTTGCTTTGACTGCGATTCCACCCTCATAACCGGGGAAGTCATCGAGATGCTCGCCGCGCGGACAGGCCGCGAGTTGGAAGTCAAAGACATCACCGATCGCGCCATGCGCGGGGAATTAGACTTCGAGGAATCTTTGCGCGCCCGGGTGCGTCTACTTAAGGGCTTAGATGCGCGCCTCCTTAAAGAGGTCGCTAAGGATATTGTGCTCACCCCGGGTGCGCGGACGACAATTCGCACTTTAAAACGTATGGGCTATAAAACTGCGGTCGTCTCTGGTGGATTTATTGAAGTCCTTCAGGATCTTGCCGCCGACCTCGAACTCGATTATGTCCGCGCAAATACACTCGAGATCAACAATGGTGTGCTAACCGGCGAAGTCCTCGGCACAGTGGTTGATCGCCGGGCGAAAGCTGAGTTCCTCGCCGAATTCGCCGCTGATAGCGGTCTTCAGATGCATCAGACAGTCGCTGTAGGCGACGGTGCCAATGATATCGATATGATCTCAGCTGCAGGCTTAGGTATTGCTTTTAATGCCAAACCAGTTCTCAAAGAGATTGCTGATACCTCGGTCAACTCACCCTTCCTCGATGAGGTGCTCTATATCCTGGGTATCAGTCGTGCCGAAATCGAATCCGAGGATACCTCACTTACTCGTCGTGTTCCGCTCAACCCCTAATGCACTCACAATTTCTCTCGGCTCATCGTTTGCTCGCTGATGCGGTCCAGCATCGCCAACACAGCACCGGTATTGATGATCAAGCGATGCAAATTGTTCTCGAGATCCCAAAACCTAATCCACCCCGACGGGAGGATCTTCTGGCTGCAGCAGGTATCGCTGTTGTACAGGCATGCCTGATCGACGAGGCTGGCTGTGATTCCCATTATCGCAGCCACCTAGAAATGTGGTACGACCGCCGCATCCGCAAGATTACCCGGCGCGCCCGGGGTGCTGGGTGGCGTAACGTTCAAGAAATTCCCGGCGTCACCGCGCACGTCAAGGGTGCTCGCGCCCGCGCTTTTATCCCCACGGCTATGGACGACGTTGATCCCAGGTTGCGCTCCCTCCAAATCAAGGGCACCGATCTACCCCCAACCCTCCCAGCACCTGCACCCCCACCAGTTCCTCATCTCCGGGTGCTTATCGATGCCTCGCTCCGTATGAGTCTGGGGAAAGCTGCCGCCCAAGTAGGACACGCCTCCATGCTTTTTGCGGGCAGCCTTGATGCCTCCGCATGTTGGGCCTGGCGAGAGCGCGGATACCTTCTCAGCGTTGCCGAAGTAGACGCCCTCAGCTGCGCGCAGGCAGCGCATCAACCGGGCGCGATAACGGTTATTGATGCTGGTTTTACCGAGATTGCTCCGGGCTCGATGAGTTGTGTTGCGTTGTGGAGTGCTGGACCAGGCGCCCTAGAGCTGCAATGACTGTCTCTTTTTTATGGGTGCGCCAAAATGCGGGCATGGAAGAGATTAAAAAACTCCCGTAGCGCTTGCTGCTCAGGCGAGGATCGAGGCACGCTACCACCCCGCGATCCGAGGTGGCACGTAAGAGCCGGCCGGCGCCTTGAGCCATCAGTAATGCCGCGTGGGCGGCAGCAACCTCCATAAAACCGTTACGACCAGCTGCGTCCGCTGCCTCTTTGCGGGCCTGTAAAAGGGGATCATCAGGCCTTGGGAACGGGATCTTATCCATGATCACCAGCGAACAGCTGCTGCCGGGGACGTCTACACCCTGCCACAAACTCAACGTGCCGAAGAGGCAAGAATTTTCCTCTTTGCTAAAAGTTTTGATGAGTGCTCCGGTACTATCCTCGCCCTGGCACAGAACTTTAAAAGGCAAGCGATGCCGCAGCGCGTCCGCGGCTTGCACGGCGGCACGTTTAGAGGAGAATAGGCCCAAACTGCGACCTCCCGCCGCCATAATGAGGTCATAGATCTCGTCGATAATGGCATCAGCAAGGCCATCTCGTGAGGGTTCGGGCAGATGGGTGGGAAGATAGAGGATACCCGAGTGCGCGGGATCAAACGGGGTCCCCACATCGAGTCCGCGCCAGCTGTGTTTCGGCACACCCCAACTAGCCGCCATAGCCTTGAAATTCCCGCCGAGGGTCAACGTTGCCGAGGTGAGAATCACGGTGTGGTTGCTAAATAAATGCAGCGCTAAAGCGTGAGAAACAGAGAGCGGGGCAATATGCATGCTCAAGCGACCGCGTTCATCTTCCGTTAGCCACACCACATCTTTATGCTGAGTGATATCGGGCTCTTCAAAAACGTCGAGAATGCGAATGATGGCCTCGCGCTGACTTTCTAAATGCATCTTGACATTCTGTCTCTCCGCGTAGCGCTCGGGGTCATTCGTACTCTCCTGAGGTGGCGCGGTGCCAATACTGGTGATGAGCGCGCCAGTGAGAGAAACAATGGCATCGAGAGAAGGTTTGAGGGCCTCTGGGAGGTCAACCAGTCGTCCGAGTGGTATCTGCCCCATCGCTTTTTCCCAATCCTCGACAGCGGAGGCGAGTTTTTCATCGCGAACTCCGGAGCCCAATTTTGCGGCCCGATTCAGCGAAAGATCAAAAGCGTGGGTAGAGATCTCCTGGGTACTCATCGCAGTAAAGCGATCGGTGAGTTCATGGGCTTCGTCAACAATAACAACGTCGTGATCGGGGAGGACAGGCACATCGAAAATAGCGTTAATAGCGAGCATCGCGTGGTTGGTGACAACGATTTCACTCTCGGCAGCCTCTTTTTTGGCGTACTCGGCAAAGCACTCTTCCCCGAAGGGGCAGCGCGAAGCGCCCATACATTCTTGAGCGCTCACACTAAACTGGCGCCATATTAGATCGGGCACTCCAGGTTCGAGGCTGTCACGATCTCCTGTTTCCGTCTCCTCGGCCCACGCAAAAACACGGGCACTCGCCGCTCCCAGCTCACTTATGGGAGTGTCCTCGGTATCGAGCGAATCCTCTAAAGAGCTGGCTCGATCGAGCTTATAACGGCATAAATAATTGCTGCGGCCTTTTAAAATGGCGAAGCTTGGCGGAGGATCGAGAATATCGGCCAGAGCAGCGCGCACTCGCGGCAAATCTCGATCGATGAGCTGTTTCTGGAGCGCAATCGTCGCTGTGGAGATTATCACTGGTTGGGAAGAATCGCGTGCCGACATTATCGCTGGAATGAGGTAAGCAAGCGATTTACCGGTACCCGTTCCCGCCTGTACGGCCAAGTGGGTACCGTTTTTTAGAGCCTTATCCACCGCCTGCGCCATACGCACTTGACCCGGTCGGCTGTGGCCCCCAATCCCGCTGACTGCGGCATCGAGCAGCTTCGTGACATTGAGATCGGCCATTAGAAGCCGAGGTAGCGCACACTGAGCACAGGCTCATCCTTGCTGAGAGCGAGGCCCTCCCACGGAAGGGTCACCAGTTGATGTGCGAGGTAATCGCGAGACTGCTTGAGCGTGGGAAGTCCTGCAACCCGGTGCCCATCGCGCATCAGCGGGATGGTGAGCGGGAGTACGCTAAGATTTGGGAATTCCGGCTCCGCGCTGTCAAAGGGCATCACGATTTCTTCGATTGCGGTCCCTGAGGCCCGGTGAGTACGCACGGCGCGCTTGGCTCCACCCACAGAATTCTTATTCCTGGAGCGCTTGGCCACAGGATGATCATCCACTGCGACCAATTTATACACCAGTGAGGCCGTGGGAGCACCGGATCCAGTTACCAGCGAGGTGCCCACTCCGAAACTATCGACAGGATCTCCGCGCAGGCCCGCAATGGCGTATTCGTCCAAGTCAGAGGAGACGACGATGCGGGTATTATAGGCCCCCAATTCATCGAGCTGCTGGCGTACCTTGCGAGTCATGACCCCCAAATCGCCGGAATCGATACGCACGGCTCCCAGTTCGGTTCCAGCGACCTCAATGGCGTTGTTTACACCTTGGGTGATATCGAAGGTATCGACTAAGAGAGTGGTGGAGCTCCCGTACTGGGCAATCTGCGACTCAAAGGCCGCCCTTTCATTGGGGGCACCATCGGAACCGACATGCACGAGCGTCCACGAGTGCGCCGCGGTACCTGTGGCAGGGATACCATAGCGGTGTGCAGCCTCAAGATTAGAGGTGGCCTGGAAACCAGCGAGATAGGCAGCGCGAGAGGCGGTGACTGCGGCCTCCTCATGGGTTCGCCTAGAGCCCATTTCGATCAGCGGGCGACCATCGGCCGCGGTTACCATCCGTGCTGCGGCAGTAGCGATCGCAGAATCAGAGTTTAGTATTGAGAGGATCACCGTCTCGAGGATCACGCACTCGGCAAAAGTGCCCTGCACGGTGAGGATAGGGGAGTGGGGGAAATATAATTCGCCTTCCCGGTAGCCGTCCACTTGTCCCGTAAAACGGTAATGGCGAAGAAACTCCTTCGTTTCCTCGTTGAGGAAATCGAGACCAGCGATTTGATCGCTGGTAAAGATAAAATTCTCGATAGCCTCGATAACGCGCTCTGTGCCCGCGACCACCCCGTAGCGGCGCTCATTAGGAAGCCTACGTCCGAAGACTTCAAAGGTGCAGTGGCGCCAGGCAGTGCCGTCGGCAAGCGCGGACTGTAGCATGGTGAGCTCATACATATCCGTCATGAGCGCGGTTGAGGTAGACATCAAATTTTTCTTTCTCGCTTATTAGCTAATCCAGTTGAATATAAGCGTATGTCTTCTCGCCGACGCTTGCCACTCCAACGCCTGCGGTCGTGCGATCTATTCGCCCCAAAACCTGTTGGCTTGGGGGATTATGAAACCACTGGTCTAAAAATGCCGCCCCGAATGCTTGATGATGAAAAAGCTTGGCCTGCACCGTGAGCTGACCTGACTCTGGGCCCCAGTAGGTCCCTGTCGTAACATTGCGCTCGGCCCACTATTGGGCGCGCACATTTCAGTGTATACCGAGACGAAGAGACGACGAAGAGACGACGAAGAGGGTGCCCGCTATCGAGTCGCGCGCGATTCACAATTGTGAGGATATCGCTCCTCATCGCAGAGTTCTCGAAAGCCGCCGAGCATTACGGTCTCGCAGCGCGTAGTCGTAATAGCTCTCAGAAAAACGATAGCTTCTCCGCTGCGAGGATCCGTCGGATGGTGACATATATTCCGCCACGGTAGCGGAGGCAAGCGTACTTGGCGCGATGAGGCAGGCGAGAAATTGTTGAATGCCACCGAGCATCGTGAGGTTGCCGCGAAAGGGAGCTGTAATTTCTCGAATCAGAGCGGGGAGAAGTGGCATGGGGTGGAAACCCTTCCGCAGCAAAGAGTGCGGCGATGAGTAGCGGGTTGAGTAGAGGGTTGCCGTGTTTTCTGAACATACCCACGAGGTATTGCGGGTGCTTTATGCACTATGCGTGAAGCTTGCAGCTAAACTGGACGTTTATGAGTACCTGTAACCCGCGCTGCGGCTCCCCAATGGCCACACCTGAGCTGGATGAGGATCTCGAGGTCGACATTGCCACCAGTGAGAACCTCCCATGGATGTGCATTGTTTGGGATGATCCCGTGAACCTGATGAGCTATGTCACCTATGTTTTTCAAACCGTGCTCGGTTATGATCCGAAGCGGGCTGTGGAGCTGATGATGCGGGTCCACACCGAAGGCAAAGCAGTGGTGAGCTCCGGTGAAAAGGATAAGGTCGAAGCGGATGTGAAAAAACTTCATACCGCTGGGCTCTGGGCCACCATGCAGCAAGGGGGATAAGGGTTATGCACGCGTGGAAAAAGAAAAAATCTCTCCTCAAAGGCGTTTCATTTAGTTGCGAACTCGAAGTCCATGAACGCCAGATTCTAGGCAACCTCGCAGCGACTGTTGCTGAAGCCCTTATCGAGCGGGCTCAATCGGCGCCCAAGGATGAACTGGCGGAGCTCACCGGCATGCCCTCAGGTCATACCGTGGCTCCAGAGGACCCGGGACTGGCCCGTCTCTTGCCCGATTTTGAGCGCGAGGGTGATGAGGAATACGAGGGTGATAATGGCCTCTTACGCGCCCTCAACGAAACCGAGATTACCAAGGAGAAGCTCGCTGGGCTCAGCGCAATCTCTCATGCGATTGGCCCGGGTGGCTCAGAGCATATCAAGCTCTCTGAACCAGAGGCACATCTATGGCTACGTGCTCTCAACGATATTCGGCTCTTCTTTGCCGCTAGCGAGATCGCCCAACCTGATGAAAGCCGCGACCGTGATCAAATCGTGGAGTGGCTCGCCTATAACCAAGACAGCCTGCTCCAGGCCGTGATGGGGGAAGCTTAATGGGAGGCTTTTTAAGCGATATCCCAGGCATCGCCATCGCCCATCAAAGCCTAGGTGATACCGGCTGCAGTGTTATTATCGCCCGCGATTCCGCCACCTGTGCAGTAGATGTGCGTGGTGGGGGGCCGGGAACGAGAGAAACTGATCTCCTCGAACCTCACAACACAGTGCAGCGCGTCCACGCAATCGCATTAAGTGGGGGATCAGCCTACGGTCTAGCTGTTGCTGATGGTGTCATGGCGGCCCTCGAAGAGGCAGGCATCGGTTTCCCCGTCCTAGGACCAGAAGTTCCCGGTCCGATTGTCCCCATCGTGCCAGCAGCAGTCATCTTTGATCTCCTCGTTGGCGATCCACATCACCGCCCCACCAAAGAGGATGGAATCGCTGCCACTAAAGCAGCGCTCAAGGATGGCAAGGATCAGCGTTCTGGATCTATCGGTGCGGGAGTGGCCGCCACAGCTGGGGTGCTGCGGGGCGGCTTCGGCCAGGCCAGCATGCACGTAGGTCCAGATAACCAGTGGCGTATTGCGTGCGGCATTGTGGCTAATCCAGTTGGTAGAGTGGCCGATCCGAATACCGGCCAACTCTATGCGGACCCCTCGATACGGGTGGATAGACAAAAATTTGCCGCCCTCAAACCGCTGCTCAGTAAGCTCAATACCACCATCGGTGTCATCGCCACCGATGCTCCCATCACCAAAGCGCAAGCAAAGAGGATCGCTATGGTGGGCCACGATGGAATTGCCAGAGCTATTCAGCCAGCCCACTCGCCGCTCGATGGAGACACTCTCTTCTGCCTATCCACTGGCGCAGATACTGGCGTGGATATCGCCATGATGGGTGAATTATCGGCTGCGGCGGCGCAGGTCGTATCAGCGGCAATCCTTGATGCCCTCCTCCACGCGCAGCCTGCCTTCTCACTGCCGACCGTGAGCTTATTGCGGGTACAATAGCGCGTACCATGAGCAATGTGATGCGGCAACCAGCAGAAACTTTTGGACCAGTCAGAAGCGTGAAAAAAGGCCTTATTGTGGCAGGCTCCTTTTTAGTACTGATTTGGTCGGTTCAGATCATCGGCCTCCTCCTGTTTCCTAAGAATATGGCCTATCTGGGGATTCGCCCCCTAGAATTCTCTTCCGTAGCTTCGATCCTTTCAGCGCCTTTTGTCCATGGAAGCTTTAGCCATTTAATTGCCAATTCTGTTCCGGGCGCCATCTTTGCTTTCTTGGTTGGCTATTCCGGCTACCGGGTCTTCGTCGAAGTAACCATGATCACGATCTTCGTCGGCGGACTGGGAGTATGGATTACCGGTGGGATGGGCACTGTGCATATAGGCGCCTCCGGATTAGTCTACGGGTGGCTGGTCTACCTCGTAGCTCGAGGGGTTTTTAATAAATCCTTTGGCCAAGTGGTGGTAGGAGTCGTTTTGGGGCTGAGCTACTCCGGAATGATTTGGGGAATATTTCCCACCGCCGCATGGATTAGCTGGCAGGGGCACCTCTTTGGCGCCCTTGGGGGATTCTTAGCAGCGGCCACCATCGTTTCCGATGATCCTAAGCCCGCCAGAAAACCTGTCCGAATCAATCCATAAACCCATGAAAATAGTAGAGACAGATATGGCTTCTTTATCACAGACTGCAACCCCTGACGCCAATGCACCAATCGGAATCTTCGATTCCGGAGTTGGAGGACTGACGGTAGCCCGCACCATCATGGAGCAGCTGCCTGGTGAGTCCGTGATTTATATAGGTGATACAGCCCATGGCCCCTACGGCCCACTGCCTATTGCCACGGTGCGCCAACACGCGCTCGCTATTGCCGACGAACTCGTTGAGCGGGGCTGCAAAATGCTCGTCATAGCCTGTAATACGGCCTCGGCTGCCTGTCTGCGTGATGCTCGAGAACGATATGCCATTCCCGTCCTTGAAGTAATCCAACCCGCCGTACGCCGCGCAGTAGCGACCACCCGCAATGGAAAGATTGGGGTCATAGGAACCGTCGGTACCATCAATTCAGGGGCCTACCAAGATCTTTTTGCTGTTAATCCCCAGGTAGAGGCTTATGCCCAAGCATGCCCTCGGTTTGTCGACTTCGTCGAACGTGGGATTACTTATGGACGTCAAGTACTCGGAATAGCTGAGGCTTATGTAGAGCCGCTCCAAGCAGCGGGAGTGGATACCCTCGTGCTTGGCTGCACCCATTACCCATTGCTTTCTGGGGTGATCCAACTCGCCATCGGGGACCAAGTTACCCTGGTGTCTTCGGCGGAGGAAACCGCCAAGGATGTGATGCGAACTCTGTCGCAGCGCAATCTCCTCGCCAGCACCGACCATCCCACAAGAGTCTTTGAGGCAACCGGCGATCCAGAGAAATTTCAGCAGTTAGCTGCGCGTTTTCTCGGGCCAGATGTGACGTGCGTCAGTCCGCATAGATAAAGCTAAATTTCCCACATATGCAGGACTTTTCTTGTTGTCGATAGAAAAAACATGGGAAAGTTGATCTATGAAGGTTACAGTTCTCGGTAGCTCCGGAAGCCTGGGGGCGCACGGCAATCCCGCCTCCGGCTACCTCGTGGAAGCCACCGCCGGGTCCGCCGTAGTGATGGATTTAGGTCCTGGCGTACTTGGCAATCTGCAGACCCTACAGAACCCGAGCGAGGCGCACGTGGTCTTCTCTCACCTGCACCCCGATCACTGCCTGGACTTTCCCTCACTCATGGTCTGGCGACGCTACCACCCCGAGCGTGCTGCCCACTCCCATCATATCTGCGCGGGCCCTCGACTTCTCCCCGAAAAGCTTGGAATTTTAAGTGCCAACGAACCCGGCCAGATCGATGATATGGGTGATACCTTCACCTTCACCGCCTGGCAGGCCCACCACGCAGAAATAATTGGTGGACTCCACATCACCCCTTATCCAGCAATTCACCCCAGCGAGAGCTATTCGCTACGCGTTGAGGACCAGGCAACGGGTGCGGTCATAACCTACTCAGGCGATACTGCCTATCATGAGCACCTCATCGCCGCCGCTGATCAGGCCGATCTCTTCATCTGCGAGGCCACGTGGGGGGAGAGCTCTGATGGCAAGGTCACAGAAATGCATATGAGTGGCGCCGAAGCAGGACGCGCTGCCACCCAAGCTGGAGCGAAAAAGCTGCTGCTCACCCATATTCCTCCATGGGTCGACTGGGAGGCAACGCGCCGGGCTGCCGCCGCGCACTACCATGGCCCGATTGAGCTTGCTCGACCCTTCCTTGAACTCGAGATATAGCTACGCGCTAGACTCGTTTACTATGACAGCTCCTATCACGCGTGCCGACGGCCGCCAAGCCCACGAATTACGACCAGTAAAAATCACCCGCGGATTCACCTCCAACCCCGCCGGATCCGTACTCATCGAATTTGGCAATACCCGGGTGATGTGCACCGCCAGCGTGGAACGTGGCGTACCCCGCTTCAAACGCGACTCCGGCGAAGGCTGGCTTACCGCGGAGTACTCCATGCTTCCTGCCGCCACTCACGAGCGGATGCCGAGAGAATCCATGCGCGGCAAAGTCAAAGGCCGCACCCACGAAATCTCCAGGCTCATTGGTCGCAGCCTCCGCGCAGCCATCGACCTTAGAGCACTGGGCGAAAATACCATCAATATTGACTGCGATGTCCTCCAAGCCGACGGTGGTACCCGAACCGCCTCCATCACGGGCGCCTATATTGCCCTAGCGGACGCGATTACCCACTTAAAACAAATTGATCCCAGCATCGGAAACGCTCTCCTGGCTCCCGTGGCCGCCATCTCCGTGGGAGTCATCGACGGTGATGCCCTCCTCGACCTCCCTTATGAGGAAGATTCCCGCGCTGATGTGGATATGAATATCGTGATGCAAGAGGGTGGACGCTTCGTGGAAATCCAAGGCACTGGCGAACACAATACCTTCAGCCGTGAAGAACTTAACCAGTTAATGGATCTCGGCGAACAAGGCTGCCAAGAACTCATTGCCGCTCAAAAAGCCGCCCTCGGACTCTGATATGCGTATTCTGCTGGCCTCGCATAACGCAAAAAAGCGTGAGGAACTCGAAAATCTTGTACGTGCCGCGGGCCTCGAGACTATCGATATTTGTACTTTGTCCGATGTCGATCCCTATCCGGAGCCAGTTGAAGACGGGTGCACCTTCAGCGATAACGCACTGATCAAAGCGCGCGCCGGGGTGCACCACACGGGGATCATGACTCTCGCCGATGATTCTGGCCTCGCGGTCGCCGAACTCAACGGGTGCCCCGGAGTGCTCTCTGCCCGCTGGGCCGGAGAGCACGGGAACGATCAAGCCAATAATGAGCTGCTTCTAGCGCAGCTAAAGGATACCCCGCTCAAGCGACGGCAAGCGGCCTTCCACAGCGTTCTCGCGCTCGTTGATCCAAACGGGCAGGAATACCTCGTAGAAGGATATTGGCCAGGAAGCATAGCCACCAGCCCCCGCGGTGATAACGGCTTCGGCTACGATCCCATCTTCCTACCCGACGACGCCCAGGGTCGAACCAGCGCGGAATTGAGTGCGGTTGAGAAAAACCACATCAGCCACCGTGCGAGGGCGCTACAGAAGCTACTTCCTATTCTCCGGGAGATCAGCGCATAGAAAAATCCGCGACCACTATAAGTCGCGGATTTTTGGTTTTTAATTCAGATCGAATTGCTCTTTAACCTCGCTGCGGCGCCAGTGCTCCACGAAGAAGCTCAAAAAAGGCACGGCACCAGCAAGGGCAGTGACCACCCAGCGAAGCGGTGGCCACAGGGCTTTCGTTCCAAGGTTCAACGTGGCCAGTAAGTACACCATATAAAACAGCCCATGAATCTGACCGATATAGTGCATCCACATGGGCACGTCCATCCCCAAAAGATACTCTGCGATCATGCGCGCTGTGAGCAAAAGAAGCCAGGTGCCAGTGACCCACGCAGCAATGGAAAAGAAAGTTAAAGCTTGCTTCACGCGGCGCTGGCGCTCGGGGTGAACCCGTGGTGCTGCCATCTATATGTCCTCATTTCTTGAATCTGGCCGCACTCTGCGCGGCTGGACAAGCTCATTAAATTCCTCCACAGAGGGCTGATGCCACTGCGGTAAAAACTCCTCATCGATGGCATCAACAGTAGGCTGCTGCTTCTCAATGACGAATTCCTCACCCCGATGGGCGGCCTCCGCGCGCTCATTTTCGTATTGTAGGATGCGGCGATAAGCGTAGACGAAGAAGAAGCCAAAGAATGGCCATTGCAGAGCGTAGCCCAAATTTTGGAAGGTGCCCGAACCAGACTGAAAACGCGTCCACTGCCACCACGCTAGGGCGAAAGTGGCAATGACTAGCAGGGCTAGGAAAATAACGTGCCACGCCTTCACGCGTAGTTTCGGAACGGGATCAGGGTTGATACTCACAATATTTAAGAGTATCAAATACTGAGAAACCTAGACGTGGCAGAGCCATTTTGATCACCTCGCATGTGGCCTGTACAATGATCCAAGCACGCGCTCGTGGCGGAATTGGCAGACGCGCTGGATTTAGGTTCCAGTGTCTTAGGACGTGGGAGTTCAAGTCTCCCCGGGCGCACCACAGCTTTAATGCCACTCTGTGTCATAGACACGGGGTGGCTTTTTGCGTGAAGGAGTAGACTTAATCACGTCGATGTAGCAGGTTTGCAGTGCTGCTGTGATATCAACAACGGTAATTCCTGGGGGCAGTTTTGGGCTGCGGTGCAGAATCGATAGCGTTCAGGGCTTCACCTCGCATCTGATCCACAATTCGTCGGCACTAATTAGCGAGTTTCGGAGAAGATGCTAGGTTTGAAAAAATGCTTCTCCTGTGAGCCTATGCATTAAGGGATGCTCAGCCTCTAGACGGGTTTCTCTGCCTCAAGTCTAAATGGTCTTGAGACCTAGCATGCGACCGTTTGCAGTGCAGAATTTTAGGAGACTTCGCTTTGCTACATAACGATATTGGAAGACTTTCTTCTCTATGTCTCAGGTATTCGCATACGTATGTAGTTATTTAGTCATAGCCTTTGAACTGTTTGTAAGATGAGTGGTTTTGTGAAAATATTGCTTACCTTTTGGGGTGCTTAAGTTAGAAGGGCTACAGATTATAAAATTTTTGCTACGGCGAAACCTTGAAGCGTTCTATCGACCGAACTCTCGAAAGAGATTTACGGCAATTGAACATAGTGTTGAGGTTCTTTCTCTGAAAGAACTGGGGCTCGACCGCTGGGGGAGAAGAGTTTTATCGTCGTAACAAGGGCGAGCATCATCTCTGCTTAAGCGGGGGAAAACGTCCTATTTATGCAGCTAGATGATCAACGACACGGATCATCCCCGCTCGTGCGGGGAAAACAAGGTAGTATGATCTATGACACAACCGCTATCAGGATCATCCCCGCTCGTGCGGGGAAAACGGGGACTTTAGAAGCTGTAACAAGTTTGACCCAGGATCATCCCCGCTCGTGCGGGGAAAACGAGCCACAGACCTACCGCGCTCATGGGTAAATCGGATCATCCCCGCTCGTGCGGGGAAAACCCACCAACGGCCAACCCGATAGCCGTGAACAACGGATCATCCCCGCTCGTGCGGGGAAAACGCCACCTCCGACTCCAACGCCAACAGCTCAGCCGGATCATCCCCGCTCGTGCGGGGAAAACCTCACCGTCGCGGTCGCGGCGAGCGTGGCTACCGGATCATCCCCGCTCGTGCGGGGAAAACGTCTCCCCGTCCTCGGTGTCGGCCACGTGGAACGGATCATCCCCGCTCGTGCGGGGAAAACGCCTTTTGTGGTCATGTAGGCCTTTTTTGAGCCGGATCATCCCCGCTCGTGCGGGGAAAACTTCAACAGAGTTATCAACAGGTTCATCAGTCACGGATCATCCCCGCTCGTGCGGGGAAAACATGAACAAATTGGTGCGGAATTTTCGCGGTGTAGGATCATCCCCGCTCGTGCGGGGAAAACTAGGCTGCGTTGCCAGCTCTACGCCGACGGCGCGGATCATCCCCGCTCGTGCGGGGAAAACTGAATAAAGTAATCAGGGGGCACTCCCCACGCCGGATCATCCCCGCTCGTGCGGGGAAAACGAGATAGCCGCCAGGGTGAAGGAAGGCGGGAGCGGATCATCCCCGCTCGTGCGGGGAAAACAAGAAACTCCAGCGGTTGAGATTGGCTCGGCACGGATCATCCCCGCTCGTGCGGGGAAAACCTAATAGGCGCTTTTATTCCTATGATGGCGCAGGGATCATCCCCGCTCGTGCGGGGAAAACGTTTTTTGTTGTCAAAGGTAAAACGGCTATGTAGGATCATCCCCGCTCGTGCGGGGAAAACCTCAATGACCTGAGTGTCCTCACGTCTGTCCAGGGATCATCCCCGCTCGTGCGGGGAAAACCGCCGCGGGTTTTCCGTCTGATTTCCGTAGTGAGGATCATCCCCGCTCGTGCGGGGAAAACCTCGTACATGTCTGGATTATCTTCGGCCAGTTCGGATCATCCCCGCTCG
This sequence comes from Corynebacterium sp. ES2715-CONJ3, assembly GCF_024814365.1. NCBI lineage: Bacteria > Bacillati > Actinomycetota > Actinomycetes > Mycobacteriales > Corynebacteriaceae > Corynebacterium > Corynebacterium sp. ES2715-CONJ3. Next base: position 36,294 of record NZ_JANUXS010000007.1, read on the forward strand.
TGCGGGGAAAACACCAGCAGGGGAATAGACGCTCACACCTCGAACGGATCATCCCCGCTCGTGCGGGGAAAACGCTAGTGTGCCTAGCGCTGAAGATGATCCACCGGGATCATCCCCGCTCGTGCGGGGAAAACGTACCTGCCTACGACGCCGCGCGCGTCGCTCACGGATCATCCCCGCTCGTGCGGGGAAAACTCGGACATATCCGCCCGCCACGCGCTCGTAAACGGATCATCCCCGCTCGTGCGGGGAAAACGTGAATACCGCTTATGCCCATTTGGGTCATGACGGATCATCCCCGCTCGTGCGGGGAAAACTACATGCGCCGCGCCGGTGATACCTAACAGTGCGGATCATCCCCGCTCGTGCGGGGAAAACCCGCTGAGGAAGCCGCGCCGCTTGTCAATCTCAGGATCATCCCCGCTCGTGCGGGGAAAACCGAGCTAGGCTAACCTTCCTGACGGGCACGCGCGGATCATCCCCGCTCGTGCGGGGAAAACCGAGCTAGGCTAACCTTCCTGACCGGCACGCGCGGATCATCCCCGCTCGTGCGGGGAAAACGGTACTGGGAAAAGTCGATTAAAAAGGCCGAGCGGATCATCCCCGCTCGTGCGGGGAAAACTCAAGCGTCGAAAATTCCAGCTACAGCGCGCCAGGATCATCCCCGCTCGTGCGGGGAAAACGTTTCCGCGTCGACGGGTATCCCCGTTGCGTACGGATCATCCCCGCTCGTGCGGGGAAAACTTTAGCGTGTGTCCTCACTGTGATCACGCTATCGGATCATCCCCGCTCGTGCGGGGAAAACGAAATGGCTTCAGTTATGTGCGATAGATGCCCCGGATCATCCCCGCTCGTGCGGGGAAAACCGTCACTCATCGACGACGGAGACCACTACATTAGGATCATCCCCGCTCGTGCGGGGAAAACCCACGGCGCATAGCGTCAGCGACCGCCATGAGCGGATCATCCCCGCTCGTGCGGGGAAAACGTGCTGGACATGTCCGCTGGTGAAGCGGCTTACGGATCATCCCCGCTCGTGCGGGGAAAACCTAATCATTCTGCTAATGCTGCTAGGCAGTCACGGATCATCCCCGCTCGTGCGGGGAAAACTTTTTTGCTACTAGAAAAGCTGCGCGTACCTCAGGATCATCCCCGCTCGTGCGGGGAAAACGGGGGGTTACAAATTGTTGCCTTAGCGCAATTCGGATCATCCCCGCTCGTGCGGGGAAAACCTCCTGAATATGTTCGTGGGTGCGGGCGAGCGCGGATCATCCCCGCTCGTGCGGGGAAAACCTCGTATGGTGAAAATCTGTACGGGCTCGTCCAGGATCATCCCCGCTCGTGCGGGGAAAACTCAGGATTTTCTTTCAACAGCGCCTCGCGCGCCGGATCATCCCCGCTCGTGCGGGGAAAACTTTTTTTGTTGTCAAAGGTAAAACGGCGATGTAGGATCATCCCCGCTCTTGCGGGGAAAACTTTGGGTCAAAATCTGGCAAATTAAAACGAGCCGGATCATCCCCGCTCGTGCGGGGAAAACACCACGTATGGTGCACGTTTATCAACCTCAATAGCAGTTTACATTGGATTTAAGCCGTCGCCGAATCACTTTAGCGCCGAAATCGGTGTTTCCTGCCAGCACGAGACCAGCCCACTTTTGGCTTTACCTCTTGGGCCCGGCGCGCCTTGCTAGGACGGCGAACAAGATTGACACCCTCCACGTCGACTATTTCCCACTCGTGATTATGAACTCGAAATCCATACCCTTGTTCGTATTCGCGAGTGGTGAACGTCATGATGGCTCGGCCGTTGCCTAACTCCTGCGTTACTAGCGCCCACAGCTTATCTCTAATCCGCGGGTTTACTTTTCCCACAAAGACTCCTGCAGAAATCTCGCTCAACCATCTAGTTAGATGTCCCCGTAACGAGGGTGGGCATGAGCTAAGGACGATGGTTATCATATTTGCTGCTCATAGTTGGTTCCGCCTGCAACCCGCTGCTGTCTGTCATCCCAGAGTTGAATGATCTGATCTTCAAACCAACTGTCATCGTCCGATTTAGCTTCTTCAGGAACTAAGAGAGTTTTTAGATCTTCTACTATTTTCACGTTAAGACGGTTCTGCTTGAAGGCATTGCGGCATGACTTTCTGGTGAAAGTGGGTAAATCGTCGAGCGAGAAGGGCAGATCGTGCATAGCAACGACAGACTCGAAAGCAATGGGTATCGTTATGCTGGCCTTGTATAGATCAGCAATGTCATAGACAAATGATCGGTCGTGACCGGTATGGATGATTCCGAGGCCAGGAGAGCATCCGAGGGCCACGATGGTGGCATGTACTAGCCCGTATAAGCACGTATGAGCGGCTGAGAGCGCGACGTTTATTGGGTCTCCTGAGGAAAAGTTATGCAGATCGTACTGGCGTCTATCCCAAGGTACGTCGTAGCGTTTAGACATATCGCGGTAGAGCCGCCTAATGCGAGCCCCTTCCCGTCCGCGCAGCTGTTGCATAGTCAAACCCGAGGTGTCCTCGCCGTCGAAGCGCAGCTCATACATTGCGCGAGCAGCTTGAAGTCTGAGCCTCTGATTGGAGACAATTTTAGCTTGGGCTTCTAGTAGGCGGGTATTACGCCCTATGGGCCTGCCGTGTGCATAGTATCTTACGCCTTCCTCTCCCACCCAGATGACGCTCATGCCAGAATCGGCAATGGTTGTCATCGCTTGATGTGTCACCCGAGTCCCAGGCCCGAGCATCAACACAGCTAGTGCAGCGCTCGGGATATGTATAACGCCATTTTCGTCAGTGGCAGTAAGAGCAGATGAGCTTTTCGCGATTGTGCAATGCTCCAAGTACAGGAAGCTTAAGCGATCGTCCGCTCGCACCAGCGAACTTGACTCTGTTGGCTTCATACCTGGGATACTCATAGGTACCTAACCTTCCCTAAGCGGGGCTAGCGTAACCAGACCGAAACCATATGCCTTAGCTTTACCCACACCCCTGATAAGTGTCGAACGCAGTAAATCTGGATCGGTCACCTCCAGGGCACCTTCGAAAGTGCAGGATTGCAAAGTGACCGTGCGCTCTTCGTGTCTAAATCGAATACTTGTGGAGTCGCCGACAAAGAAGCTCGGCTGTTCGGTATCGCTTCCTACTGTGAGTGAAACGCCCAGGTGTGAAGCGCGTTCCATCAGCCAGAGCATTTGGTCATCTTCGCGCTGGAGTGGTACTCGGCGCTTCTTGTCATCGCTGCAAAAGGTTTCCTTGACGGGATTTGCACGTAGTCGGAATCGATAAAGCTGACCAGTGAGTAAGCGATCGAGGAACTGATCGTATTCTCGGCTTTCCCAGGTCACTTCCTGAGACCACCCAGCTTGTTCCTGCAAATGTTCAAAGGATGGAACGCGGTTGCTGACCATCCATAAGGTTACGTCTCTTTGGTTGCGCTCCAGCCGCCATAAGGAGCGCGGATTCTGGTCTTCGAAGTGTGTGGGAAAGCAGCATTCAACTGCAGCGTGCATAGCTCGCGGGTTGCTGAGCAGTTTTCCCGTCGCCCGTCGTTGTGGGTTAAGCTTCATACGGCTGAGATAGTTCACTGAGCACCTCCTACAAGGGCGAATGGATCATGATCACGAACAGGGATCCCATCCGGGTTTGGAATCGGAGGAGAGAGCCGGTGTCGTACTGGTCGAAGTGCGTGCTTACGGTTTTCGTAGCCAAAACTGATAGGAATATCCCGGATTAACTCATCGGGCTTGTCTCCAACCTCGCAATCCGTCGATATGGGCAGCCTGAGACTTTGAGGTTGCTTGCGGCGATACCAATCCGCAGCTAGCCACGGGTGCTGATCGAGAGCGTCATCGAGGGTATCTTCCTTGAATCCCAGCACGATCTTCCCTGTCGGAGTGCATGAGCGTCGACCGAGGAAAAGGGGATAGGCGGGCTTTTTGATGCTTTCAGCCAAACCTTCAAGCAACTCCCTTTCTCCCTCAATACCCACGAGAAATTTCGCGTCGGCGAGATAGTGGCGATAGGTAAGCGGTTTCGCTTTACTGTTACGCCAGTCAATTTCGGTCTGAAAATCCTTGATTAATTTTCCCGCTTGATCGGCTCGTACTCCCAAGCGAAGGCCTACCAAATCACTGACGTCATCGGCCCGCGACCGGCCTTGAGCTGCGGCCAAAAGACCAATGACACCACTTTTAGTCGGCTCGCTCCTAGTCGTTCGGTAAACGAAGCGGGAAGAATCACCCCACGCCTGTAGCGGACCTGCAAATCTTAGTAATAGTACCGTCATGGTCTTAGCTCTGGTCTACGGTATCAAGAACAGCGGCCTCTACAAGCTGGACGATCTCAGGGAGCGTGTGAGCCTCGCCGAAATTTTCAAGGTGGGATCCCTTGGCCGCTGATCCGGTGGCCAAATAGAAGGAGTGGGTTTTCTCGGATCCATAGGCAGTATCGGAGGAAATTGCGTGCTCAGTGAGGCGATCAACGGCTTCCTTCATACGGTTAGATCGCGAGGTGATTGCGTCTTCGAAAGCATCGACAAAGTTGACCGGCTGATCGGCACGGAGTGAAACAGCGAAGAATTCGGGTCGGGTGCGATTGGCAAAAGTATTTTGCTTGCCCGTGGGCATTGACACGGCGAAGGAATCGCAGAAAGCTGCCACGGCACGAGCAGCAGCGGATACCGAGCCTAGAGTTTTGACGAGTTCAGGCACATTGATAGTGGCGTAGCGATACAAAGTAGAGGAATTGAATTCAATGGTCCCGATCATCCCAGCGCCAGCATTATCCTCTGGGGCGTTATCGTCTACAGCCGTGAAGTAGTCGAATTCGGCCTCAAGGGGATGGACTCCGATCGCATGTGCTACTTGGCAGCACGCGTCAGCGTTTAGATCAGGGGCATCGGCAATCATGCGGCCAAATAGGGCAACATCGATGGAGTGTTTATCTTCGACGGCCTTCTTGGCGTCCTTCTTTGTGATCTGCCCACCATTTTCGGTATGAGCTTTGATTGCTAAATCAGCTAGTGCTTCAATTTGCTTACGGGCAAGGAAAAGGAGGTACTGAGTGACTTGTCTCTCGGGAGCACCATCCTCGGTATCTTTCTTGCTCTTTTTAGCAGCTTGCAGCTTAATGCCAGCTGCTTTCAGTACATTTGCCGCAAGCTCTGCAGAGGTGTCCGCGAGTTCCGGGTTCTTCGCTGCGATATTGGCTGCAATACGGTCTACGGCTAGGAGAGTGCGTTCGCCGAGGTCGTCAATGTCGAGCTTAGATTCGAAATCCTTGCGGATAGCGCGCTTCCAGGCTTGTGACGATACTCGCGCGCGACGAGTGCCTCCGAAGAATGTGGATTTTGGAGCTCCCGAATCATCGCGGTTGATATTCGCGGGTCCAACGGCTTGGATAGCGTGGAAATCAATATAGAGGTGAGACATGAGAGGAAACCTTTCTTAGGATTCAGGATTGGTGAAGCGGTATATTTGGCGAGCCCAACCAAGTTGGACAGCTTTTCTACTGTCGGGAAATTGAAAGAGGTAGAGTTCCCGCGCTAGCCGGCCGTAGTCGAGCGGGATGTCTTTACTCCGTAGTAAAGACACCAGAGTACGAAGGTGGTAACTAGCTGCCTCTACAGTCTGCGCTTGGGTAGCGGATGTGAATCGGCGAAACAGTGAGCTTTCGAAAAGGTCAGCTTCGTTAGTTCGGGCAAGAGTACGCATCGCAGTGCCAAGCCCATTGTCCTTGACGTGCATTGGTCTGGTTTTAGACTGCATGTGGACTGCGAAGAGCGTCAGCGCAGTAAAGACGGCTTGCTCGGCTGCGGAGGGGTGCTGTCCCCGTCCAACGAGAGATTCTGGGAAATTTTCGGCGAGGACTGCCCACGTCTCTGGTGACTCTCCGACAGTCTTACTGGCAGACCTGCGCCATGAAGCCAAATCTGCCTTGGCACTAGGCGACCCTTCTAGGTACTTTTTCTGTAGGCGCTCAACAGTGCGGTAGACGAATGTTGAAACTTGATCAGCTTGAGTAGCCATTATTCTCCTTCCTTTGTAGGTAGTTGCTTAAAAATTTTGGATCTGAACCAAGCTTCGGACTGGCCAAGATTATAAATAGTGTCGTCTTTTTTGCGACCGCGCCAAGCATTCGGAGAGGCATGGGCCGCCAGGGTCCGTCCCTCTTCGAGAATGAGCGCGCGTAATTCGTCCGTCCAGCGCTGGAGTTGCTCCTCTGCGTGATGATGATCAATAGAGAGCTCGCTGAGCCAGGTGCGAAAGCGGGAGTCCACGAGTGAGAAGGCTACTAGCCGGGCAGAATCTCGAGCAATAGCAGGAGCATCCATGCTGTCAGTTTCGGAGCGTGCGATATTCGCAGCAAATTGTCCGAAGGTGCTAATAGTGTCCAAGGTTCTCATGACGGCGGTCTCGGCTATATCCCGAACTCCAGCACCCTCGACTGTGGTTATCAACGCTGGAAAAGTCAGCTTATCCTCAACGATGGTTGAAACTGATGCGGATTGGTTGCCATAAACAACACTTGCCACGGTCACGTTGAGGCTGAAATCGTCGGGGAGTGGACGGCCAATTCTTGCACCCAACTGGGTGACAGTTTCAGGAGGTTCGACCGAAGGGATCTGATCCTTTATGTTGAAATTCTCGATCACCTCGCGCCCAGTTGCCACCTGGGGGAGAAAGGACTGGAACCCACGCCATAATGCTTCTTCGGCGCTAAGTGCTTTGGGCATAAATACTGGGCGCTTGGCCTTTTGGGACTGTGGCCTGGAATAACGCCACGGAGTCATGGTCTCGTATTGTAGTTGGTTGAGATAATCTACTGGATCGCCGTTGGCTATCAGTACCGCGTCGATCGCTTCCCCGTTGTTTCGGAGCAGAATTCGACGCTGTGGCCATGTGATTAGTGAGAGTTGACCGTGGGCAACCGCTGTCGGGCGGGCAGCCGCTGAGAGAGGGGGCTCCTCCCAAATGGGCAGATCCTTAGATCGATCAACATCAGGTTGAGTGGCGTAATTGAGAAGCAAAGTTTCTTTTAACGTGTGACCTCTGATAATTGTGCCACCGAGCCACCCGGTCCAGCCGATTCCCATGGGGTAACCTTTGCCCCCTTTAACGCGAGAATCTCCTACAGCTCCGGACTTGATTCCAGAGTAATCGTAGGCATGAGCGTGGATGAGCCACAGTGCCGCCTCTGCGTAGCTGAGGGGTAGCTTGGAATCGCGTTGCTGGTAGAGCGAGCCCTCCCCAGGACTGTCTGTGATGAGTATATTAAGGTCTTTCCATTCGCCTTTTGCAGTGCGAAGATGAGGGGTCTGCAGGAAGGGTCTTTCAGGATCGAGAAGGTCAAATCGATTGTGTACCGAATTGAGGTATTCGTCGATTTCTTTGTTAGGTAAACCTCGGTTGAGCCATAGGTCTGACCAGTATTCTTCAGGGTCTTCATGCATAGGTTCGTCGACACTGCGTCGAAGAATAGCTAGACAGATGCGAAAGACCGCGAAGTGCATCGTGGGTAGCTCGCAGGAGATATCAATGATCTCATCGCCTAGCTGGAACAGTGAGCGCAGGCTGACTGAATCTACGGTGAGATCTTTCCTTAAAACCGGGATCCACTCTTCGTCGATTAGATTGAACTGTTGGTGCATAACGACCTCCTTTCTTTAGTTGTTTAATTCTAACTTAGCAATAAAAAAAGATTTTTTGCAAGGTCTTGTGAAATTTGATCAGATTTTTTCCACTGTCAGTCCATACTCGCGAGAATAAGCCACATGGTAGCCAGCAATATCAGCCTCTAAATCTGCATCAAGAGCTAGAAATAGTTGGTCACGTAGCCACTTGTTGCGCTTAAGCACTTCAACCTCTGTTGCAGTTAGGACGTCTTGCTCGAGAGCGTCTAACAGAGCGTCAGCAGTGGTTTCATCTTTTAGCACCCAGAAAGGTAAAGAGACGATGCTACGTGCTAAAACCTTCGATAATTGCTCATCGATCAGATGACCGAAGTTGATATATTCGTCCGCTCGTTCAGGAGCAAAATTAAGGGTTTTCAGCCCATGATCGTCGCGAACAACCACGATAACTTCGAGAGCATCCTCGATATCTCGCACCTGGGCACCACCCGCACGTTCCTCTCGCGCTTCCAGGGTGCCTCCCCTCTTTTGGAGCCATACCGGACTAGTATCGGGAGGGACTTGTAAATAGCTTTGTTGGGCGCGCGATATTTTTTGGTTGAGCTGAATCTGAGCCTTTTCTTCGGCCTGTAAAAATTCTGCGGCCCATGATTCTGGATAATAAGGATCGTCCGAGTATGCAGCGGCAACAAGAGAAGCCACGTCCCCAGGGGAGCGGAGGACAGGGCCATGTTTGAGTAGGACGGCGAGAGTGCGCAGTAATGGTGCTCTGCCATAAACCGCGGTGCTTCCTGGATCTAGTGTGGGAGCAAGCTGAGCGTCGGGGGCGGAGCATGCTGCTATATGTACACGTGGGCTGTGGTGGGCTACAGGGCGCTCGTGAGGAGCCCGCTTGTGGCGGTGGAGGCGCCCAACTCTCTGGAATATGAGGTCGATGGGGGCGATATCGCTAAATAGAACATCGAAATCGATATCCATTGATTGTTCAATGATCTGGGTAGACACCACGATCATATTGTGGGGGCGATCGGTTGAATCTGGCCCCAGTCTGTCCACGAGATCTTTCTCAATCCGGCGGCGCTCGTACCCTAGAAAGCGGGAGTGGAGCAGGATGAGTTCGGTCGAGTCCGAACAACGGTCTTTGAGAGCTCGGTATATTTTTTGGGCCCGGTTGACGGTATTGCACACCACTCCGATACAGCCACCGTGAGAGGATTCTTTGATCACCGACTCGATAAAATCTTGCGAATCAAGCTCCAAATAATCCAAGGTAAATTGACTGCTCCGGGAGCTCGGTTGGGTATCGCGCACGAGAAGACCTGTGGCTGTGACAGCACTAAGGAGCGGATAGCCTACGTGCTGATCGAAAGAGATAGCTGCCGCTTCTTTCGATTTCTTGCCGATGGCGATCATGCTACCGCTTCTGTAGGCCTCGAGAAGGTCTGAGCGCTGCTGCGGGGCGAGGGTCGCCGAAAGTGCGATTACAGGAATCCCCATGGCCCCCAACCACTCCAAGGTTCGTTTGAGGTAAACCGCCATATAGGCGTCCGCAGAGTGAATCTCATCAAGAATAACGACCTTATTACTCAAGCCTAGATGCCGAAGAGCAAGATGCTTGGTTCGTAGCGCTGCGAAAAGAATCTGGTCGATCGTCCCCACAGAGAAGTCCGCTAGGGCGCTGGTCTTACGCCCGGTAAACCACCAGTGAGGTCTGAAGTTACGATGGGTTTGAGAGTCTTCGTCGGAGATATCGTCGTCATAGATACCAGAGAAGTCTCCCCGAGCTTGATAAAAGATGGCCTGGTATTCATCGTTGAATTGGGCTTTGCCGTGGCTGAGCAAAGTTCCGGCCTGCATATCCGCAGGTAACCTTCTGTCAAGCCATGACATAAAGCGAGGTAGCATGGCATCGGAGGTCGCGCATGTGGGTAGTGCCGCAGTGATGCCGTTGAGGCCGAAACGCGAAGCCAGGATTTCTGCGGCTGCAAAGGCAGCCTCGGTTTTTCCTTCGCCTGTGGGGGCTTCAATGAGCATGAGGCAAGGGCTTGGAACCTCCCGCGCCATTCGCATAGCTTCTATCTGCACTGGCCTCGGACTTGCATTTTCGGGTAGGGAGAAACTGCTGCGAAAAAGATCCGCACTGTTCTGGTCGGGAGCTGGGGTCCAGTGTGGTGGGAAGCGGAGAGATTTAATAGCATCGCGCGCTCGATCACTACTTGAGCGCTGATCGATCAGCGGGAAGAAATCGGTGTTCGAAGAAATCCAGTCCGCCATAATGACGAATCCGCACAGTATCATCTGGGCAGGCGCTGGGAGGGGAGCCTGTGTGAGTGCAATAATGTCTCCATCGTCAAGACCTGCGGTTTTGGCGGCCCTATCCCAATACACAAACCGATCTGCCGCCCAGTGCTTGCGGGCTTCTCGAGATAGAGCGCGGTTTGTTCGTGGTTGAACTAGGTTGAAGGATGGGAAGGATCCGTGATGTCCAGCGACAATCGTCGCTAGGGATTCTCGTGCTTGCCTGTTTCCGTCCGGATTGCGCTGAGCCAGCCACGTTATAAGGCTCTCAGCGCTAAAGAGGCTATGGAAACTTTGGGCCCCTTCGGAGGGGTTAAGTTTTATGAACTCGCCACCGTGTGCTGCGATGCGTTCTTTGAGGCTATCTATTTTTCCCGCAAATGCCAGGCTATGTTTACCAATATCATGTCCTGCCGTAAGAAAGATGGCGAGCTTACGGGCGAGTTCGTCATTGTTAGAAAAGTGGGTACTGATCAAGTCTTGTGAGTGTTGAGGTAGCCAATGATCCCACAACTGGGCAGCTACGCAGGCGGCATCATCGAGATGCCTGGTGAGCGGCATCGATTCACCGGATTGATGGTCGAATTTTGCCCACGCGCCCTTATGGATAGCTATATCTAGTGGCGGTTGGATAAATGGGGGTGTGGTCATGATGTCCTTAGGATATGAGGAAAGCTTGTGATGTATTTCCATTATTCTCGATGAGTGGACAGCGGGGGTACCACGATCGCCCATATATTCGAAAAAGCCCCCAAAACCTACACGTAGGCTGGGGGCTATCCCCGCTCGTGCGGGGATTAGTGTGATCTCTTTATCGCTAAGGGATCATTCCGAAGAACCCTCGGAATATCTGTTTATTCTACGGATCTTACCCACCGAAGGTAAACACACTGCAGGTAGTGGGACGCAAAGCTAAGTCTCGTTAAATGATTAGGGTCTTATTTACTGAAGTGGGAAGCTGCTGTTGCGCACAAATATGCTGCTGATCGTTATTTTTATGACGCTTCCAGCGTGGGATCGTGGGGTTAATTGCAGCGCTGTACTAAAAATTTTTCCGAAAATATGACGCTTCCCTCATGTTTTGTGGCATAGTATTGGGGACAAAATAATCCTGTCGACGAACGACTCCTAAGCGCGCCATTTTTTCTACATAATGCATCTAGACTTAAGCAAAGGTGCCTCGGGTGACCCGACATCGCCAGGCTTTCCCGCATCAATTTGAGGAGAACTTCTCATCGTGACCTCGCACATTAACCACCACGGCATCGAGTATTCGACGTCTCGCCTAACCGAGCGCTTTCAAACTGAACCCTTTGCGCTGGTATTCTCCGGCCAAGGCCTCGATTGGCTCGATACTTTTAAGGATGCTGTAGCCCACGGGGCTGGTCGAACTCTTGAACCCGTTATGAGCCGTGCTGAGGAACTTCTCCAACCAGTGCGTTCCCTTATGGCGGGTACAAATCCCTTCGGATTCGACCCCATAGCGTGGAGCGAAGCGGAGTCTGTGAGCTTCGATCTGGCACACCCCGCGCTCAGCGTGCCTGGCATTTTTCTTGCTCAGTTAGCGGTTTTAGATCTCCTCGAAGCCCAAGGGCTCAACGTAGAAAATGCAGCCGCGCACTTAGGTCATTCTCAAGGTGTTCTCGGGGTATATGCCTTAAAGGATCTCTCCGAGGCAGCGGAGATCCTTGCGATCGCCCGCTTAGTGGGGGCGGCTGTCACCCGTCACAGTGCCCATACCGGCCTTATCTCCGAGGGAGAACAAGGCCCAATGCTTGCCATTTCAGGAGTGAACCACGCGCAGTTGTCTCAGATCATAGACCAGAGCTGCCACGATATCCCACTGCATGAGCGGCCTCATATCGGGTTGAAAAATTCCCGCGATTCCTTCGTGCTCGTCGGACGCCCCGAGGATAATCAGCGAGTCAGGAACGCTATTATTCAAGAGGCTCAGGCCCAGGCGCAGGCCCGCGACAATAAGGAAACTGGCGGCGCTGTTTTGCAGCCGCAGATCACCGTGCTGCCGATTCTTGCCGGTTTTCACCATCCGCTTTTAGCCCCAGGTGTGGAGGACGTTGCCCAGTGGGCTGCACTTTGTGGCCTCGATGCGCAACGCGCCCGGGACATCGCGAGGCAGATTATGGTCGATCCTATTGATTGGCCCCATGTGGTGCTTGCTGCCTATGACCAGGGTGCGCGTTGGTTTCTCGATATCGGCCCCGATAGCGGCATGGTGCCCATGACCGAGAAAATCCTCGAAGGATTGTCGGCGCGCAGTTTCGCGGTTGCGCCTGTTCACGGTCAAGCTTTACTTTTTGATGCCGGTGCCGATATTCACCTCCCGCAGCCTTATTCCGACTTCGCCCCGCAGCTTGTCGAGCGCAATGGCACGCTGTGTGTGTCCACTAAATTTACTCGTCTTACGGGCTATTCACCCACCCTTCTAGCTGGAATGACACCGACAACAGTAGATCCAGAGATCGTGGCAGCCGCAGCAAATGCGGGTCACTGGGCGGAATGGGCTGGTGGTGGTCAGGTGACCGAGGAGATCTTTGCAAGCAATTTAGCTAAGCTCACAGAGCTCCTAGAGCCTGGGATCAACGCACAATTTAATGCTATGTTCTTGGATCCGAAGCTGTGGCGACTCCATGTGGCAGGTAAGGGGCTCCTTCTCAAGGCCCGTGCCGCCGGCGCTCCGCTCGATGGCATTACCATCTCCGCTGGAATACCAGAACCAGATGAGGCGGTGGAGGTGATCGCACAACTGCGTGCGGCAGGCTTGCCGTGGATTTCCTTCAAGCCAGGAGCCGTCAGGCATATACGCAAGATCCTCCAGATTGCTCGGATGGTCCCGGACACCGATATCATCATGCAAATTGAAGGAGGTAAAGCAGGCGGACACCACTCGTGGGAAGACCTCGATGATTTGCTCATGACAACCTATGCTGAGATCCGCCAGACTCCTAATATCACCCTCTGTGTAGGTGGCGGCATTGGTACTCCGGAACGCGCCGCGGAATACCTGACCGGCTCGTGGGCACGCGCTTATGATCTTCCCCTTATGCCTGTCGACGGTATTCTCATCGGTACCGCTGCGATGGCCACCTTAGAGGCTAAAACCAGCCAAGCGGTCAAGGAACTATTGGTGGCAACCCCTGGTATTTCAGGCTGGGTGGGGGCAGGCGACGCCCGGGACGGTATGGCCTCAGGTCGCTCGCAACTAGGTGCTGATATCCACGAAATTGATAATTCCTTCGCCCGCACCGCCAGGTTGCTCGACGAAGTCGCTGGTAATGAAGAGCTCTGCCAGGAGCGTCGTGAAGAAATTATCGCCGCACTCAACCGAACAGCAAAACCCTATTTCGGCGATGTGGAAGACATGACCTATGCGGCGTGGCTTAATCGATATTGTGATCTATCGGGGCCCTATCAGGGGCGCTGGGTTGACCACACATGGTTTAGCCGTTTCGCGCAGATGCTCAGTCGCACCGAGGCCAGACTCAGCCCCGTCGAGCATGGGGAATTCACCCCAACGATTACTGCAGACGCGGACCAAGACCCGCGAGAACTCATTGAACAACTGCTGAGCACCTACCCAATCGCCACCACCGAACTGCTGCATCCTGCGGACTGTGCATGGTTCTTTGACCTATGCGCTGGGCGCGGAAAGCCAGTAAATTTCGTTCCGCGCATTGACGCGGAGGTGCGACGCTGGTGGCGTTCGGATTCGCTCTGGCAAGCCCAGGATGAACGATACCCAGCCGACCAAGTAGCCATCATTCCAGGTATTAGCGCTGTAGCTGGGATCACCGCACTCAATGAGCCCGTTGCCCGTCTACTTGCCCGCTTTAATGCCACCACCATCGATCAGCTCCAAGCAGCAGGTGTTGCCGCCCAGCCGGATAATACCTGTGTGGTTGAGAAGGTACTGCGAAGCCCTGGTATTTTCTGGGCAGGGCACCACCATATTTCCCTCATCGAGCGCCTTGGCAACCGCGACCAGTGGGTGATGGGAGCAGATAGCGCTTACCACGAACCCTCCGGCGCCCACCTCGTGGCACTCGATCCTGAGCTTGCTCACCTGCGGATCCCCCTGGACACCAGCGGTACGCTGCGCCAAGAACTCGCCATTCGGATCACCGTTCCTAAAAACGCACCAGCGAGCAGCCTTCCCATAGTGGAATATGCTGACGCCGAAGCGGCTATGGAGCACCTCGCCAAGATTGCCTCCGGTGGGTTGTGGGGCGAGAAGATCGGCGAGACCTACCACCACCACGCACGCCTGAGTGCCCTAGACTGTACTGACTACCTCACCATCACCGCAGGGCATATCCGATCGCAGGTGAAATCGGGGGATATCCCAGGCACCATCAGTGGTACCCATCTTAATCCCGATATCCTAGTCGGCCCCGCATGGCCAGCTATTTTCCGGGCTTTGAGTGAAGCTAAAGTCCCAGATCATCCCTTATGGCGGGCAGTCGAGGGGCTGCTCAACCTCGTTCACCTCGACCACCATATTGAACTGCACAGAGAGTTAGTTCCCCCTACTGCAGGAGAGCACGTAGACCTCGATATATCGGCCACAATCCTCTCTGTGTCTGACACCACCAGTGGGCGCGTGATTGAAGTGCGCGCTGAGATTACTGAGCAGGGGCGCATACTTGCGACTCTGAGGGAACGCTTTGCAATTCAGGGCCGCACAGGTTCGCAGCCCCTGAGCCTCTCGCAGCCGGCTTTCCACCCCACCCCCTCTTCCTTCAGGGCCCATGCCCGTATTGTCGCTCCGCACTCTATGGAAGCTTTCGCAAAGGTGACTGGGGACCATAACCCGATCCACCTAAGTGATACCGCCGCCAAGCTCGCAGGCCTTCATAAGGGCGTCATCGTCCACGGTATGTGGACCTCAGCGATTGCGCAGCACATAGCGAGCGCGCAATTTACCGAAGGAAGTATTTCTACGCCCGCAGCAGAGATCCTGGACTACCAGGTCTTTATGCAAAGCCCCCTCCTCCCCGGTGAAACCGTAGACTTCACCGTTGTACGCATCGGGGTCGATGAACGCGACGGTTATGGGGAAGTGCGAGAAATTACCGCCAGCGTTAACGATCGCCCCGTGCTCAAAGCTACGGCCACGATGAAGTCGCCGAGCACCTTCTATGCTTTTCCCGGCCAAGGCATCCAGAGCGTTGGTATGGGCATGGTTCAACGGCAAAAATCGGCAGCAGCCCGTCGCATCTGGGATCGCGCGGACCATCATACGCGCACCCAATTAGGGTTCTCGATTCTAGAAATTGTGCGCAATAACCCCCCTGCCATATCAGTGGGTAACGAGGTATTCACCCACCCTGAGGGCGTTCTCTATCTCACGCAGTTCACCCAGGTTGCTATGGCTTGTTTAGCAGTAGCGCAGATCGCAGAGTTGGACGAGGCGCACACCTTAGAAAATAACGCCTATTTTGCTGGGCACTCGGTTGGGGAATACACTGCGCTCGCTGCCTATTCCCATGTCATTACCCTCGAGAATGTTGTCGAGATTGTATATCAACGAGGCCTCACCATGCACCGCCTGGTGGAAAGAGACGAAAAAGGTAATTCCCAGTACGGATTAGCGGCTTTACGGCCTCATAAGATGGGGTTGAGTGAAGAAACGGTCTTTGACTATATCTCCACCCTGTCGCAGTCGTCAGGTGAGTTTCTTGAGATCGTGAACTACAACCTCGCTGGTAAACAATATGCCGTCGCCGGCACCATGAAGGGCTTGCATATCCTGGCAGCGGATGCGGAGCAAAAGGCCCCAGGCCAGCGGGCTCTAATTATCATCCCGGGCATTGATGTCCCCTTCCACTCCACGCATCTTCTCAACGGGGTAGCTGATTTCCGTGAGCATTTAGAGAGCCTCCTGCCTGAGGTGATTAATACTGAGGTGTTGGTAGGCAAATATATTCCCAACCTCGTTGCCCGTCCCTTTGAACTCACTCAAGAATTTGTGGGCGCCATATTAGATGTGGTGGATGCTCCAATTTTGCACACTGTCCTAGAACAGTGGGAGGATCGCATACACAATCCTGGGGCCTTAGCGCGCACCATTCTGGTGGAGCTCTTGGCCTGGCAATTCGCCTCTCCGGTGCGTTGGATTGAAACCCAAGATCTCATTCTGCGCCCCAAAAAGGCCCACGGCCTAGGCATCCAGCGGTTCATCGAAGTTGGAGTTGGCCATGCGCCCACCCTGGCTAATCTCATGGCGCAAACCGCAGCGATGGATAAATATCAGCCCACACACGTTGATATCCTCAACGTCGAACGTGACGCGGCGCAGGTTTTTGCCCGGGAAGAATACCCCGCACCAGCCATATTTACCGATGCTTCAGTAGAGGACAAACCAGAGACAGAAGCACCACAGCCTGCTGTCATCCCCGCGCCGCAAGCAGCCATCCCGGCGCATTCCACGCAGCCGCGCCCTGAGGATTTGAATTTCGGTGCCGCAGAAGCAACGAGAACGCTCATTGCCTTATGGGCTAAGGTCCGCCCCGATCAAATGGCAGCAACCGATACCATCGAGCAACTCGTTGAGGGTGTCTCCTCGCGCCGTAACCAGCTTCTTCTCGATCTCGGCCTGGAGTGCAACTTAGGTTCCATTGATGGGGCCGCAGACTCAGAGCTCAGTGACCTCTATGCCACCACAACGAGACTGAGCAAGAATTACCAGCCCTTCGGTCCAGTGCTCTCAACCGCGATCGAGGATGCCCTCAGGCGGCTGACCGGTCCCGCATCCCAGCGTCCAAGCTATATATCCGAGCGGATTACCAAAGTCTGGGAGCTGGGGCCAGGGTGGGTTTACCACGCCACCGCCGCCTTAGTACTAGGCGCCCGCGACGGTTCATCTATACGCGGCGGAGATCTAGCCACTCTTAAGCCCAGCTCGCCCAATTCCAGCAGCGAACTCGATCAGCTTATCGACGCTGCCGTGCAATCAGTGGCCACAGATCACGGCCTCACCGTGAGCATTGCACAATCGGATAATACCGCTGGGGCAGGAGTTAACCAGGAAGCAGTGCGAGAATTCACCGAGAGTATCACCGGAGATTCCGGGGTACTCGCCGCCACTGCACGCACTATCTTGACGCATCTGGGTCTAGAGGATCATTCCCACAGAGTCGACCTTTCAGCAGACGCGACTGATCAAGAGCTTTTCGATCTAGTAGCCAGCGAGCTAGGCTCGGATTGGCCGCGCACGGTGGCTCCCCGCTTTGATCCTGCCACCGCCGTGCTCATCGACGACCGCTGGGCATCAGCTCGCGAAGATATAAGCCGCGTTCATTTGGGTCATATATCAGCCGAAGACCTCGATCTTCGGGGCGCCGGCGAGAGCGTTGCGCAGCAAGCCGAATATTTCGGCCTCGATGAGCTCGCTGCTCAAGCGCGCGATATGCGACCCCTACAGTGGGAAACCGACATTGCCGTGGTCACTGGTGCCTCCCCGCAATCAATAGCCGCGCGTGTGCTGGAAGGCCTCTTGCACCACGGGGCCACAGTTATCGCGACGACCTCCTCGCTCGATCACCAGCGCTTGGAGTTTTACAAAGAGTTGTATGCGCGCTCCGCGCGGGGGAGTGCGGCGTTGTGGGTAGTGCCAGCCAACTTGAGTAGTTTCAGCGATATCGACCAATTATCAGAATGGATCGCTACTCAGCGTACCGCCCAAGTCAACGGCGAAACGAAGGTAATCAAACCAGCCTATAAGCCCACCGTGCTCTTCCCCTTCGCTGCCCCGCGGGTGAGCGGAACCGTAGCAGACGCAGGCCCCGAAGCGGAGAAGCAAATGCGTCTCTTATTATGGTCCGTCGAGCGACTGATAGCCACGCTATCGCGCATTGGGATTGACACCCATATCGGTCAGCGCATGCACATCGTGCTGCCAGGATCGCCCAACCGCGGCATCTTCGGAGCTGATGGTGCCTACGGAGAAGCCAAGGCAGCTCTCGATGCACTGGTGAACCGGTGGGTAGTGGAAGATAACTGGAAAAATCACACTTCCCTCGCTCATGTCCTTATTGGCTGGGTACGCGGAACTGGGCTCATGGCACACAACGATCCACTGGTCAGCGAGGTGGAGCGCGCCGGGGTTAGCACATTTAGCACCACCGAAATCGCGTCCATTCTCCTCGACGCGATCAGTACACCAATCCGAGATAAAGCCTGCCACGCTCCCCAAATCATCGACGCGACTGGAGGTTTGAGCGATGCTAACCTGGATCTCGCAGCTCTGGCGCGCGCTCAGCAACGCGAGGACAAGCAGGAGATAAGTGATACGCCCTCCACGATCAAGGCGCTGCCTAGCCCCTATCGACCACTGGGAGCAATCCATCCCGACTTCACCAACCAAGTGAGCCAGAATCTTGATGAGATGGTTGTCATTGTGGGTGCGGGTGAATTAGGGCCCTTGGGCAGTTCCCGAACGCGTTTCGACGCTGAAATTTCCGGTGATCTCTCCGCTGCAGGAGTCGTCGAACTAGCGTGGTCACTCGGACTCATCCATTGGGATCACGGCTGGCTTGACCAGGATGATCACGAGGTTGATGAGGCTGAGATCTACGAGCGTTATCACGACGAAGTCCTCGCACGCATTGGCATTCGTCGCTTCTACGACGATTTCGGAATGGTGGATAACCTCGCCCCCGAGCTCACCACCATCCACCTTGACTCCGATGTGAGTTTCCACGTTGCCGATGCTGCTACAGCTAAAACCTACGTTGACTCAGCGCCAGAGACGACCAGTGCAGAATGTGATCCTGAAACAGGGGAGTGGCGCGTTGTTCGCCACTCCGGATCGCCTATCTACGTGCCGCGGCGTATGGCGATGTCACGCTTCGTGGGCGGCCAAATCCCTGAAGGCTTTGATCCTGCCACCTACGGTATCCCCGCAGATATGATCGATAACCTCGATCGCGTGGCGGTGTGGAATCTCGTTGCCACCATTGATGCCTTCTTATCATCTGGATTTAGCCCAGCAGAGCTCCTCGGATCCCTCCACCCAGCTCGAGTCTCTTCCACCCAGGGAACGGGATTGGGCGGAATGCAGGCAATGCGCTCACTCTATATTGATGGGCTGCTAGCACAACCCCGAGCCAACGATATTTTGCAAGAGGCACTGCCCAATGTGATGGCCGCGCATGTGATGCAGGGATATGTTGGCGGATATGGGCAGATGATCCACCCCGTTGCGGCCTGCGCCACGGCAGCTGTTTCGGTGGAAGAGGGCGTGGACAAGATCAAACTCGGCAAGAGTGATTTCGTTGTTGCCGGCGGATATGATGATCTCTCGATTGAAGGCATCACCGGTTTCGGGGATATGGCAGCCACCGCCAATAGCAAACACATGGTGGCTCAAGGTATAGAAGAGCGTTTCTTCTCCCGAGCTAATGATCGTCGCCGTGGGGGATTCGTGGAATCCGCAGGAGGCGGCACCATCCTTCTTGCTCGTGCTAGCTTGGCCTATGAGATGGGCCTGCCGGTTCTCGGTGTTGTAGGCTTCGCAGAATCCTTCGCCGATGGTGCTCATACCTCCATCCCCGCTCCAGGACTGGGAGCGCTAGGTGCCGCCCGAGGTTCACAGGAATCTCGTCTGGTTACACAGCTTGCCGCAGTGGGAGTGAGTGCAGACGATATCCGCATTATTTCCAAGCACGATACATCCACCCACGCCAATGATCCGAATGAGTCCGATCTGCATGAAAAAATCGCTCATGCCATCGGCCGCAGTCCAGGCAATCCCCTCTACGTGATCTCGCAGAAGAGTCTCACCGGGCACGCTAAAGGTGGAGCCGCTGCATTCCAAATTATAGGGCTCACCCAGACGCTGCGCACGGGCATCATTCCGGCCAACCGCAGTCTCGACTGCGTAGATCCGGTCCTGCGCCAGCATCAACACCTAGTATGGTTGCGCTCTCCTCTTGATCTCAGCGAGCAGCCTGCTAAGGCAGGACTTGTGACCTCGCTCGGATTCGGGCACGTCTCGGCACTGATCGCTATTGTCCACCCCGCAGCCTTCGTGGAAGCGGTGCGACGACAGTATGGTGAAGATCGAGCAGAGCACTGGCAAGAAATATCCGAGGAACGAGAGATAATGGGCTTACGCCGGATACTCAATGCGATGCACGGAGGCAAGAAGCTCTACGAGAGGCCAGTTGACCGCAATCTAGGCGCCACCGGAGAGCACGCTAAACAGCGTGAGGCAGCGGTTTTGCTGAGTCCAACGGCGCGTCTTGTTAATGGAATTTTGGAGGTCTAGAAATGGGTAGCGGGTTTATTGGAATCGATATGGTGCACATTCCGGGCTTTTCGGAACAGCTGCACACAGTCGGTTCGCAGTTTTCCCGCAGCTTTTCACCGAGGGAATTACGTATTGCCTCCACCAAACCACTACGAGACGCCCATCTGGCGGGGCGGTATGCGGTGAAAGAAGCTTTTATCAAAGCGTGGTCGCAGTCGAATTATGGGCAACCCCCCACCATCGATTCCCTCGACTTCTCAGATATCGAAGTTGTTGTCGATGTTTGGGGGCGGCCTCGTCTCGAGCTGCAAGGCCGAGTCGCTGAGGTTTTCCCCTCTAGTGATATCCAAATCAGTATCAGCCACGATGGAGATTATGCGACGGCAATATGTCTCATTAACTTGTAGCAACCGCAAAGAGGTAGGCCACCGCCATGCGCTTAATCTCCCCTACAGTGCGATCAAAATCGGCTTCGGACACGTGGGGATCGTGGACCGCATAGTTGAGCAGCGATACCAACATATGCATGAGCAGCGCGGCAATGACGTGGCGTTCCTCAGCGGTGGCTGTGGGAGCCAAGGGCTTTAATACGGTTGCTAAAATATCCAAGATGGGCCGCTCCGTTTCAGCTGCGGTCGCACGCGTGGCTGGTGTGGATTGCACGGCGTGCCAAACGGCACGCCGAGAGGGGTCGGCGCGCCATAAATCTGCGAGGTGACCGATGAGCTCATTGAGGATATCGGGCCACTGCAAAGCGGGAATTTGTTCGGCAAATTTCTTTAATTCCACCACGCTTTTGGCGGTATCTTCTCGATCTAATTCGCAGATGAGGACATATTTGTTGGCAAAGAATTGATAGAGCGTACCAATGGGGACCTCGGCGCGCCGGGCAACTTCGTCAAAGGTAAAGGACTCGAAGCCGTATTCCACCAGAACAGTTCGTGCTACCTCCAAAATTCGAGAATATCGCTCCTTGGAGCGTTGCTGAGCCGGCCTTCGTCTAGGCTGCAGGATAGGGCCAGTGGGTGCGGGGGAGGAATCATTCATTGCGTAATTCCTTGAGTACTCGGGCGGCGTGTCCTTTAGCCCGCACATTGTACATGGCCTTTTCAATACGACGATCAGGCCCGATGATCAGGGTGGACCTGATCACGCCTTCGACGATTTTCCCGTAATTATTTTTCTCCCCATAAGCCCCGTATTGGCGCATCACCGTGGTGCTGGGATCCGAGAGGAGAGGGAAGTTGAGATTGTGGGAGGCTTTGAAAGAGCGCAGCTTATCAATGGAATCGGGAGAGACGCCCACCACAACGACGTCATCGAGATCAGCGACGAGATCGCGAAAATCTGTTGCCTCCACTGTGCATCCTGGAGTATCGGCTTTGGGGTAGAAGTAGAGGACCACCCGTAACCCCACAAAGTCCGACAGGCTGATCGTGACGCCTTCGTCGCTGGGGAGGGAAAAATCAGGAGCGAGGTCGCCTTCATTCAAACGGTTGTGGGTATCCATAGTTTTTAAGTTTACCTACTTCTCTGCAAAGCGAATAAGCTTAAAGCACGATATAGTGAGAATATAGTTATTAAATAGCAATAACCCCGATCAACGAGGAGTTTAGAAAAACCGTGGCTCGAAATATTGATGATATCCAGCGGGAAATCGAGCGTAGCCGGCGCCAGCTTGCCGCTACTCTTGACGAAATCGCCAACCGCACCAAGCCCGCCCACTTGGTCGAAGATGCAAAGCAGTCCCTGAGCGCGCGCCTCAATGATCCGCAAGTACAAAAAGTTCTCGGCGTTGCCGGTGCAGTTGTGTGCGGCATCGTCGTTGTGAGCTTTGTTGCAAAACGCCGGCGGAAAGCAGAAATTCGCGAGCTCAAGGAACTCCTTGCCACCCGCTAAAGATTAAAAACCCTGCCGGAACCGGCAGGGTTTTATTTCTTTGCCAGGGAGCACCCCAGGTGATGGCGATGTGCGGCAATAAAACGATATCCCGCCCCGGCGAAAGGGGTGTGGTCGACCACAGGGGCGAGATGCGGCCACGGGAAAACCATATGGCGCATCAACGCGGCGATAGCGTGGTTTTCTACTAGTTCGGCACCACCAGGCTCGGCTATATAAATGGCGGTCTGGCTGGGATCAGCGTTGAGGGGGTGGGGCCACGTGGTAGCAGGGATGAGAGCCATATCGTTTCTTGCGATGCGCTGGCGGGCGAAGTGAGCGAGCCGAGTGCACAATCTGCAGTCGGGATCATATAAAAAGCTAGCGGTCATTACACTAACTGAGCCCCGCGCGAGAGCATTTCTTTATAGGCGGCTGCCCCAGATTCTTCGCTCACAGGGGCACAGAGATCACTCAGGACGCGCACCTCGAAGTCGTGCGATAGAGCATCTAAGACCGTCGCTTTAACGCAGTAATCGGTGGCAATGCCGCAAATATCGAGGATCTCAATATCACGCTCGCGCAACCACTGCGCTAATGGCTGAGAGGTATCATGAGATTGGCCCTCAAAACCGGAATAAGCAGGCTCATACTGGCCCTTGAGAAAAACCTCATGAAGGTAGATCAGTACCGAATCGAGAGCCGGGTGAAATTCCGCTCCCTCGGTACCAGCCAAGCAGTGCACCGGCCACGTTTGCTCAAAATCGGGCTCGGCGGCGAAGTGTCCCGCGGGTTCAATATGCCAATCTTTGGTGGCAACCACCGCATCGTAAGTGCGGTGGCGCTCAGCGAGATGATCTGCAATGGCTTCTGCTACCAGCTCCCCCCGGGCGGTAGCTAAACTACCACCGGGGCAAAAGTCATTTTGAACGTCAACAATAATGAGGGCTCGTTTCATATCCCCCACTCTAGGTCAAAAGTCCCAGCTGGGGGTAAAAAAACTAAGGAAGTTGGCAGAGAGGGGTAGTATCGGCTCGCCCGTTGATCGTCGGGGTAGTCAGGAATGCACACGACCACCAACCACGCTGCTCAATCAATTGACGAACCTCACGCCACTTCTCATCACTGATATGGGGGGTGCGCGAAAGAACGAAGCCAGAACTACGGTTCGGGCTACCGACAATAGCCATAGAATAATCAGGGGCTAAATAGGTTATCCGGTAATTCCCGGGACGATTGGGCCGCTGGAAGGGGATGCCACGGAAATCCACCCGGAGGGTGGCGTCGCTACGAATTTCGGCAGAGCCATCAACAATCGAGGGCCCGAAAACGGTCGAGCAGCGATTAACCACACTGACGGCATCCTCACGGATACGCTCATATGTGGCCGTGGTATCAGTCAGGCACATGATCGTATACGGCTGTGGAATGGCGGCCAGCTGATACCACGTTCCCTGATAGCGGTCGAGATCTACAGTACCTCCAAATTCCGGTAGCGGGGGGCCGGGTGCGGGGAAGAGCTGCGCATAGAGATCGGAGGAGCCACCGGCGAAACGGCCCCCATTAAAAATGTCTTGAGCATGAGTTGGTGTGATTAGACCTGCGCTCATCACGAGGGCGGCACAGATACTCAGTAGGCGACGCTTCATAGAAAATCCTTTCGAAGGGAAAAGCTTATAAACCTTAAGCTTACACAAGATATGAGAGAAGACTCGTGCGTTAAACTGGCCACATGACTGTGACAATAGCGAGTGTGAACGTCAACGGAATCCGTGCAGCGAGTAAAAAACGCAATGAGTCCAATCACGGCATCAACCCATGGTTGAAGGACACTGAGGCCGATATCGTCCTCATCCAAGAAGTACGCGCAACCGAGGCTCAAACCCGTGCGGCTCTCGCCCCAGCCCTCGAATCGGGATGGAATCTAGTTATGGCGGAATCCCTCCTACCCGGCACCAAGGGGCGCGCTGGGGTGGGTATACTCTCCCGCGGCGAGTTTACTAATACCTCGATCGGATTCGGAAACTTTAGTGAGGCGGGTCGCTGGATCGAGGCCGATACTCTGGGCATTCATATTGCTTCGCTCTATCTCCCATCCGGCGAAACCAACTCCCCGAAATTAGATGAGAAATACACTTTCCTTGATGAGTTTGCCGATATTCTCAGCGAGCGGGCCAAGAGCCACCCAAATATGGTGATCGGTGGGGACTGGAATATCTGCCACCGTTCAGAAGATCTCAAAAATAATAAGCCCAATGAGAAAGTATCCGGCCACCTCCCCGAGGAGCGCGCTTTTCTTGATCATGTATTTGGTTCCTTCCCCGATGCCACCCCTCAAAATAAAGAGCGACTATGGCAATGGCAAGGAACTGTGAATTACAGCGCCAAAACTATGTGGCAACCAGCACAGGATCCGCAATGGTTTGATATCAGTCGCCGCCTGGCTCCTGAGGTACCAGGCCCATATACCTGGTGGACATACCGCGGCCAAGCGTTCAATAACGACGCCGGGTGGCGCATCGACTACCAAGCAGCAACGAAGGCAATGCTCGACCGAGCAGAAAAATGTTGGGTAGAGAAGGCCCCCAGCGTCGAGCAACGTTGGTCCGATCACGCACCCTTGCTGGTGCGATACGCATAAGGGCGACATAAAGAAGTCCGCTCGGGCTCCAACCCAGCGGACTGTTTCTTTGGTGCGCCATCAGGGACTTGAACCCCGAACCCACTGATTAAGAGTCAGTTGCTCTGCCAATTGAGCTAATGGCGCAAGAGTGCGTAATTAAACACGCAACGAAGAAAGACGCTACACCACATATTTTTAATTAGGCAAATCCTCAAGATCGTCTCGGGCTGAATATAATGAAGACCTCGTTGGATTCATATCCAACGAGGTCTTGACGTATCTGGTGCGCCATCAGGGACTTGAACCCCGAACCCACTGATTAAGAGTCAGTTGCTCTGCCAATTGAGCTAATGGCGCAAGGTTGCGCTAAGCAACGAAGAAAAATATAACAGTTTCTTCCATTCCGCGCAAAAGTGCTCGTCAGAGGCGGTATTAGAGATAAGAGCGATAGCGGCTGGAAATGGGCCAGGGACTTAGAAGCTGCTATCGCCTCAACCTCGGTGTGCTTGTCCATCTTCACACCAGAGTAGTGGATAATAATAAAGTGCAGTTCATTGTTTAGGATGTTTAGGATGGATATCTAAATCAATAATCCACCTATAAACGCACTCTATTCGTCCAGTAAGTCCCACGTCGTCGAAGGAATCCCGCATTTTTATGGCTTTTACGCGCGCATTTTCCACCCTCTTATTAGCAGGATTGGTGATGGTTCAGATCACTGCGTGCACCATTGATCAAAAGACCGATGGTGCAGCCCAGTCCGTCGCGCCCACCACGTCTGTCGTTGTCGCCCAAGCGCCCCAAGCGAGCGTTAAGGACGGAGCGAGTAAGGTCCCGCCCAATAAGCCCGTGTTAGTGAAATCACTCGGTGACGGACTCTCGTCGGTAACTATGACCAATGAAGAGGGGTATCAGGTCAAAGGCGAGATGGATGCAGATATGATGGGGTGGACCACAGCCGAAGATCTCGGATTCAACCGCGAATATACACTGGTTGCTACTGATAAAAATGGAGAAAAAACAACAGCTGCTTTCTCCACCATCAAACCCAACTCCCTGGTGAACACCTCTCTGGCCCCGCTCGACGGCGCCGAGGTGGGCGTGGGGCAAACAATCGCCGTCATTTTTGATTCCTACGTGGAAAACCGCAAGGCTGTGCAGGACGCTATTCGTATTACGACCGAGCCAAAGGTTGACGGGGCATTTTATTGGATCTCTAATCAACAAGTGCGCTGGCGACCCGAAACATTCTGGGAACCAGGAACCAAAGTGTCGGTGGATGCGAATCTCTACGGTATTGAGCTTGCCGATGGTGTCTATGCCAATAATGGCAATAAGGCTGACTTCACCATTGGTTCCCGAGTCGAAGCCATTGTCGATGATTCAACGAAGGCGATGACCATTTTCAAGGACGGTGAGGCTGTAAAGACGATGCCCGTCTCCTTGGGCTCCGATAAATGGCCGACCCCCAATGGCATCTATATCATCGGAGATCAGTATGAATCCTTGTTAATGGATTCATCAACGTTCGGATTATCAGTCGCAGACGGGGGATACCGCACCCCGGTATCCTATGCCACCCAAATGTCCTATTCGGGTATCTTCGTCCACGCCGCCCCCTGGTCACTTGGGGCTCAGGGAAATTCCAATGTTTCTCACGGCTGCGTGAATGTCAGTACCGAGAACGCTGCGTGGTTCCAGAACTTTGTTAAGCGTGGAGATATAGTCACGGTGAAAAATACCAAAGGCGGTATCCTCTCCGTCTACGACGGTCTGGGTGATTGGAATATCGAGTGGGAGCAGTGGAAGGCTGGCAACGCCTCCATCTCCTAGTACAAAAACTCCCCCTTTAGAGATGAGGGGGAGTACAAAAGTGGCCCCCGTGCATATACGGAGGCCACTTCTATCTATTGGGGGTGGCTGACGGGGCTCGAACCCGCGACACCCAGGATCACAACCTGGTGCTCTACCAGCTGAACTACAGCCACCACGCTACCGTTTAAAGCAGCGAGGACTATATTAACCCGAGCCTTCTATTTTTCCAAAAATGACTGGTAGCGTGCGGTGGCAGCCTCCTGTGCGGCTGAGATATCCGGTGACGATAGATCGGTGCTCATCAAGCTGCGGCGGTAGTAATCTAGTTCTCGAATAGACTCCACGATATCGGCCAACGCGCGGTGCGCGAGCCCCTTTTTCGGCTGATGAAAATATACCGGCGGGGCCCAGCGACGGGAGAGCTCTTTGAGAGTTGAGACATCAATCATCCGGTAGTGCAGAGCTTTATCTAAGCGCGGCATATAGGCGCGAATAAAACTGCGATCGGTGGCAATCGAGTTTCCCGCAAGAGGTGCTGGGTGCTCTGGATCGCAGTGCTGAGCAATAAGGTCGAGGATGGCCTCCTCAGCTTCGGCCATAGTCACAGGGGAGTCCATGATGTCCTGAAGCAGCCCCGACTCGGTATGCATAGTGCGTACAAAATCATCCATATGCGCCAGTTGAGCGGAATCGGCGTGAACAACGATATCGACGCCGTCGCCGATGATATTGAGCTCGGCATCGGTGATGATCGCTCCAACTTCAACAATAGTGTGAAGGTTAGGGTCGAGCCCGGTCATCTCCAGATCGATCCACACCAAGCGGTTATTTTTCGCAGCTATTTCACTCATACTTTTCTACCTTAGTAACTTTGCCAGACAACAATGACATAGACAGCCGTTTCTTCGGCAACGAAGCAGGTAGGCTTAGACAATGAGATTCCCATTGGCAAGAACCAAAAACCAAGAATCTAGAACCAAGAGCCAAGAACTCTGACACGTAGCGACACTTAGCTACACGTAGTGACAAATAGCCGAGACACCATATCAAGACCTCAAGGAGAATATAATGAGCTTACCTGCACCCACCTTAGAATCTCGGGCGCTCATCACCGGCGCAAGCCAAGGGATTGGGCGTCAGATGGCCAAAGATCTGGCCGCGCGGGGCTATAATCTCATCTTGGTTGCCCGGCGCTCAGATGTTCTGGAAGAACTAGCGGAATCTTTGCGTAAACAACACGCGATTACTGCAGAGGTCTATCCCTGCGATCTCTCCGATACCGCCCAGCGCGCCCAGATGATCGAAGACGTATTCACCCAGCCTATCTCTATCGTGATTAACTCTGCTGGCATCGCCAGTTTTGGCCCTTTTATCTACCAGGATTGGGAATACGAGACTGCGCAATTTGAGCTCAACGCCCGAGCAGTATTCGAGATCACTAAGGCCGCCGTAGACAATATGCTCAAGCGCGGATCCGGAGCTATCTGCAATGTAGGCTCCGCGGCCGGCAATATCGCCATTCCCAATAATGCCACCTACGTATTCACTAAAGCGGGTGTGAATGCATTCACCGAGGCTCTTCACTATGAGCTTAAACCTCTTGGCATAAGCTGCACACTTCTTGCCCCTGGGCCGGTGCGGGAGGCCACTATTGATCCTAGTGAGCAGTCGATTGTGGACAAGGTCGTCCCCGATTTTCTGTGGACCACCTATGAATCGTGTTCGGAGGAGACCTTGGAGGCAATGGCGAACAATAAGCGTCGCGTTGTCCCAGGACCGCTATCTAAGGCTATGAATACGCTGTCTCAGATTATCCCGGGGGCAGTTCTTAGCCCCGTAATGGGATGGTTCTATTCCAAGATGGCTTAGCTTGAGACAAAAAATCCCGTGGGCTGAACCCACGGGATTTTTCTATGGTGCCCCCAGAGGGACTCGAACCCCCGACCAATCGGGTAGAAGCCGACCGCTCTAATCCACTGAGCTATGGAGGCAAACTCTGCTAGCTAGACTAACCCACAACCCGTGCGGAACAAAAACTTCCCAGCCCTAGATACCTAAAGCCACTCATTGAGATTAGGGTGTTAAGCATGCAGGAACAGAAATCGGGGGCACAGGTGCGCCCCATGTGGCCACTGTATGTGTTGTGCTTCTCTGTGGCGGGCCTCATTGGGGCGGTAATCGCTTGGGGGTTTCTTTCGGAATCGCTCGCGGCCCTCGGCATTCCGGATCCAGGCCCCGCCACCACAGCAGGATTTCCTTTCTTAAGGGCAGCGGCATGGTTTCTCGCGGCCCTAAGCTCTGGATCCTTCCTTTTCTCAGCCTTTTTACTCAGTCCCAGAAAGCACGATCTCTACCAAGCTCCGCTTACTGTAGACGGTGTAATCGCAGCCCGTACCGGCATGGTGGCGGCGTGGTGTTTTAGCGCTGTTGCTTTAGTGATGGTGCCCATGGTGCTCTCCGATATTTCGGGGCAACCCTTTATTGAGGCGCTGCGCCCTGCTAACTGGCCAGTGGCAATTTCCCAAGTAGCGGAATCCCAAGCGTGGTTGGGTTCAGCCGTTATTGCAGCGCTAGTGGGGATAGCAGCATTCTTCTCCAAGAATTGGCGCTCTCAACCGCTTTTATGCGCCGGAGCTCTCTTGATTGTCTTGCCACTCGGTTTGGAAGGGCACTCGGCCGCGGGCGGAGATCATGACTACGGTACTAACTCATTGCTGTGGCATTTGCTTTTTATGCAGCTCTGGGTGGGCGGGCTCATGGCACTCATAGCCCACGGCCGCAGACTGGGGCCCCAGATGGTCCAAGTAGTAGGTCGCTATTCCCATATCGCCCTCGTCTCGGTGATCATGTTGGCACTATCAGGCTTTATCAATGCCGCTATCCGGGTACGCCCTGAGCACCTTCTCACCACCGGCTATGGGCGTGTCATAGTAGCTAAGGCGGTATTAATAATCGCCCTCGCACTGTTCGGTTTCTGGCATCGTCAGCGCACCATACCTGCTTTAAGAAGTGGGGATCACACCCCGTTTCTGCGTGTGGCTATCGGTGAGGCAGTAGTCATGGCGGCCACCATCGGGGTGGCAATCTCACTAGGCCGAACGCCACCCCCGCCACCACGTGTTTTCGATCTCAGCCCTATGGCCTTGGAGATGGGCTACGACCTCACCGTCAAACCCACCATCATCTCCATCTGGACGGTCTGGCGTTTCGATATTATGTTCTCCTTCTTCGGCCTGGTGCTCATTGGCCTCTACCTCTGGGGTCTGGTTCGAGCCAAAAAGAAGCAGATTCGATGGTCAAAATTCCGCACCATGTGGTGGATGCTGGGCGCAGGAGCTCTGGTGATCTGCATGAGTTCTGGAATAGGGCTCTATATGCCGGCGCTCTTCTCCATGCATATGGTGACCCATATGTTGTTGTCCATGGTGATTCCTGTATGTCTAGTTCTGGGCGCTCCTTTGCGCCTGTTAATGAGTGTCACCGAGCCAGGGCACGGGGGAGTGCGAGAATGGGTTGAAGCGTTACTGCAATCACGTATTCTCACCGTAATCATGTACCCAGCCGTCAATACCATTCAGTTCACTGGATTCTTCTACGTGCTTTATATCACCCCGTGGTACGACTATGTGGTATCCGAACACGCCGGCCACCTATTGATGAACTGGGTCTTTCTCATCTCTGGCTATATTTTCTACTGGGAGATGATCGGTGAGGATCCCAAGCCGCGTGAAAATTCTGTGCTCTCGCGGCTCTTGTGGCTGGTTTTTGCGATGCCCTTCGATCTCTACTTCGGGGTATACCTCATGCAGCTGTCGACCATTCTGGCCGAGGACTTTTATGCATCACTTAATCTTCCTTGGGGCGTGGACTTGATGCACGATCAGAATGTAGGTGGCGGTATCGCGTGGGGTTCCGGTGCCTTCCCGCTCATTATTGTTTTCGGAGCATTGTTTAGACAATGGCTCAAAGAAGACCGCAAGCAGCAGCATATCTACGACGAAAAGGCGGATCAAGATGATGACGCTGATTTAGAGGCCTATAACCAGATGCTGGCGTCGATACGCACGAACGACGGGAAACCCCAAGGCTAGGAAAATCTCAAGCTGGCATATTATCCACAGGATCCAGTCACACCTACTGACTCGCCGCGACGTGGGGATCACAATCAACGACACTGAGGGTATCGAAAACTCTGCTCAATCAGCAGCTCACGCAAGGGATGGCGCTGGGCAGTGTGGAAACGGGCAGGGACGGTGATCCACTATTCGTATCCCATGAAAGGGGATTAGATCCTTATGCTCAGCACAACCACTATCGTTGGAAATCTCACCAGCGATCCCACTGTCTATCATTTCCCGTCCGGCGCAATGCTCACCAAATTCCGCATTGCTTCCTCTCGGTATCGTCGCGACCCACACCACGCCGATACCGGCAACTCCGAGACCGCTAGAGATTCTGCTCAATCCGATCACAGCCGGGTCGAGAATTCTGGGTTTATCAGCTATAACCAGCTCTATATTGATGTAGAGTGCTGGGGGAACTTGGCCCATAACGCTCATCTCGCCCTAGGGGAGGGTGGTAAGGGCACTCAGGTGATTGTACTCGGGGATCTCATCCACAAAGAATGGGAGCGGGAAGGCAAGACCGAATCTCGGATTGTGGTTCGAGCAACGCATATCGGGGTGGATATGCGCAAATATGCCTGTCGCTATCACCGCAGTGAGTTGGATAAAGCCCGGAGAGCCGAAACCGTGAGCATTGAGCCAGAGAGCGAACAGATTGTGCGCGACGTCATTCAGCTCGATGAGGTTAACGCTAAGGAAATCACAACCCCTACGAGTAAAGGGAGAGCTCATACGCCAACCGTTGTGAGTGCCTAGGCATTGCCCATCTATAAGACCGACATGAGGTATCGGTCTTATAGATGATGTGGTGCGCTTTTTTGGGTAGTGATGTACTGTTTTGGGTGATCTGATAGTTATAAAACGATTGACATATAAGGGGCAGATAACGTGGGTGAATTCATCTATACGATGAAGAATGTGCGCAAAGCCATTGGCGATAAAGTCATCTTGGACAATGTGACCATGGCTTTCTACCCAGGCGCAAAGATCGGTGTGGTAGGACCTAATGGTGCCGGTAAATCCTCCATCTTAAAAATCATGGCCGGGCTCGACCAGCCCTCCAATGGTGAGGCATTCCTCGACCCAGGTGCGACCGTTGGTATCCTCCTGCAGGAACCACCCCTGAACGAAGAAAAGACCGTCCGCGAGAATGTGGAAGAGGGTCTGGGCGAGATCTTTGAAAAGAAAAATCGTTTCGAGGCCATCGCCGAAGAAATGGCCACTAATTACACTGATGAGCTCATGGAAGAGATGGGTAAACTCCAGGAAGCTCTCGACGCTGCCGATGCCTGGGAAATCGATTCTAAAATCGAGCAAGCTATGGAAGCTCTGCGCTGTCCTCCCTCTGATGCGCCCGTCACCCACCTCTCCGGTGGTGAAAGGCGCCGTGTTGCTCTAGCCAAGCTGCTCCTCTCTGAGCCAGACCTGCTGCTTCTCGACGAGCCCACTAACCACCTCGACGCTGAATCCGTTCTGTGGCTCGAGCAGCATTTGGCCAAATACCCAGGGGCCGTTTTGGCGGTTACCCACGATCGGTACTTCCTAGATCACGTAGCTGGGTGGATTTGTGAGGTCGACCGCGGCAAGCTCTACCCCTATGAAGGTAACTATTCCACTTACCTCGAGAAGAAAGCTGAGCGCTTAGAAGTTGCTGGTCAAAAGGACCGTAAGCTGCAAAAGCGCCTGAAAGAAGAGCTTGCTTGGGTACGTTCTGGTGCGAAAGCTCGTCAGGCGAAGAATAAAGCGCGTTTGGCTCGCTATGAGGAAATGGCTGCTGAGGCCGAGCAATATAAGAAGCTCGACTTTGAAGAGATTCAGATTCCTACTCCACCCCGCCTGGGTGCCCAGGTGGTGGAGGTCAAGGACCTAGTCAAGGGCTTCGATGGTCGCACCTTGATTAAGGATCTCTCTTTCACGCTTCCGCGCAACGGTATCGTGGGTGTTATCGGCCCCAATGGTGTGGGTAAGACTACTCTCTTTAAAACTATCGTGGGCCTCGAGAGCCCCGATGCTGGTGAAGTAAACGTGGGCTCCACCGTGCAGCTGTCCTATGTGGACCAGGGACGTGAAAATATCGATCCAGAGAAAACCGTATGGGAAGTAGTCTCGGATGGTTTGGACTATATCCACGTAGGCCAGAACGAGATGCCCTCACGAGCCTATCTCTCCGCATTTGGTTTCAAGGGCGCCGACCAGCAAAAACCTTCTAAGGTTCTCTCCGGCGGTGAGCGCAACCGTCTCAATCTAGCGTTGACTCTTAAGCAGGGCGGGAACCTGATTCTGCTCGACGAGCCCACCAACGACCTCGACGTTGAAACCCTGTCCTCTCTGGAAAATGCTCTCCAGCAATTTCCAGGCTGCGCCGTGGTGATTTCGCACGACCGCTGGTTCCTAGATCGCACCTGTACCCATATTCTTGCCTGGGAAGGCAATGTTGCCGAAGGCCAGTGGTTCTGGTTCGAAGGTAACTTCGAAGATTACGAAAAGAATAAGGTGGAACGCCTCGGCCCCGAGGCCGCCCGCCCTTCGCGGGTAACGCACCGCAAGCTTACCCGCTAATGGATAACCGCCGTGAACACCCACGGCGGTTCTTTTTAAACCCAATCAGCCTCAACACTGTTAGCCTAGAGAGAGATTAATAACAGATGAGAAAGGCTCCACCTACGTTATGACCAGTGATAGTCACCACGGTGTACATATTGAAAAAATACCCACAAGATGGGGCGATTTTGATCAATTCCACCACATCACAAACTCTGCCTATATTGAATTGGCTCAAGAGGCTCGCCTCATTTACGCACAACGCGAATTTGGCAAGCGCGGACTCGATATTCCAGCTGCATTTGTGCGCAAGATTGAAGCTGAATACCTCCGACCCATCCTTTCCAATACCAAAGAGGTGACAGTAGAAACTCAGGTCATCGAGATTGGGAATACCTCCTTTTGTACTCGGCAAGTCATTAGAGATGCCGATGGGACAGTGGCATGCACCATCGACGTTGTTCAAGTGGCCGTCGATATTGTCACGGGGAGCCCGCGTCAGCTTAAAGATAGCGAAGTTAAGGTTCTTTCTCTTGCATAACAGCGATATATCCCTCGTTGTTACCGGAGGTTTAGGGGGACTTCGGTCCCTCATTGAGCGAGCGATACTTTTTGATGAGCACACATTCGTACGTCTTCAGCAAGTTGAATCAGGTGTCGAAGCTTTTGTACCCACGGGTTTTGGGGTACTTATCTCCAGAAGGGTGTCGGGCAGTATTAGCCGGAGTGGGGCGGTGCTGCGCGCTGCTGACCTTTTCGGGCAAGGACCATACCCTACTCACGATGCCTCCTGGTCCGCGGGTGCGCTGCCTCGCGTCGAGGATTTTCAGCTGATCGACGAGATCCCCGCCGCTGCGGTTTATCAGCTCGCTACTCAAGGAAGCGCGCTGGCCCGACAATTCTCTGGTCCGCTTGGGCCGCCACAATCGCTGATGAATCAAACCGTTATCACTGTGAGCAATGCCCACACCCAGGTAGAGATACCAATGCGGATGATTTTTGCTCTCCAAGCATTCGGACTCATTCCCACTGATAGCGCACCTATTGATATTCCGCGACACCTTCGCGTCTCCGGCTTAGGGGTGTGGATACGAGTAGACGCCCCCTATGGGAGCGCCTACTATACCTCTGCCGCAAATCTTTTGGGCCTTTAACGTTGGTTGATCAGCATATATGCTACCCGTGTCATATGAGAGTCGATAGCTTCACGAAGAGTGGGATCCAGATTTTCTTCTTCGTTAAGAGCGTTCGTCATCATCTCTAACCAACGTTTAGCCTCGACCTCTCCTATAGCAAAAGGTGCGTGACGCATCCGCAGCCTGGGATGTCCGCGGTTATCGCTATAGGTAGTGGGCCCACCCCAGTATTGTGCAAGGAAGGTCCTCAGACGCTCCTCGGCGCCCTCGAAATCGTCTGCAGGATACATTGGTCCGATGAGATCGTCAGTGCGAACCTGATGGTAGAAGCGGCGCACGACGCGGGTGAAAAACTCATTCCCACCCACTGCCTCGTAGAGAGTGCGGGGGTCTGTGTGGCTTGAGGGAGTATCGAGAGGAGAGGACATATTATTCATCTTCGATCTGATAGAAGTGACGGTAGGGTAGGGCAATATTGGCGGACCTTAGATTATTGAGTACACGTTGGTGAATATAGCGTTCGACGGTCCACTGCTTATCGGGGAGGGTGCGTACCCGGATGCGTAACTGGATATAATCCGCACCAATTTCGTTGACACCATCGATAAGCGGCTTATCCAAAATGAAACCCTTTAATTTCTCGGACTCGATGGCCTCGAGGGTGGTAGCCGCGAAGATCTCCATAGCACGCTCGATATCGGCGCGGTAGCTTATCGGCGCTGTGAGGTGAGCGATGGAATAATCTTGGCTGTAATTACCTATTCTCTGAATTTCACCGTTACGGATAAACCACAGTGTACCTTTGACATCGCGCACGGTAGTAAGGCGTAAAGATACCGCCTCGACTGTTCCGATTACTTCACCAGCATCGATAAAATCGCCCACCCCATACTGGTCCTCAATGAGCATGAAGATACCGGAAATAAAATCCTTCACCAATGTTTGGGCGCCAAAACCTAAGGCAACACCCGCGATGCCTGCAGAGGCAATAAGCGGGGCCACATTAACCCCGAGGATCCCTAAAATCGAAAGAGCCGCCCATGTCCACACGACAATACTCACTGCGCTTCGTGCGACGGAACTGAGAGTGCGGATCCGTGACTCACGCTGAGCCTGCTTCGTGACTTCCA
Organism: Corynebacterium sp. ES2715-CONJ3; assembly: GCF_024814365.1. Taxonomy (NCBI): domain Bacteria; kingdom Bacillati; phylum Actinomycetota; class Actinomycetes; order Mycobacteriales; family Corynebacteriaceae; genus Corynebacterium; species Corynebacterium sp. ES2715-CONJ3. The sequence continues at coordinate 71,744 of NZ_JANUXS010000007.1, forward strand.
GGGAGCTAAGAGCTTTGGTGAGCGCAGCGTATTCGTGCTGCGGTCTCGTCGAGCGGCTTAAGTGTACTTTCGCAGCTTTTTGGATGGCAAAGCGTAGTCCAGCGTGGAGAGCAACAGCTGCCACCAAGGTCAATATGATCTTGAGGGGAGCATTGACGAGCCAGTGCCAGATCACCGGGTGATCGGCTATAAATTGAGAAATTGTGTCCATGATTTACGCCATAGTAGTAAATATTCCCCGCCGCTTCTTAATAAGAGCAGCGACGGGGGAGTACGAGCTAGGCGGCATCGACAGCGCGATTTCTTATGGCGCGCTCCACCAGAGCCTGCTGCTCGGTAAGAATACGCCGGATACCGGCACTGATCGTATGTGAGTCGAGGAAGTTCTGGGTGCGCTTGACCCCTTCGGGGCTGATATCCCACGCGGGATACAGACCTGCGAGCACACCCTGGGCCACCTCGGAGGTGAGGTTATCCCATAACCATGGCACCTTTTCGAAGTATCGGTCATTGAGTTGCTGGAGCAGTTCTGGGCGGGCAAGACCCGTGAGTCCGGCCATTTTATAGCGCAGGGTGGTATTACTCAGCCGGTGGCCCTCTTCGGTGATTTCAGTAAAAACTGCAGCTTTATTAGTGGCTGTATTTTCAGATGCCCGCACTAAATGCGCATATAGTTTGCCCGTCGCCGAGGGATCAATGGTGCTCAGGGAAACGATCTCTGCCTCCAGATCTGCCACTGCACCCGCCGCAACAAGCGCACGCAAGGCGCGCCACTGGAGTTGGTGATCGGCTACGAGCCCATTTAGTTCTGGTTCACCGTCGACGATGCTGCGCATGAGAGCCCGCCCCCTATCGTCTAAGGGGTTGGCGCACAGCTCTTGAACGAAGGCGAGTTGGGTATCAGATCCCGCTTCAGCGGCAGCAGCGGCGTCGATCAGTGCATTGCTGAAACGCTGTGCACCGGTGTCCTTAACCCACTGTGGATCGGCATAGACTTCGAGTGCCTGGGTGGCTTGGCCGAGAACGCGCTGGAGGACCGAGATTTCCGTTTCAATGGGAGCGCCGGTGATCACCAGGTCGACAAAGTCGCGGGCGCGCATGTCGCCTGCTCGTACCATTTCCCAGCACGCCGACCAGATAAGGGTGCGTGCCATGGGATCTGCAATTCGGTCGATATTTTTGGCAGCAAAGTCTCGAGAGTCCGCATCGAGCTTCATGAGACAGTAGGTGAGATCGTCGTCGTTAACGAGGACGAGATCGGCAGCTTGGTGGCCTATTAATTGGTCGAGTTCGACGCGCTCGCTGTCGATATCGACCTCGAGACGATCGGTGCGTACTACCTGCCCGTCGATCAACGAATAGAAGCCAATGGCAACGCGGTGTGTACGATATTCGCCGGCCCCTGGGTGCGCCCCAGACTGGGTAAGGGCGAAAGAGGTATAGCGATTATCCTGGACACTAAAATCCGCGCGCAGTTCATTAATTCCGGTAGTTTTGAGCCACTGCGCGGCCCAATCAGAGAGATCGCGTCCGGAACTGGCACTAAGAGTGTGTAAAAGATCAGCGAAAGTAGCATTACCGAAGGCATGATTGGCAAAGTGTTGGCGTACTCCAGCGAAGAATGCCTCACGGCCCACATAGGCCTGGAGCTGCTTGAGGACGGATGCGCCCTTGGCATAAGTTATGCCGTCAAAATTCTGTTCGGCGGTTTCCATATCGCTGGCATCGGTGGATATAGGGTGGGTTGACGGCAGCATATCCTGCTTATAGGCCCAGGCCTTGGTGTCGGTGGCAAAGGTGACCCACGCGGTATCGTATTGGGTGGCTTCCGACTGGGACACGCACGCGGCCCAGGTAGCAAAGGACTCGTTGAGCCAGAGGTCGTCCCACCACCGCATAGTAACCAAATCCCCAAACCACATATGAGCCATCTCATGCAGAATAGTTTCGCAACGTCGTTCGTAGGCGGTTCGTGTATTCTTCGAGGTGAAAATATACTCGTCGCGGAATGTGACAGCTCCGGCATTCTCCATGGCTCCCGCGTTGAATTCGGGGACAAAAAGCTGGTCGTATTTGCCGAAGGGGTACGCCATCCCGAAATTCTCATGGTAGAAGTCGAAGCCTTGCTTGGTCTCGAGGAAGATAGCGTCGGCGTCCAGGTGATCACTTAAAGATTTCCGGCAGTAGATGGCCAACGGTATCTCTAACTCGGTGTGCTCAGCAGCAGGTGTCTCTGGGTGGTGGGTGAGAGTGCCGTGCCAGAGATCGGAGGCCATATGATAATCACCAGAGCATATGGCGACGAGGTAGGTAGACAGCGGGTAATCAATCTCGGAGGAGAAGGTTGCTACGCCCTTATCCGCTTCACTCATGACTTGCGGTGCATTGGTGATCACCTTCCAGTGCGCTGGGGCCGTGACATGGATGGAGTAGGTGGCTTTTAGATCGGGTTGATCGAAACACGCGAAGACGCGCTTGGCATCGGCTGGCTCAAACTGGGTATAGAAATATACTTCCTCGTCAACGGGATCAACAAAGCGGTGCAGACCTTGACCGGTATGGGAAAACTCCATGGTGGATACCACTGTGAGCTGATGGCTGCCCACCGAGAGATTATCGAGGGAGAGCCCGTTGGTAGCGTCGTACACGTTATTGTTGCGCACAGCTTGGCGAGTGATATCCTCCCCATCCAACGTTACGCTGGACACCTCGGAGGCAACCAGATCGATGAAGGTAGATCCTTCCTCTTTGACCTCGAAATCAACAGTGGTGGTGGCGGGGAAGTGGGTATCACCAGTGATATCAATGTGGAAATCATAGTGCTTAATATGCAGCATTCGTGAGCGTTGAGCTGCTTCTACTTGAGTGAGATTGATAGAGGACATGATTCCTTCCACGTGGCTGATTATTAGTAGTCATTCTATTCTCCTCTAGGCGGGGTGCAAAGACTCGACGATCATCGCTCGCCTGAGGCAAAAGGTCACTAGAGTGGTGATATACCAAGAAAATATAGAAAATACAGAAAATACAAGGATCAGAAAGGTCCCCTATGTCTACTCAATCGCTAAGTTTTTGGTTCGATGTCTCGTGCCCCTTCTGCTGGATCACCTCGCGATGGATCAAGGAAGTGGAAAAGGTTCGAGATATCGAGGTGACCTGGATTCCTATGTCGCTCTCGGTTCTCAATGAGGGCCGCGATCTCGACCCCGCATATATGCGCAAAATGGAGGCCAATTGGGGTCCTGCGCGCGTTTTTGCACAGGTTGCTGATACTCAACCTGAGAAAGTCGATGCCCTTTATACGGCACTCGGCACACTGATCCACCCAGGAGGTGAGGGTGCTAAGGAAGGTGACGGTGCCTACGATGAGCTCATTGTCAAAGCCTTGGAAGACGTTGGCTTAGATATATCTCTCGCCGATATTGCCCATTCCACCAAGGCTGATGAGAAATTGCGCGCCTACCATCAGTCGGCGATGGATGAGGTGGGCAATGATGTAGGGACCCCAGTAATCAAGTTGGGCGAGACTGCATTCTTTGGGCCAGTGTTGACGCGAATTCCACACGGGGAGGAAGCTGGCAGGGTTTTCGACGGTGCAATGGCGTTAGCGAATTACCCCCACTTTTTCGAACTGAAGCGCTCGCGGACAGAGTTCCCCGATTTTGATGAACGAAGAGGTTAGACTCATCGATATGCGTATTTATCTCGGAGCAGACCATGCTGGTTTCGCTATGAAAACACTCATCATTGACCATCTTAAGAATAATGGGCACGACGTCGTCGACTGTGGCGCCTTCGAATATGATGCCCTAGACGATTACCCTGCCTTTTGTCTCGCTGCGGCTAAGGCTGTGGTGGATGATCCAGGTTCCCTCGGCATTGTCCTTGGGGGGTCTGGAAATGGGGAGCAAATTGCTGCTAATAAGGTACCGGGTGCGCGCTGTGCTTTAGCGTGGAGTGTGGAGACGGCTAAGCTTGCCCGCGAGCATAATAATGCGCAACTCATTGGCATCGGCGGCCGGATGCATAGTGAACAAGAGGTTCTAGCCATCGTAGATGCTTTCCTAGCCCAATCATGGAGCGAGGAGCCCCGACATCAGCGCCGTATTGATATCCTGAGCGAATTTGAAGCAACCGGGCATTACCCAGAAGTGCCAGGAGCATAATAAAAAACCTCGAAGAGTAGTTCTTCGAGGTTTTTATTAAAAATCGAATCCGCCGCCGTCGAAAAATCCGCCGCCCATATCTCCGTCGAAAAATCCGCCACCGCCATCGTCGGGGAGAATATCGCCGTTACCTACAGTATCGCCACCAATATCGTGGCCGCCGTCGTAGGCGGCAGCGTCGGCGGCAGCGTCGGCGGCAGCGTCGGCGCCTGCCATTCCCCCAAACATGGATGAGAAGAGGACAGCCGAGCCCACGGCCCACATGCCCGTGTGTAGTGCACCCGCCCACCATGCGGTGGAGTACCAGCCGGCGGGAACCGGGCGCCCAGCCACCACACCACCTGGATAGTAATTGGGGGTGCGGTGCGTCGGGCGTGGGGAGGCGGTAATAGCCTGCCCCTCAAAGGTAATGGTACGCTCCTCGGTCACGCGACCGGCCTTTTGTTGCCCTTCGAGCAATGGGAGCGCGGGTCCAGCCGGTAGTTCCATGATCTCTCGAGCAGCTTGTATATAGTACAGACCCTCGAGGGCGGCCTCGCGAGCTAATGCTGCCTGTCTGGGAGTTTGGGCGGATTGAATTTGAGCGCTAGAGGCAGTGTGGCGCTCGGAGGCATCTGCAAGTGCTTGGGTGGAAGCCTTATCGGTACCAGATAGGGTCAGTATCTGGGAGCCCAGACGCTCATTCCAGTGCCGAGCTTCTGCGATGGCGTCGGAAAAGTCGGTAGCACTCAGTTTTGTGCTAGCGCTATTGCTGCGTAGGAGGACAACGATGAGAGCAATTATGAAGCCTAAGAGAATGGCGAATAACACAAATAATTCCTTGGATTGGTGTGAAAATCGTCTATTAATAAGAAGAACGTTTAACAGATAAAAAAGTTCCCCAAACGCGCCCAGTAGCACCGTTCGGGGATCGGATCAATTATAGGTTCGTCCTAAGAAACGCTATCCTTAGAGGGCTTCGCCGATTGTCGTTGATCGGTCCACTGCCTGATCTCCTCAGAGTCCCAGAGTGTGAGGCCGTGGTGCTTAGTCACTGGTTTGGGTGCGCGACCGCGACCGGCATAGCTTGTGAAGGTGCCCCTGGCGGTACCAGAAAACTGGGCGCACTCGATTGCGGTCCAGAGTTCGCGACCCGTATCAGCGTCAATGATGGTTGGCTTCATAGGAATAAATAATAATCCATCAAGGTCAAAAATAATAATACTTTACTAATTTATTATTTACTTCCCAGCTCAGCGAGATATATTCAGCATCGAGTGGTCTTTTTAGTGATTTTGCAGCGGTAGTAGCGGCAATGAGCAGTGCACGCCTGTGATGTAAAACGCCTTTATATGTGCCTACGTGTGCGCGTGGGCGTTAACTCGGCGGATACTGGGAAGGGTGGATGTGGCCGGTCGTGGGTCGCCCACCTTTACTCGGTCTTGTCGCGCGTGCTGCGTCCTCGAATTTTGCAAAATTTTCCGCTGTCGTTTAGGCTATTTCTGTGTTGCACAGAAGCGCAGCAAATATATAGCAGAATATGGGAATGTCGTATAGTGGCTATTACCCCAGTCTTCCAAACTGGTGACGCGGGTTCGATTCCCGTCATTCCCTCCATAACTTAAGCCGCCTACAAGTAGACCACCGTCTTAGTAGTCGGCTTTTTTCTTTGCGCAACCCTCTTGGGCTATGAGGAAATAGCCCGCGTCAACGCCTGCAGTGTCGTCGAGATTGTCAGGTCGAGAGGGACTATCCACAGGGTGGTTAGTGTATCAGCGGCCAAATATCACCGTCTGCGGCTTATCCCTATCTGTGTATTTAGGTGCGAGTCGTGGAGGCGGAAAGTACGGCGCGGCACGACATGCAATTCTCAAGTCTAAAATCTTCAAACCACTCCAGAAACTGTGGAGAAGTGGATCAAAACTAAAGTGCACGATGAACAGCGGTTTTGGTTTTTAATCTAATCCGTGGCACAATTCTTTACGTCGCTCAAAGCGGCTTGTCTGTTTAGGCAATCGGGACGTGGCGCAGCTTGGTAGCGCACCTGTTTTGGGTACAGGGGGTCGCAGGTTCAAATCCTGTCGTCCCGACCATAACCCCCGAGGAGCATATTTAACGAAATGCACCTCGGGGGTTTATAGTCAATATGCCCATATAATCTATATATAACAGGAGAGATCGCTCGTGAAGAGTTCCGTCGAAAAGCTGAACGATACCCGAGTCAAGCTGACTGTCGAGGTTCCGTTCGAGGAACTAAACAACGAGATCGACAAAGCTTATAAGGCTCTGGCCGCTCAGGTGAATATTCCCGGTTTCCGTAAAGGCAAGGCGCCACGCAAGCTTATCGACGCTCGCTTTGGACGCGGCCCAGTTTTGGAGCAGGTCATCAACGATATGCTGCCCGTACGCTACCAGCAAGCTGTAGCAGACAATGATCTGGCTGTTATCGGTCAACCCGACGTAGACGTTACCAAGATGGAAGACGGCGAACTCATCGAGTTCACTGCTGAGGTTGATATCCGCCCAGAGATCTCCCTCCCAGACTTCTCCGCTATGTCTGTTGAAGTACCAGCATTGAGCGATAACGCAGCCGAAGAGGCTGTGGAGGCGGAAATTGATCGTTTGCGCGAGCGCTTCGGCGAGCTTAGCGATACCCGACGCAAGCTCAAGACCAACGACTTCGCGATCATCAACCTGGTAGCTAGCGTTGACGGTAAGGAGATCGAGGAGTCCAAGGCTGATGACCTCACCTACCAGGTAGGCCAAGGCGATCTCATCGACGGCCTCGATACCGCTCTGCGCGGACTGAAGACCGGCGAAGAAGCCGAGTTCACCACAACACTCAATATCGCCGAGTATAAAGACCAAGAGGCCACCGTGAAGGTGACTGTCGTACAGACCAAGGAGCGCAAGCTGCCTGAACTCAATGACGAGTTCGTGCAAGAAGCCTCCGAATTTGACACGGTCGATGAGTTGCGCGAATCAACCGCTTCCCAGGTAGACGATCGCCTGAAGGCAGAGCAAGCCTCCGCCATCCGCGACGCTGTCTTAGAAGCAGCACTCAAGCAGTCAGAGTTCCCATTGCCTGAGTCCTTGGTTAAGGAGCAAGCCGAGAACGCTCTGCGCGGTACCTTCGGAGAAGCTGCTTCCAACGAGGCTGTTATCGATGAATACCTCAAGTCACAAGGTTCTTCCCTGGAGCAGTTCAAGGCAGAGGCTCATGAGAACGCCGAGAAGAATGTTCGCAACCAGCTCTTCCTAGACGTGTTGGCCGAGCAAGAAAATCCTGAAGTATCTCAGTCCGAGCTCACCGATCATATTCTGTTCACTGCGCAGGCCTATGGCATGGACCCGAACCAGTTCGTGCAGTCCTTACAGCAGGCTGGCCAGATCGGAGCGCTCTTTGCTGACGTCAAACGCGGTAAGGCCCTTGCGGCTGCTATCTGTCGTGTCACCGTCACCGACGACTCCGGCGCCAGCATTAACCCCGAAGACTACTTTGGTCTCGAGGACGAGCCCGAGGAAGAAGAAAACTAAAGCTCTCCCCATAGCCCGGAAGATTTCCCATTACCAGTAGCTGGGAAATCTTCTGGGCTTTTTCCTTAGCTATCCGCTTATAGCGAACAAGGAGGTGTATTACCCTTCTTGGGCGGTAAGGTGGAAGAAACTAGAGAAATTTCACGATACAAGGAGTTTAATCATGAGCGAGCAGTTAACGACGATGTCCGCCCAGCCGGGTTTAAATTTAGGCGATTCCGTATTCGAGCGTCTCTTACGCGAGCGGATTATTTTCCTCGGTACCGAGGTGAACGACGAGATTGCCAATAAGCTCTGTGCGCAAATTCTGCTGCTCTCCGCAGAAGATCCCACGCGCGATATTTCGCTCTATATCAACTCCCCTGGTGGCTCCGTCACTGCGGGTATGGCCATCTATGACACCATGAAATATTCGCCGTGTGATATCGCAACCTATGGCATGGGGCTTGCAGCTTCGATGGGTCAATTCCTGCTGTCCGGTGGAACCCCAGGCAAGCGCTATGCGCTGCCCCATGCGCGTATCATGATGCACCAGCCATCGGCAGGTGTTGGTGGTACCGCTGCTGATATCGCTATTCAAGCCGAACAGTTCGCCCAAACTAAGCGCGAAATGGCAGAACTGATTGCTGAGCACACGGGCCAGTCCTTTGAGCAAATCACCAAGGACTCGGATCGTGACCGTTGGTTTACTGCCACAGAGGCTAAAGAGTACGGCCTCGTGGACCACGTCATCACTCTGGCACAGGGCCCGATTGCTAACTAGAAGCACACCGTAAAAGGAAATTGGAGAAATGAATTCTATGAAACACGGCCTCGAGATGCCTTCCGCCCGTTACGTGCTTCCCAGCTTCGTGGAGCAGTCGGCCTATGGGACAAAAGAAACCAACCCCTATGCCAAACTGTTCGAGGAACGCATTATCTTCCTGGGCTCGCAGGTGGACGATACTTCAGCTAATGATATTATGGCGCAGCTCCTCGTCCTTGAAGGTATGGATCCGGACCGAGATATCACCATGTACATCAATTCGCCCGGCGGTTCTTTTACCTCGCTGATGGCCATTTATGACACCATGCAGTATATCCGACCCGATGTGCGGACCGTGTGCCTCGGCCAGGCAGCATCCGCAGCCGCGGTACTACTCGGTGCCGGCGCCCCAGGTAAGCGTGCAGCCCTACCAAATGCCCGTATCCTCATTCACCAGCCCGCTACCGAGGGCTCACGCGGCCAAGTTTCTGATTTGGAAATTCAGGCTGCCGAGATCGAGCGCATTCGAACCCAAATGGAGCAGACGCTAGCCCGTCACACCGGACGCACACCGGAACAGATTCGCATCGATACAGACCGAGATAAAATTCTCACCGCAGCAGAGGCCAAGGATTATGGTCTTATTGATGAAGTCTTCGACTATCGCAAGCTCAATCCGTAGACTCTTGCTAGAGCCAGCCCGCCACGTGGATATTCCCGTGGCGGGTTGTTTCGATGCTGCCTCATCCAGGTAGCATCGACTAAAGTAAGTAGAGCACCCTTCAACGATGTGAAAGCGAAATCTTTATCTCTTATGACAACGCACAAGCACAGTAGCTCTGACCTCCTCAAGTGCTCTTTCTGTGGAAAGAGCCAAAAGCAAGTGAGAAAACTCATTGCTGGCGGTGGCGTATTCATTTGTGATGAATGTGTGGAGCTGTGTAATGAAATCATGGAGGAGGAGCTAGGATCCGGCCATGAGAGCGAGGAAAAGGATTCCAGTCTACCTAAGCCCTCGCAAATCTCTGCCTTCCTCGACGAATTTGTGATTGGACAAACCGCTGCCAAGCGCACATTGAGTGTGGCAGTGTACAACCACTACAAGCGAATCAAAGCAGAGGAAACCCGCTCGCTGTCTTCGCGCAAGGCTGAAGAAGAGACGGAGCTCGAGAAGTCGAATATTCTTCTGCTTGGCCCCACCGGATCCGGTAAGACATATTTGGCGCAAACCCTGGCGCGCAAACTCGATGTGCCCTTTGCTATCGCCGATGCCACAAGCCTGACTGAGGCTGGCTATGTGGGCGAAGACGTTGAGAATATTTTGCTGAAATTACTGCAAGCGGCTGATTTCGATGTGGAGCGGGCTCAACGCGGAATCATCTACGTTGACGAGATTGATAAGATTTCACGCAAATCCGAAAACCCCTCAATCACCAGGGATGTGTCCGGTGAAGGCGTCCAGCAGGCATTGCTAAAAATTCTCGAAGGAACGGTGGCTGCCATTCCGCCCCAAGGTGGACGCAAGCACCCCAATCATGAACTTATTCACATGGATACGTCAAAGATTCTCTTTATCGTGGCAGGTGCTTTTGCCGGCCTCGACAAGGTCATTGAGGAACGAGTATCTAAGCGCAGCCTAGGCTTCGGCGCTGATATTAAGAGCCGGGAGGAACGGGAGAACTCTGATATTCTGCGCCAGGTTCAGCCAGAAGATCTGGTTAAATTCGGCCTCATCCCAGAATTTATTGGCCGCTTGCCCATCGTGGCTTGGGTCGATCACCTTGATAAGCAATCATTGGTAGATATCCTTACCAAGCCGCGCAATGCTTTAGTTAATCAGTACCGTCGTCTCTTCGAGATGGATGGTGTCAATCTTGAATTTGAGCCGGAAGCCTTAGAAGTTGTGGCTGAGCAGGCTCTAGAGCGTAAAACCGGAGCTCGTGGCCTGCGCGCCATCATGGAGGAGATCCTCGGGGAAACTATGTTTGAAATTCCCGACTCCTCAGATATCTCTCAAGTTGTGATCACAGCAGAGGCGGCCCGCAAAGAGGGCTCACCGAAGATCGTCAACGCCGATCCCTATCAGTTCATCGCCTAAAAGAGATCAGATCCGAAGTTGTAGTTTTCGCTCCCGGTGTCATAGTGAGGAAAATCCAATACCTCGCCGGTCTCCAAATTGGCACTGGAGCTTAAATAAGAGGTTTGCTCTGGGGTTTTGAGATGTGAGGTGAGGAAGGCCAACACGCTGTCAGCGGCCATGCGCGCCATTCCTTGAGTATTAGCTTCGTTGAGCAGATCCACGTTATACAGATTAATGGTGGTCTCATGGGTGATCACGCGGAAAACGGCGAGCGAAGAAATGAGCGTAAATACGTCCTGGGCTGAGATACCGGGGCGGAATGCTCCGGCGTCCTGACCGAGCATCAGGAGTTTGTCCAATTGGAGAGTGATCGCTGATTGGTCCATGAGTGGGGGGAGTTCATGGATATGGAGGTAGTGCATGATATTTTCCAGGCACAGAAGGCGAATTGCCTCCGGGTGCTGACAGAAGCGAGTAAATACTGCTTCTACCACCTTGCGAACGCCGTCGACTGGCACCTGAGAATCTAACTCGAGCTCCTCAACGGGAGGTCGGAGGTAGTGGATGCAGAGGGCGAGGCTGCGGTGGTAGAGCCCCTTTTTATCGCCGAAGTGATAGTGGATCATGCGCTTGGACATGCCAGATTCTTTAGCAATAGCTTCGAGTTTCGTATCGGTAAACCCCAGTTCGGAGAATTTCTTTAGAGCGATATCGAGAACGAGTTCAGGTGTAGCTTCGGAGACGGAAGAATCTGAGGCCGCCTGGGGCTCCGAGGGATGAGTGATGGCCTTGTCCTTGGACACTCCGGATCTCCTTGGGTTGAATGGGATATAGATGATAGTCAGAGAGAAGCGCAATAATCGTGGATTATCCCTGATAATGCGGTGACATAAGTCGATGCGATCGTCGAAGCGATCGCGAAAGAGATCACCGTAAAAACTAGGCTTCTGCCCTAAATGTAATTTAGCTGATGAGTCTTCTTTTGTACTTATGGGAACCGTTGCGTCCTATTATAGGACGTCTTTCGGGGGTGATTTTCAACTTTTCGGCCGGTAGTTAAGAAATTTTTGGGAAATAGTTCTTCGTTTCTCAGATAGCATGTTTTATTGACAATGGGGTGTGAGCAATCTCTTAGCGGCAATAGCTGGCATTCGGGGCTTCTTCTAGTTTTTCCCTCACCACACTATTAGGCTGAAAGTTGTCATGTGCGCGCCAACTATGCGCCGACGCCTTATTGCCTAAGACAGGTAGATCAACCAGTCTTTAACTATTTTCCCAAGGAGTATCCATGAGTCATCAGACTAAGAAGATCGCCGTTACTGGTGGAGCAGGCCAAATTTCCTATTCGCTTCTGTGGCGCATTGCCAACGGCGATGTCTACGGCCCCAACACCCCTATTGAGCTGAACCTTCTGGAGATCCCACAGGCAGTCGGTGCCGCTGAGGGCGTAGCTATGGAGCTCAACGACTCAGCCTTCCCACTACTGAAGAAAGTGACTGTCACTGATAAAGCCGACGTGGCCTTCGACGGCGTCAGCGCAGCCTTCCTGGTTGGTGCTAAGCCACGTGGTGCCGGAGAAGAGCGCGCTGATTTGCTCGCTGCCAACGGCAAGATATTTGGACCACAGGGCAAGGCCATTAACGACCATGCTGCCGATGATATTCGCGTTCTGGTCGTGGGTAACCCCGCCAATACCAATGCGCTCATCGCTATGCATGCCGCCCCTGATGTCCCCAATGACCGCTTCAATGCCATGATGCGCCTCGACCATAACCGCGCTATTTCTCAGCTTGCTGAGAAGCTCGACTGCGATAAGACCGAACTCGAAAAGGTCGTTGTGTGGGGTAACCACTCCGCTACTCAGTTCCCGGATATCACCTATGCCACCATGGGAGATAAGAAGCTCACCGATCTCATCGACCACGAGTGGTACGTTGACCAGTTCATCCCACGAGTAGCTAAGCGCGGCGCTGAGATCATCGAGGTTCGCGGCAAATCCTCAGCCGCCTCTGCTGCATCATCCGCCATCGACCATATGCACGATTGGATTAACGGCTCCAAGGGTTGGGCTACCGCCGCAATTCCATCCGATGGCTCCTATGGTGTGCCCGAGGGCATTATCTACGGTTTCCCCACAATCTCCCACAATGGACAGTGGGAGATTGTGCAGGATCTCGAGCTGTCCGAGTTCCAAAAAGAGCGCATTGCTGCCAATGCCAAGGAGCTGCAAGAAGAACGCGACGCTGTCGCTGACCTGCTCAAGTCCTAGCGAGTAGATGAGATGGTGCCCAGGGTTTTCCTCCTGGGCACCTTTTCTTTGTCCCCCATAGGGAATTATCTAAGATGGTGGGCATGGCTGAAAATAATCGTGCAGATAAGTTGCCCAAAAATTGGGACCCGCAAGCGGTCGAATCCGAGTTATATGAGAATTGGGTCAACAAGGGATATTTCACCCCTGATGCCCACTCTTCAAAGCCCGGCTACTCCATTATGATTCCGCCGCCCAATGTCACCGGCCAACTGCATATGGGCCATGCCCTCGACCACACCCTGATCGATGTGGTCGCTCGCCGCAAGCGCATGCAAGGCTATGAGGTCCTCTGGATGACAGGTATGGACCACGCTGGTATTGCCACCCAGTCCAAGGTGGAGGCCAAACTCTTCGAGGAGGAGGGGAAGAAGCGCTGGGATTATGAGCGCGATGAGTTTATCGCCAAGGTCTGGGAGTGGAAAGAGCAATTCGGCGGAACCATTGGCACCCAGATGCGCGCCTTGGGTGACTCAGTTGACTGGTCGCGCGAACGCTTCACCCTAGATGCGGGGCTATCGCGCGCTGTGCAGACTATTTTCAAAAGCCTTTTCGATCGTGGCTTGATTTACCAAGCTAATCGCCTCGTCAACTGGTCTCCAGTACTGGAAACAGCTATCTCCGATATCGAGGTCGTGTACAAGGACGTCGAGGGTGAATTAGTGTCCATCCGTTATGGCTCACTCAACGATGATGAACCCCACGTTATCGTGGCCACCACGCGGGTAGAAACAATGCTTGGCGACGTCGCCGTGGCCGTACACCCCGAAGACGAGCGATACCGAGAGTTGGTGGGCACCACTTTGCCTCACCCATTTCTCAACGATCGCCAATTGATCGTTATCGCCGATGACTACGTCGATCCTGAATTTGGCACCGGCGCTGTCAAGATCACCCCCGCTCACGATCCCAACGACTACGCCATGGGTCAGCGGCATGATCTGGAGATGCCCAATATTTTCGACTCCACGGGGCATATTGCTCATACTGGCACTGAGTTTGATGGCTTGGATCGTTTTGAGGCGCGGGTAAAAATCCGTGAGGCACTTGCCGCACAAGGGCGCATTGTCAAGGAGCAACGCCCCTATATTCACTCGGTAGGTCACTCCGAACGCTCCGGAGAACCCATCGAGCCGAGGCTGTCACTGCAGTGGTACGTCAAGGTTGATGAACTTGCTCTCATGGCGGGCGATGCAATTCGAGAGGGCGATACCGTTATTCACCCGAAGTCAGCGGAGCCGCGCTATTTCGAGTGGGTCGATGATATGCACGACTGGTGCATTTCCCGCCAATTGTGGTGGGGCCACCGTATTCCCATCTGGTACGGCCCGAATGATGAGATTGTCTGTGTTGGTCCCGATGAGCAACCCCCAGCAGGCTACACACAGGACCCCGATGTTTTGGATACCTGGTTCAGTTCGGCACTGTGGCCGTTTTCCACCCTAGGTTGGCCGGAAAATACCCCAGAATTGCAGAAATTCTATCCCACCTCGGTGCTCATGACCGGTTACGATATTCTTTTCTTCTGGGTCGCCAGAATGATGATGTTCGCGACCTTCGCATCGTCGATAAGTGAAGAGACCCTCAATGGTGGGGCAGCGGGTCGCCCGCAGATACCATTTACCGATATCTTCTTACACGGACTGGTGCGCGACGAGCACGGCCGCAAGATGAGTAAATCGCTCGGTAATGGCATCGACCCCATGGACTGGGTGCGCGATTACGGCGCCGATGCACTGCGCTTTACCCTAGCTCGTGGTGCCAACCCTGGCGTAGATTTGCCTGTTGGAGCCGATTCCGCTCAAAGCTCGCGAAACTTCGCCACCAAACTCTTCAACGCCACCAAATTTGCACTCCTCAACGGTGCTCGCATTGGTGACCTTCCCGCCCGCGAGGAGCTGACAGACGCCGATCGATGGATCCTCGACCGCCTCGAAGACGTGCGCGACCACGTTGATTCCTATCTTGACCGCTATCAATTCGCCAAAGCTCACGAGCTGCTGTACCAGTTCACGTGGGGAGAGTTCTGCGACTGGTATCTCGAGATCGCCAAGGTGCAGATTCCGCGCGATTTCTCCCAGGCAAGTCCTAGCGAGCAGCAGCGTGGCAAGAATACCCAGGTAGTTTTAGGTCGCGTGCTCGATGCCGTGCTGCGATTGCTCCACCCAGCTATGCCGTTCGTGACTGAAACCTTGTGGAAGGCTCTTAGCGATGAGGAATCACTGGTTATCAGTGCCTGGCCCACCACAGAGCTCACCAATGGGGGAGCACCGCGGGATGATATCGCAGCTCGTCGGATCGCAGATATAGAAAAACTCGTCACCGAAATT
This sequence comes from Corynebacterium sp. ES2715-CONJ3, assembly GCF_024814365.1. NCBI lineage: Bacteria > Bacillati > Actinomycetota > Actinomycetes > Mycobacteriales > Corynebacteriaceae > Corynebacterium > Corynebacterium sp. ES2715-CONJ3. The sequence continues at coordinate 86,889 of NZ_JANUXS010000007.1, forward strand.
CGCCGCTTCCGTTCTGATCAAGGCGTTAAACCGAGCCAAAAGGTGCCCGCTGCTGTCGATTTCGCCGCCGCTGACCTGATTGATCAAGAAACCGTGGTGCGTACCCTCGCTAAACTCGATCACCCGAATGAGGATTTCCAGGCCTCCGCCACCCTCGAGGTGCGCTTAGAGGCGGGAACAATAACGGTCTCCCTCGATACCTCTGGAACCGTGGACAAGGAAGCAGAGTGCAAGCGCTTAGAGAAGGATCTCGCCTCAGCTACCAAGGAATTGGAAGGAACCACGAAGAAACTCTCCAACGAGGCCTTCCTCGCTAAGGCTCCAGATGCTGTGGTGGAGAAGATTCGCACTCGCCAGCACCTCGCTGCGGAAGAAGTAGCTAGGATCAGCCGCAAACTGGAAGAGCTACGCTCATGAGTTCACCTTCCGACCAGCCAGATACCAGCCAAGAAGCGGACTATGCGCACCTTGCAGAAGCAGATTTAGGGGGTGAGGATTTCCAGGTCAGTGCCGCGCTTGCCGGTGAGGAAGGCGAGCCTGTGACCTTAGGTGATCTCACCCTTAAGGAGTCGGGCCTCGAGTTGCCATTGACGATCGCAGCGAAACCCGAGCCGCCAGCCCTCGAGATCACTCATGAGGATATGCGCGCGCTTAAAGAGGTCGAAGCCGAGCTTGACCAGCGTTTCAATGAAACAATAATCGATCCGACCTTAGATCGGATCGAATTCCTCATGGATCTCCTCGGACACCCAGAGCGCAGTTTTCCAGCTATCCACATCGCTGGCACTAACGGAAAAACCTCCACAGTTCGAATGGTGGAATCACTACTTCGGGCTTTCCACCGGCGCACTGGGCGCACCACGAGTCCGCATTTGCAGTTGGTTACTGAACGCATTGCTATCGATGGACGCCCGATCCACCCCCGCGATTATGTGCGTATTTTCGAAGAAATCCGCCCCTACGTGGAGATGGCTGATGCCCACAGCGAGGCAGCTGGAGGGCCAAAGCTCTCCAAATTTGAGGTCCTCACAGCCATGGCCTATGCAGCCTTTGCTGATGCTCCGGTGGATGTGGGGGTAGTAGAAGTCGGTTTGGGGGGTCGGTGGGATGCCACCAATGTGATCAATGCTGAGGTGGCCGTGATCATGCCCATAGGCATCGATCACACAGAATACTTAGGGGACACCATCGCCAATATCGCCCAGGAGAAAGCGGGGATTATTAAAACTCGATGGGATCTCGACGATCTACTCGCCCCTAAAGAAAACGTTGCTATTATCGCTGAACAAGAGCCCGAAGCGATGCGGGCGATCTTGGAGTATGCCGTAGATATCGACGCATCAGTCGCTCGGGCAGGGCAGGAATTTTCGGTCATAGAATCCCGCGTTGCTGTCGGAGGTCAGCAACTCACCCTACGCGGACTGGCGGGAGACTATGAGGACATTTTTCTACCACTCTCAGGTGAGCACCAAGCTCGCAATGCAGCTGTAGCCCTCGCCGCGGTGGAGGCCTTCTTTGGGGCCGGCCCTGGCCGCAGCCTCGATCTCAACACGGTAAAGGAAGGCTTCGCCACAGTTCAAAGTCCGGGTCGGCTGGAGCGGGTTCGATCGGCCCCCACAGTATTTATCGACGCCGCCCATAATCCCCACGGGGCGCGTGCACTCGCAACCGCTCTCGAGCGAGACTTTGACTTCCAGCGTCTTATCGGAGTGCTAGCGATCTTAGGCGACAAGGACGCCCGAGGAATTCTTGCAGCTCTAGAGCCCCACCTCGATGAGATCGTCGTCACCCAAAACTCCAGCCCAAGGGCCCTTGATATGAGGGATCTTTACGACCTCGCGGTGGGAATTTTCGGCGAAGAGCGAGTCCATACGGCTCGCGGTCTCGATGGTGCCATTGAATTAGCCGTAGGATTAGCTGAAGACGCCGATATCCAATCTGGTTCAGGGGTTCTTATTACTGGATCAGTTGTAACCGCCGGTGAGGCACGTACCCTGTTTGCAAAGGAGCCTATCTAATATGGCAGAAAACCCCGCCCCCGTTGGCCCCTTAGGAATGGGGCACAAGCCCGTCAACGATCCCCTCAAAGGCCTTCGCGGCGTGATGGCGGGGGCCATGGGGATGGAATCTATTACGTTCTACCTCGTCCTCACCGTCATTCTACGGGTGGATAACGGGGCCTACTGGACCACCTTTAACTGGGTATCGGTTGTGGTTGTCGCCACGGCGATGCTGGTCATGAGCTTCTTGCAGGGGAAGACATGGGCAATTCCAGTCAATATTGGGCTTCAGGTGCTGGGCATTCTCGGATTCTTTATCCACCCATCAATGGGCATTATTGGTATCTTCTTCGCTCTCGTGTGGTGGTATATTCTGCACCTGCGCAAGAATCTACTTGAACGTATGAAGCGCGGACTCTTGACCACCCAGCACCTTTAGCATTCCCTAGAATAGTGTTTCCTAGAAGCGGAGAAGCTGGGGGTTCCGCTGAATAAAAGCGATGATGCCACCTATCAACCCCAGCCCCGACAGAACGCTCAAAATGATGCCGATAATGCTCGAGGTTGAGGAAGTCTGGGCTCCAGGCTTCTCACCACGTCCATCGTCTTCATTCTTGTCCTCCGGCTCCGACTCCGGGCGCCTATCCAGAGTGAAGGCATCAACGAGCGAAGCGTCTGCACTGTTATAGGTGCTCAAAGTCAGCGTCTGAGAATCCACCTCAAGATGGGAGAAATCCGGGGTGGAATCTTGATTGCTGATCGCAACAAATTCCTCGCTTCCTTTCGGCTGCGCAAAATTCGCACCAGTAGGGGAATTTAGCGTCACATAGATGACCTCATTAGCCTCACCAGGTTCAGCGTTTTTGGCAACTCGCAGTGTCTGTCCGGGCCGTGGGGCAAAGCCAGGAGCTGGAGGAACCACCTCAGCACCCTTTAAAAGATGTGTGCGGGTATAGATATCCGCACCGCCAGAAAGCACGAGATCCACGTTGAGCTCCTCGAAGAGAGGACCAAGCTCGGCGCGAACCCGAGTATCAGAGGTTGCGGCCGAATATGGGGGACGCTGGAGCCCAATAATGATCCACTCATGCCCAAACCCGTGGGCTGTGACGGTTTGGCGCAGCCACCCCTTCAGCGTTGCCCAGTCATTGCCAGTCAGAGGTTGATTGCTTAGGTTGAGGCCGATATAGAGGGCGGGGCCGGCGGAGAAATAATAATTTCGAGTGGAGCGCCCCACGCCATTAAAGCTTTCATGAGGGAGCGAAAAATAATAATCAAAATCGGTATTAGGGCTAGACGTGTCGTCGGCAAGCGGCGCAGTTTGCAGACGTGGCATTACCGAGTTGTCGAGAAAGGCTGGGTATCGGGTGCGCGCATAATTCGGATTATTAACTTGGTTACCCAGTGTGAGCAAGGTCGTGGCATTCTCAGCAAAGCCCTCCGCGCGGGCTAATGCCTGCTGCCATTTAGTTCGATCAACGTCGATATCCCGGGCTCCGATTTTAACGTCGCCGAAAACGAGAGCATTAAATTGATCGGCTGAGCCCGTCGTGAAGTAGCGCACCTCGGTCCACTTCGTAGCGCCAAAACCAATGCGATAGGCGTAGCGGGTATCAGGCTGCAGTCCCTCAAAAGTGAAATAGGACTGCGCGCCCAAGAGCTTTTTCTGCGCGTCGCCGTACGCTGCACTGGGGCGAAAATACCCGTTATATAAGTTTGAGGCTTTATCCCACTGAACCTGGATGCGGCCGGTTTCGCCATGTTGGAAACTCAGGCGTGCTGAGGAAGCATTAGTGCCAGGTAGTAAAACCAAGGACGATACCTCGGGGGCTGGTGCCGCCTGGACGGGGGTGAGCAGGGAAGAGCTGAGCGCAAAGCTCGTGAGCGTTGCGGTGAAAAGACGCGTGCGCATAATTCCTTCATATTCGCTATGGGTGGCTGGACGAGGTGAAATAAGGATATCTTAATTGCGCTGGAAAAGACCAGGAAATACCCCATCCTACGATTCTCGAACTCACCATTAAAAAAGGCTAAAATCAGAACGCATGAACGAACGTACACTCATTCTCATTAAGCCCGACGGCGTCGCCCATGGCCATATCGGTGAGATCATCAGTCGCATCGAGCGCAAAGGGCTAAAGATTATAGCTTTGGATTTGCGCTTGGCCAGCGAGGACACCGCCAAGCAGCACTATGCAGAGCATGCGGATAAGCCCTTCTTTACCGAGCTTGTCGATTTCATTACCTCCGGCCCCCTGGTTGCTGGTGTCATTGAGGGGCCGCGAGCAGTGAGCGCCTGGCGACAATTAGCCGGTGGCACCGATCCTGTGGCCAAGGCAACGCCCGGTACAATCCGCGGTGACTTTGCCCTCGAGGTGAATTCCAATGTCGTTCACGGCTCCGACTCGGTTGAATCGGCAGCCAGAGAGATCAAGATTTGGTTCCCCCACCTCTAGAAAGATAAAGCCCAGGATTACCCTGGGCTTTATCTCTTCTTGAATATCGAAGTTAGCTGAGAATAACCTCTGCGAGCATAGTACCTGTAGGTTGTTCCGAACCCGTCATGGGTTCCTCCGTGAGGATCACTTTGACCGTGTGACCATCAAGGGGCATCCACACAGACTGGTGGTCTTCCGGACCAATGACTCCGGCGCTGATCATTTCACCGGCCTGGGTTTGGCTCCACACCTGAATACCCATACCGGGTTGTGTCGCCGCCGCCCCCTGCACCATGGCGCCGGCTTTTTCCATCTGCTTCGAGGCCACAATATCGAGCTGAGCACCGGCCGCATTGACGGTAACCTTCGCCATATCTTCAGATTTCATGATTTCATGCATCTCTGCATGTGGATCTCGGTAGTCCACGGGGGCGGTGGATGGGTTTGTCGACTGGGTTATAGTCGGCACGATCAGCGAGCCGCCGATCACCAGCACGCTCACGGCTGCTAACGAACCCGCGATCATGCCAGAACGATAACGTAGTCCGCCAGGCTTTAGAGTCCGAGGAAGGGGGAGAGGGGCAGCAGGTCTGGTCTCTCGGATCACCGATATATCGGTATCGGCTGGTTCTGAGGCATCCTCACGTGCCAGTTCCGCAAAAATAGCAGCTTTTAGCGAATCGCTCGGCATATGCGGAGGAACCGCTTCAAGAAGAGTTTCGTCTAGAAATTCCTCGTCTGAAGATCGGAGATCTTTATCGCACATAGTGTCCTCCTTCCGGGGTTGAAAGCAGTGCTTGACGGAGTTTCTTAAGGCCATCGCGCACTCGGGTCTTAGCAGTCCCCAAGGGGATATTGGTATGGGCGGCTAGTTCGGGATTGGAAAGGCCACCGAAATAAGATAGGAGCAGAGCGCTACGGTGGGGCTCGCCCACCCGATCGATTGCCCTCCTCAAACGTACAGCTTCGACGCTTGCCAAAGCGGCATCCTCGACACTGTCGAAACGAGTAACGGCATTAAGAGTGGCATCTTTGTGCTCTCGTGACATCTCAGCAGTCATGGAACGCAAACGATCAATCGCGCGGGACCGAGCCATTCTGAGTACCCACGTGCGGGCTGCCGCTTTTGCTGGGTCAAAGCTACCGGCTTTCCGCCATATTTCGATAAAGACCTCTTGAGCGACTTCTTCAGCTAACTGCGGGTTGCGCAATATATGCATACAGACACCCATGACATTCGGCGAAAGTTCGTCATAAAGATCACTGAAGGCACGTTTATCGCCTGCAGCAACGCGCTTAAGCACATCGTCATGGGTGGGGTGCATAGTTTCTGATTGTAAACTCAGATCTGCTAACTCGCCTATCGACGCGCGCACAGACCTGAGATCCTCGCTGGCTGGAGGGGTATAGATCTATTTTTCTTTATCCATTTTGTCGGACTCCATCTTATCCATTTTGTCCATCTTGTCGGACTCCATCTCATCCATCTTGTCCATTTTGTTGGAGTCCATTTTGTCCATCTTCTCCATGGTATCTGACTCTGTAGTGACGGCGGGTGTGCTGGTTGCATCATCACCACAGGCGACGAGCCCAGTGGAAGTGATGGCCATGGCGATGGTGGTTGCTGCAAATTTACGTGAAATCATGAAAACTCCTTAGAGAGCTAACGAGGTGGGAATAGTGGTACGAAGTTTTCTCTCAGCCTGTACGTGCAGAGCAAGGACTTTCTAAGAGAACAAGCACAGCACGGAAAGTGCTTGCCTTTTAGGTAACTTCATATCTATAGGTACGGAGAGCTCGGCACAACGGATTGCGCTTGTGTTAAAAAAAGTTCTTCGCTTTCGCACTTAGGCTCCCATAGGAATGATTGAACAGCGGTGGAGCATATATTTTCTCGTCTTCTATTCATCCTATAAGTGCACGTCAATAAGGTTCTTCCGAAGGGGGCCTGGAAGGGGTCTTGCAACGAGAATCAATCTCTTTCCTTTAGTTCTCCGAATATATGGGTAACGGCCTTTCACAACGATTCTCGTTATTTGGGTGAAAGCTACGTTGAACCATCATCTTCACCATATAAAAGGACACCCTATGATTTTCTCCATGGTCTTTATTGGCCTCCTCGGCGGTATTCTCACCAGCCTGTCGCCATGTATTTTGCCCGTGTTGCCTTTGATCCTTGCTGTCAGTGGCGGCAATAGATGGCGTCCTTACCTCGTTCTCAGTGGGTTGGCCACGAGTTTCGCAGCGCTCACCTTAGTGGGGTCCGTAGCACTCAACGCCTTAAGTTTGCCAGGGTCCACGGTGCGTTGGGTTGGTATCAGCCTGCTCGTTCTTGTTGGTATCGGTATGCTCATCCCTCGTCTTGGCGAGTTGATTCAGGCTCCTTTTGATAAAATCCCGAAGCCGTATTTCCTGCAAAATAAGGTGCGCAACCGCGGCGGCTTCGCTGTTGGTCTTGTTCTTGGAGCTGTGTATGTGCCATGTGCAGGCCCCGTACTGGCAGCGATAACAGTAGCCGCTGCCACAGGGGAGCTCGATGCTCGCATCTTCGTTCTCACTATTTCTTTCGCAATCGGTGCGGCACTCCCTCTTCTAGCTTTCGCGATCGGTGGCAATAAAGTAGGGGAGCGCGTGGATTGGTTCCAGCGTCACCAGGCGGGGATCCGTCGCGGCTCTGGCTTATTAATCATCCTGCTCGCTGTTGCACTGATCTTCAACGCCCCCGCCGCTATTCAACGCGCCCTCCCGGATTGGACCTCTTCAGCACAGCACGCTCTCGGGGAGCAGGTTGATAAGGTTCGAGAATCAGGCAATACACCGCGCCAGAAGGGTGACCTTGAGTACTGCCGTCGACAAGAAGACGCGACCCACGCTCACGACTGCGGCAAGTTACCCGCCTTCGAGGGGCTAGAGAACTGGTTCAACACTCCCGGTCCGATCGACCCGCACACATCCGGCAAAGTCACCTTCGTCGACTTCTGGGCCTATGCATGTATCAACTGCCAACGCGCAAACGAGCACATAACGAAACTCTATGACACCTATAAGGACTATGGCCTCGACGTGATTGGCATTCACGCCCCCGAATACTCCTTCGAGGAAGATATCAACAATGTTAAGGCCGCGGCTCGCGATACTGGCATCAACTACCCCGTCGTACAAGATAATGATTTCCGTACGTGGAAGAATTTTAATAACAGGTACTGGCCAGCCCACTACCTCACCGACCACACGGGTACTGTGGTGCAGATCCACGAAGGCGAAGGCAAGTATGCCGAGACTGAAACCCTGATTCGCCAGCTCCTTGTGGATCGTGACCCCACCATCACACTGCCAGAACCAGTAGAGAATAACGTGGTGGAGGCTCTACGCGAGCCGAGAAGCCCAGAAACCTATCTCGGTGCCCGCCGGTCGAAGTACCAAGCTAACCCGAGTGCTGGAACTGGGCTCATCGACTATGGGTCTGCTCAGACGCCGCAGCTTGGCTTTTATTCCCTCGCAGGGACATGGGACATAGGGCCAACGAGTATCAAGCCCGCATCACCCGAGGCAGCAATCAAGTTGAACTTCCAGGCCAAGTGGGTCCAGCTGGTGCTCTCTGGCACCGGAACAGTAACGGTCGAGCGCGAAGACGGCACAGTTAAAACCTTCACTATCACAAGCGATGGCAGCCTCGATATAGTCCGGGATCCTAATAACCACACGGAGCTCATCACTATTACCCCCACCGCAGGTCTGGAGCTCTACTCGTTCACTTTCGGTTAGATAAAAAATTTTAGGGGCGTGGCGTGGATACGATCACATCACGCCCTCTTGTGGTCTCTAGACACGTGCGCATGAGGTGTAGTTTCTCTCAGGAAGAGTGTTAGCTGCACAAAATTTTTGGTTCTATGGAACAATAGGCACTGGCGCATCACCACTGCCACTTTCTAATTAAGGAAAGGGACGAGCCTGATGGAAATAATCATCAGGGATTCCGAGGAGATCGCTTTTATAACTGAATATGACCACAACGACCGTGTAGTAGCCGAGGTGACAGAATTGCTCGGATGAGCACAGCGTTGGAAAAAACTTATAAAAATATAGGCTTCGAAGTGTGCAAGCTGCTCTGCGATGGCTGCAGATTCTGAGATAACTAGCAGGATTTGCGCCCGGGGAATTTAAGGCGGCACATTCATTCCTAGCACTCAAGAATACGGTGCCGGGCTATGGGCGCGAGAATCATCGCGCTAGTTGGATGAGTTTTTGCTCCCGCGCGCACCAGTTGCTCAATCCCCGCTAAGGCTACTCCCACACAATTAATTTCGGGAGAACGTCAATCGTGATTGACCTAAAACATATTAACGAATCTGCACTGCCAGAAAAGATTCGAGTCTACGCACTTGCCCAAGAACTAGGATTAAAATCCGGCGAGCTCATCAAGGAGCTCAAGGCCGTGGGCGTGAACAAGGCTGCTCAGTCTAACCTGTCACGTGCTGAGTACACGCAGCTTTTCGCTGCCCTGCGCTCGGGCGGAAACCAGGGCGAAAGCTCAAAGGACAAGACCGACGATTATACCGACGAGGAAAAACTGCGCTACCGCGTTGAGAAGAATGTAGAAAATGAGATCCACCAGATCGAAGAGAAGGTGGATAAGGAACTGCAAGAATCGCTACCGGCCACCGAGGAAGATGATCTCAGCACCATACTCGCCGATATCGACTCCGAGGTTAATTCCGGGGTTGATCTAGAACCGATTATCACCCCGCCACCAGCGCGTGTGGAGTTCCAGGTTCCGCAGTTCCTAGCACCCGCTGTCGAAGTAGACGCTGAGGTAGAAGATGTAAGTACCGCTGACACCGAGGACGACGAGGATGCAACCTTATCGAAGAAGCGTCGCCGTGGTAAGCGAGGTACCGGCCGTGGGCGCAAAAATGCCAGCCCAGAATCAGTAGAGGTCGATGACGATGATGTGGAATTACCGGATGAACCGACAGCCCTGAGAGGATCTACACGTCTCGAGGCGCAGCGCCGCCGACGCGTGGAAATGCGCGAAGAATCCCGCAAGAAGCGACATATTGTGTCCGAGGCTGAATTTCTAGCGCGCCGGGAATCCGTCAAGCGGACCATGGTGGTGCGTGAACGTGAACGCTTCGATGCCGTGGGTATGGTAACTCAGGTAGGCGTACTAGAAGACGAGCTGCTCGTGGAGCATTTTGTGACCTCTGATGCGCAGGCCTCCATGATCGGGAATATTTATCTAGGACGTGTTCAAAATGTCCTACCATCAATGGAAGCGGCATTTATAGATATCGGACGAGGCCGCAACGGAGTGCTCTATGCAGGCGAAGTAGACTGGCGCTCGGCTGGACTTGGGGGGCGTCAACGCAAAATCGAGCAAGCCCTCAAATCCGGCGACCAGGTGCTCGTGCAAGTGGTCAAAGACCCTGTGGGCCACAAGGGTGCGAGGTTAAGCACTCAAATTTCGCTCGCCGGACGCTATTTGGTCTATGTTCCAGGCGGACGCTCAGCAGGAATTTCGCGTAAACTTCCAGCACCGGAGCGCAAACGTTTGAAGCATATCCTGCGCAAGGTGGTCCCTGGTGACGGAGGTGTCATTATTCGCACGGCCGCCGAGGGAGTATCCGAAGAGGCAATCTCAGCCGATGTGAAACGTCTGCACCAACTCTGGGAGCAGATTGAGCACACCACACAGGCTGAAAAAGACTCGAAGGGAGCCAAACCGGTAACGCTCTATGAAGAGCCAAATATGCTGGTCAAGGTAATCCGAGATCTCTTCAACGAGGATTTTTCCACGCTGGTGGTCGACGGTGCGAAGGCATGGAATACCGTTCACGCTTATATTAAATCCGTAGCCCCTGATCTACTGGATCGGCTAGAAAAATTTGATCGCAATGCTCATGACGGTAACGATGCTTTCGAAGCTTTCCGTATTAATGAACAGATTCACAAGGCCCTCTCTCGCAAGGTGTGGCTGCCTTCTGGCGGCACTCTCGTCATTGACCGCACCGAGGCGATGACTGTCATCGACGTGAATACCGGTAAGTTCACCGGTCAGGGCGGCAATCTTGAAGAAACCGTAACGAAGAATAATCTGGAAGCCGCTGAAGAGATTGTGCGCCAGATGCGGCTGCGTGACCTCGGCGGCATGATTGTGGTTGATTTCATCGATATGGTGCTTCCTGAAAACCAGGATTTAGTCCTCCGACGCCTTACTGAGGCACTCGGGCGTGATAGGACGCGCCACCAAGTCTCCGAGGTAACCTCGCTTGGCTTGGTGCAGATGACGCGTAAGCGGCTTGGCACCGGTTTGTTGGAAACCTTTGCTACAGACTGTGAGCACTGCGAAGGTCGTGGTGTCATTGTCCACGATGACCCAATTGAACACCGCGAATCGGTTCACGAATCCCGCGGCTCTCGCAGCCCTAAACAGCAGGATCCGAAGCAACACCCCGCAGTGGTCGCAATGGACCACCACGAGGAGACGGAAGATCACGCGCCAACTATCGAGGAGCTAGCTGCCGCGGTAGTGGCTGTGCCCATGGAGGACGAAAAGCCTGCAAAGACCAGGCGTCGTCGGGGCGTTAAAAAGCATGCTGAGCCGGAGATCGAAGAATTCGAGGCCATTATCGAAAGCGCCATCGATATAGCTGATGCCGAAGATCCCGATCAGCCGACGGGCGCAGACTACCTGCCGCACACTTACGAGGAAGCGATCGCTGATTTTGAGAAATCGCCGCGCCGGAAGCGCAAGGTGCGTGGGAACTCTACCAGCGACACTCCGCCGCAGCGTAGTGACTTCGCCAGTGAGCTCGCAGCCCAGGCCGAAGAACGAGACCCCAAGGAAGTAGTCCAAGAAAAATCCACACCTCAGCCTTCGCGCGGTCGGCGCCGGGTGAAGAAAACCCACCTAAATCCGAGCGCAGAGAACTCATCGGTAGCCGCAAAGACGACGCAATCTGCGGAGACCGCTGAGTCGCATGACGCCACCCAGGCACCAGACTCACATCATGATGATGCAGTGGTGAGGCGGCGGAAAACGAAGCGAAGAGTTGTCAAAACCCAGCGGCCTCAAGAGTCCCTGCGCGAGGAGTCCAGTTCCACCCGCGAGGAGACCAACTCCAGCCAAGACAAGTCTCAGGCAATGGTGGCGGATGAAAGTGAGGTGCCAACTCACACCAAGCGTCGCGGGAAACGTCGCGTGGTGCGAAAGAAAGCAGAGATGAGTACTCCTCCAAGCCCAGGTGTGAAGGAAGAAGAAACGGTGACAAAGAGCGCCCATACCCGCGGCCGCCGACGCGCTGTGCGTCGTGGGAAGCGCTAGAGTGCTATTTGTCTTTTACTGCCTCTAAAGGGTAGTCTTTGACAGTCGCTGTTTTGAGAATACAATACGACTTGCAAGACCCTCACCTTTGCGGTGTAAGTCCTGTTAAGTAGTGAAAAATCGAAACAGATAAATAAAACGTTAAGTTCACTAGGGGATCTTATCCTCTAGTCCGAGAGAGATAAGGGGTAGCCCTCGTATGTACGCGATCGTCAAGACCGGCGGCAAGCAGTACAAGGTTGCTGAAGGTGACCTCGTCAAGGTCGAGAAGATCGAGGGTGAGCCAGGTTCGTCCGTGGCTCTTACCCCGATTCTGCTCGTCGATGGCGCATCTGTTGTGTCTAAGCCCGAGGAGCTCGCTAAGGTGAGCGTTAATGCTGAGATTGTGGACCTGGTTAAGGGTCCAAAGATCAAGATCCTCAAGTACAAGAACAAGACTGGTTATAAGAAACGTCAGGGTCACCGTCAAAAGTTGACCGTGTTGAAAGTAACCGGCATTAAATAAGGCTCACCGGCCTTTCTAGATTCCTAAAGGAGGGAAACCACATGGCACATAAGAAGGGTGCATCTAGCTCCAGTAACGGTCGCGATTCAGAGGCAAAACGCCTTGGTGTTAAGCGATTCGGTGGCCAGCGGGTCAACGCCGGCGAGATCCTCGTTCGCCAGCGCGGAACCAAATTCCACCCCGGCGAGAATGTCGGACGTGGTGGAGACGATACCTTGTTTGCTTTGGCAGCAGGCTCCGTCGAATTCTCTATCAAGCGTAACCGCCGCACTGTGAATATTGTTCCTGCGGCTGAGACTGTCAGCGCGTAGTATATTTTCTTCATAAAAGCCAAGATCGCCGTTAACCGCGGAGATCTTGGCTTTTATCCTTGCTAGACTATGGGGCGCGCATAGTTATGGATAGTTAAAGGAAGATACCGCCTAGGCCCCTCGTAAGATAGGGGAGCAGGCGATTAGAACGCGCGCAGCCGATAATGCGTTCGCAAACGAAAAGGATGAGAGTTTTTCCATGAAGATCAACCGTGTGGTTCTCAGCACGCTCAGTGCCATTGCCCTCGCTTTGCCGATCTCTACCACTCCCGTTACCGCTGAGTCTATAACCACTTATGCCGCGCAGGCTTCAGGTAGCCACAAGGCTGGCAGTAGCGATAGGCCCCGTACCGACAACGGTAAAACCTTAGAAACTGTTCTTTTAGCACTGGGGGGAACCGTCGGTGTCTTAGCCTTCCTCGCTCTTTTTGCTGCCCCCATTCTCAGGATTATCGGCGTTCGCATTTAAATCGTAGAACGCGAAAGAACCAGCCTAGCGCTGGTTCCTCCTCGTATTTGGCGCTTGACTCACTCTAACTTTGTCTGACCTCGCCTGAGCAGGGACTAGTTTTATGTGCCAGCCCTGTATCCGTCACGTTCTCATGCTCGGCTAGGGGAGAAAGTAGCTGAGCCGTAGATAGCTGAAGTGTGGGAATTCATGGGCCTATCAGGCAACCCTCAGTTGTCGTCCATGTAACATAGTAGGTATATACCTCGACTTATTAGTTAATCCACTATGGAATTATCTTCCAAGAAAAGACGTGATGCCCTATGCATTCAGCTCGATCTCTCTTCACGGCTATAGTTTCGGTGAGCGCAGTAGCTGCCACTCTCTCCATTCCAGGAGCGAGCGCGGCTGTGCGTACATCGACAGTACCCGTGACTTTCCACTGCGATGCTCGTCCGAGTAACGGAGGTCTCTATTTCCCCGTCATGGGCAATTATCCTAGCGATGATTATCAATTAGAACTGCAAGCTACAGTGACTGCTCCCAGTGCTGTGCGTGTGGGGGAAAGCTTCGAGTACACCATCGACCCTACCGTGGCTGGCATCCCCGATCCGCTATATATTCCCTATTTGGGAAGCAATGAAACTCTTGAATTGACCAAGATTTCTCGCGGTAAGATGAATATCACGGTACCCTCTGAGACATCGCTTGAATCAGTAGCTCTCGGGGTGAGCCCCATTGGAACAGTGTCTACGTTCGATCAGTCTTCGCATACGGTCTCTATCCAAGGCGACAGCGATATTGATGGGATCAATTTCGATCGCCCAGCAGCCTTGATCACCTCGTATGCGGTGAGCAAGTTGAAGCACGCTGGCTTTGAAGGCGCATCCAACGGGAGTTACTCCGGTGTAGATTTTCCAGCCGTGAGCTTGCGGCTTACCGCCAATTCAGCCGGCACGATCGCACCCGCCTTCCCGGTGGGGACGAGAGTCATGAATGGGTACACGAGCGATAATTTCTTTTCTTTCTTCGCTTCAGCGTCGTTGCGCAGTCCTAATGATCGTCGAAGCGTGGGAACTGTCGCAGTTCGCTGTGGCGTAGCCCAGGGAGAACTCCCCGCGGTAGAAGTAGTAGAAACCCCTGCTAGGCAAGTTGTTCAGCTCCAGGTGGATGCTAAGGAAAAGGCTGTTAAAGGGGAAACTCTTGCCATGTCGGTGCTTGCTACCGACGCTGAGTCCAACCCCCTAGCCGGTCAAGACGTTTCCCTTATGGTCGGGGACGTAATACTCACTGGAGTTACAGGTAGTGATGGGCGTAGTACCTTCGATTACCGCGCAGATGCGGTCGGTTCCTTCCGCGTTACTGCTACCAGCGATAAAGTAACGTCTGCTGCCCGTACCTTGAATGTTGAAAAGCCTGTTCTCACATTGAGTGTTCCCACCAATTCGGCAACAGTGACTGATTTTATTCCGGTAACCGCGAATGTCTACCAGGCTGACGGTTCGACACCAGCACACCTAGATTCTCTGGATTTATGGGTCAATGATCAGAAAATAACGCTTCATCGTGCGCCCGATGGCTCCTTTAAGTATCCTATTTCGTCTCGCACTCCGGGTCGGGTTATCCTTCGTGCTCAATCAGGTGACTCCTCCAGCGAAGAGTTGGCGCTCTATTTCGATCCACGCAGTGGGATCGTAGCTACTAAGCTCATCCTCGAGGTACGGCCCGACGTTCTCTTCGCAGGTCAGCCCGCTACGTTTATCGCGCGTGCAACCGATGATTACGGTCGTCCGGCGACCCCTCGGAGCGTTAGCTTCTATATAGATGGTGATGAAATCGCGGAAGTAACGCCCAATAGTGATGGAGAGTATCGGTATATTTACTCCACCTTGCCCGCCCGTAGTTTCGAGCTCATTGCTCGAAGCGGCGATCTAGCATCAGCACCGTATTCGGTCGTACCAACGATCCCGCGGCGAGATCCGAATATCCCCCTCGACGAGGCGAGCGAGGTTGAAGTAACGCAACAGATCGGTACCAACTACCTTTCCTATCGAGGAACTGTGCTAGGTCCGAACGGAACTCCCTTGAGCGGATACCGCGTCGATGCCTATGTAAACGGGGCAATTGTCGATAGCTTTAATACCTCCGCAAGCGGTACCTTTAGATATCGTGTGCCGATCGTCGCAGGGGAGCAGTACACCGTGAAATTTGTATCCGGAACAGTCTCATCGAAGGAATTTACCTACCCAGATTCTCAGGCTAGCGATCCCTCTGACTCTTCATCGCAGGAGTCCTCCACAATATGGGCGATTCTCGGTTCCCTTCTGGGGGCTGGGGGATTGTTAGCAGCGATCTACGCTGTGGCACGTCACTTCGGATTAGTAAACTAATGAATAAATAGGAAGGTTATCCACGAGTGAAAAGGATCCTAAGCGCGAGTATCTCATCTTTGCTCGCCGGCCTCTTGATCGCGGCCCCACAGGCTCAGGCCGTAGAGAGTACCACCGATGTAGATTTTGGGTGCCACTTATACAATCCTTCAACCTTATTGCTTAACGGATTCTGGGGCGAGAAATACGGCTTTATATTTCGAGCAAAGGTCTCAGCCCCACAGACCGTCGCAGTAGGAGTACCCTTCACCTATACGGTTGAGCCTGGACGGATAGAATTACCGGCTACGTGGTCCTATTTAGCCGAGCGGCCTCAGGTCACAGAGTTTTCTCGAATTTCTCTAAAGATAGCAGCCCCCTCCCAAGCAGAGCTCGTCAGTGTGGAAAAATCTGCGGGCGGAACAAAAGGCTTAGGGATCACCACCGAGCAAAGAGAAATAACAATTGGAGGCGACCTGACTGTTGCCGACGACGATGCCTTTTCTCGTCTCGATAGCTACGAATCGGGGGGAGTATATGCTAGTGACACCGGTTCGAGCTTTGCCGTGGACATCCCCCCGATTTCCCTGACAATGAAAGCTACTCAGCCGGGTGATCTCGCTCCGGCATTCCCCAAGGCCGCCGACAACCGAAATATCGGACCGGGAAGCTTTTTCAGCGGTTTAGCCAGAATGAATTACCAGGGTCGCCAACAGAATTTCCTAGTCCGCTGCACTCCGATAGCAGCTAATCTTCCGGCGGTAACCGCGGTCGAGCAAGATACCCGCCGCGCGGTTGCCGCAATTTCCTTGGAGTCATCCCTCGATACCCTCGAGGCTGGAAACGAGCTCATGCTCCGTTCGCGGGTGACAGATGCCGCGGGTGGCGGAATACCCGGGCGCTCGGTTGAGTTTCATATCGGGGGGCGTATATTTACCGAAACCACCGATGCCTTAGGGTACGCCCAGTACCAGTTCCGACCCCTCATCACAGAAGACTATCGCGTGCTCGCTCGCGCTGGCGGTAAAGAGGCGTCGGTAACCGTGAAAGTTCTGCCCAACAACGCAGTAAAACCCAAAGCTGCTCAGCCCGCACGCCTCCACCTAGACCCTCCACAATCCAGTTACGAATTTGGAACTCGCATCGAGCTCTCTGCCGACCTAACCTCATCAGATAATCAGCCAGTTACCAACTATCCCGTCTATTTCAATATCTACCGCGCAGAAAGCGGGGCGGTGTATAGAAGCTTTGTGTCCCGCTCGGACACGTTCGGGATGATTTCTCAAGCCATTGAACTCGGTATACCTGGAGCCTTCGAAGTTCAGGCAGTAGCGGGCCTGCAGGGCGAAACCACTTCTCAGGTACTCAGCGACAGGTACGCCTTTACCATTCGCAGCGGAGAAGCCCCCGCACCACCCGCGGTTGAAGGCTCTCGCGAGCCTAGCGCGAGATATACCTCACCACTGGGAAAGATCCTTATAAGTATTGGGTCAATTCTGGGAATTTTAGGAGTGGGAGGAGTGCTATTTGCTATCGCGCGTCACTTCAACCTCGCTCTGCCTAATTTCCCACAGTTGCCGCCTCTGCCACCATTATTCCCCTAGGCAAAAATCAGCGGAAAGAGGGGTACAACTACGATGAAAGTTGTACCCCTCTTTCCGCTTTTTCTTTGACTATTCAAAGGAAGTTTCTGCTGTTTAAGCCTATAATAAGCGCAAGAATCGTCCAGTAGAAAATGTGATGAAATAAAATTCTTCAGCAGTGTAATAAAAATGCCCAATCTAGTGATTAATGTATATGAGGGAGCTTAAGAATTTTGCCCCCGAAATTATCTACGAGAAAGCTAGGTTGTGGCCTCATTGAATACCCCCAAAAAAATTCTCGCCGCACTGCTGGGACCGGTTCTAGCAGCCGGAGTAACCGCGGTACCTGTTCACGCTGATAGTGTCAGCTCCTCACTCGAGATTCCTTTGCGATGTCAAATGAAAGCCGACGCGACGGGTCGTAACCTGAACTCTGGACTTTCCGGCAACTACTCTTCAAGTATCATTTCTTCGGCCACGGTTGATATCGAAGCTCCAGAAACGGCACGTGTAGGTGTGCCTTTCGAGTACAAGTACACCGTCAAAGATCTTGCGGTGACTAAGGAGTATAAATTTGCTGGGTCATTCTGGACCACCAAGTTTGACCTGATTCCAACGGAGATCTCGCGAGCCAGCATCAATATTCATAATCCTTCTGATACGTCTGCGAGTGCGGTTGTGGCCCAAAATGCAGATGATATTAGCGCCACGGTCACCCCTACTGCGGTACGGGTAGCGGCCTATGTCGCTAATGAAAACAACAGCGTCGACGGCCTTAAGAGCGCCCCACTGCGCGGGACTCGCAACAGCGACGGCGCTTTGCAGCTTGACTTCCCTGAGACAACTGTCACCTACACCGCCGCGGAAGCTGGAGATGCTACCCCATCTCTACAGCCTTCGTCAGCGTCCTATGACAATGCTTTCTTTACCGCAATGCTGAGTGCCGATGTGAAAAATGGTGGAGCCGATGCGGTACCCATCAATTTCCTCCTGTGGTGTACCCCCGGAAGCGGGGCCCCAGCGCTGCCGAGCGTCAGTATCCAAGCGGCAGCAACCCCTGAGAAGATCACCCTCGAGGCTCCAGAGTCAGTGGTGACGGACGATCCATTTACGGTCAATGGCCAACTCTTCGATGCGGCTGATCAGGCCGTGGCTGGAGCTGGGGTTACCATCCGCTACGGCACAGAGGAACAGCAAGTACGCAGTAACGATCAAGGTGAGTACACCGCCGAGTTCACAGCGCAAGGTGAAGGTGCTCAGCAAATAGAAGCCGTTGTCACCGATCACCCCACCGTAACCGAGCAAGCGACGATCACCGTCAAAGCTAAAGCTGCTGTGGAGTCGGTTTCAGTGACGGCAACACCAGACCAAGTGGAATCTGGTTCTCCCGTAACGCTACGCGCCGAAGTGACTTATACCCCTGGCGACATCGTCCCAGCGGACAATGTCAGCTTCCACATTGGTAGCACGAAAGTTTCTGCCACCCGCGCGGGCTCCGTGTACACCGCTACCTGGACTCCTCCGCGCGCTGGCACATTTGACGTTAAAACTACTATCGGCGGTGTCGAATCGAACACGGTGTCGTTAGTAGTAACTGGAGGGCAGACTCCTGTTGTTCCTGCGAGTGTTGTGGGGTCTCAGGTGGAGTCTGCGGATTCGTCGGTTGTGACTTTTGTGGTGGCGGATAAAGATGGTGCGCCGCTTGCGGATCAAGAGGTTGTTGTGACTGTTGGTT
>NZ_JANUXS010000008.1:0-60832 GCF_024814365.1 Corynebacterium sp. ES2715-CONJ3
GTTCGTCGCTGAACGCTCGGGTGGAAAAGTTTATAGTGCCGTTAGTCGTACTCGTTGCGGCAGTGCACCTGATGTAGAAGCCTGCTTTACCATTGGTTAAGTTTGAGTAGAAGTAGATGCGGGGGTGGCGCCCCTCGAAATCGAAGTCTAAAAGAGTTCCCAAACTGCGCTGCGTCTCGTATGACAGGAGGCCCGTCATGACTTGGTATTCGACGCCTGGGTATTCAGGGATGGGATCGAAGTGACAGACCGATTCTTTGAATTGAGCGTCTCTTTCGGTTTCTGAGCTGTCGTGGGCGCTTAGCCCGATGCCAGCGAGTTCTTCGAGGGTGAAGCGGTCGCAGAAATCATGAACAACAAGCTCACGATCTGAGCGGTCGTATGCTTCTTGGTAACCCTCGAATCTGGGGTCATCAGGGTCCACATCGACCGGCTGCACGGTGGGGGCAGTAGTCTCGGGGGTTTGGGGTGCTTGGGGTGCTTGGGGTGCGGTGTTAGCTGCAGTGCGAGACACCGTTGCCGTTTCAGTTTCCTTTGGTTCGTTTGGCCCAGAAGAATCTGGTGTGCACGCGCTAGCACTAAGGAGTGCTGTGGTGCTGAGGAAGGTGAAGAGTTTGTTCATCAGGGTCGGCGTTTCTGTGATCGTGAGTGCGATTGGATTTAGCTTGCTGTGGCGGTGGGGTTGAAGGTGATCATGGCCATGGGACTCCGCTGAGGTTGATCAGCTCGATGAGTTTGTCGTGTGAGTGTTGGCAGGTGCTAGCGGCATCGTTGAAGCGCGCATCAGGGATAAGTTCGTCGCTGAACGCTTCGGTGGAAAAGTTTATAGTGCCGTTAGTGGTGCTCGTTGCTGCAGTGCAACTGATGTAGAAGCCTGCTTTAGCATTGGTTAAGTTTGAGTAGAAGTAGATGCGGGGGTGACGCCCTTCGAAATCGAAGTTCAAGAGTTGGCCCAGATTGCGCTGCGTCTCGTATGACAGGAGGCCCGTCATGACTTGGTATTCGACGCTTCGGTATTCAGGGATGGGATCGAAGGAACAGACCGATTCTTTGAATTGAGCGTCTCTTTCGGTTTCTGAGCTGTCGTGGGCGCGTAGCCCGATGCCAGCGAGTTCTTCGAAAGTGAAGCGGTCGCAGAAATCATGGACAACAAGGTCACGATCTGAGCGGTCGTATGCTTCTTGGTAGCCTTCGAATTTGGGGTCGTCGGGATCCACATCGACCGGCTGCATGGTGGGGGCCGTGGTGGGGGCAGTAGTCTCGGGGGTTTGGGGTGCGGTGGTGCGAGACACTGTTACTGTTTCGGTCCTATCAGGACCTGGTGGATTTGGTGTGCACGCGCTAGCACTAAGGAGTGCTGTGGTGCTGAGGAGGATGGGTAGTTTGTTCATCAATGCTCGGCGTTTCTGTGATCGTGAGTGCGATTGGGTATGACTGGGCGTGGTGGAGAGGCTATGGCCATGGGACTCCGCTGAGGTTGATCAGCTCGATGAGTTTGTCGTGTGAGTGTTGGCAGGTGCTAGCGGCATCGTTGAAGCGCGCGTCAGGTATAAATTCGTCATTGAATGCTTCGGTGGTGAGGTTTATGGTGCCGTTAGTGGTGCTCGTTGCAGCGATACACTGGAAGAAGACGCTAGACTCACCGTTGGGAAAGTCGGAGTAGAAGTAGATGCGGGGGTAACGCCCCTCGAAATCGAAGTGCAGAACTCTGCCAGCTAAGCGGCGTATTTCGTATGGTACGCGGCCCGTTAACACTTGGTATTCGACGCTTCGGTCTTCAGGGATGGGATCGAAGTAACAGACCGAACTTTTAAGATCTACGTTTCTTTCGGTTTCTGAGCTGTCGTGGGCGCGCAGCCCGATGCCAGCGAGTTCTTCGGAGTTAAAGTGATCGCAGAAATCATGGACAATAAGCTCACGATCTGATGAGTCATATAACTCTCGGTAGCCTTCGAATTTGGGGTCGTCGGGGTCCACATCGACTGGCTGCAAGTCGGGTTTTGTAGTGGGAGCAGTGGTGATAGTGGGGAATAAAGTAGCCGTGGATAGCCCGGTCGAGACAGGCGAGGTTGAAGAGCCGACGTCGATCTGCTGGGTTTGGCCTGTGCACGCAGCTAGGTGGACACAACAGATGCTTAGTATTCCGATAGGGAACAATCTCATATTTTGCGTCCTTTGGTCGATGAATCTTTCGAGAGTTACCGTATGTAGACCGTTAGACTGCGAATAGGCGCTAAAGGTTCCTTGAACTTTGAGGTGGTGCCAGCCGTGCAAGGGAGAGAAGTTTTTTTAAAAACTCTTGATGCGCGGCTTCTCGCACCATTTCTTCCTATACTCATCCCAGTAGTGCCGACAGGTAAAGCTGAAGTAGTGAAAATGTTTAAGAGTTTGAACCATGGGTGCAGTTGGGATAGGTACAGCGTAAAGGCTAAATACGAAACAGATTTCAATTAGACCCAGATAGACCGCCGGAACAAACGTTCAGTGAGCCACTTCAGAACAGCGCAGCAAGGTTAATTTATTTTATGTCGAATCTGTTAGCCACCAAGCCTAAAATTTAGGAATACTAGGTGAGGAAAGCTCGAGAGCCAGGATGCCGCCTCGAGCTAGTGGGAGCACCGCTTTATACGAATAGTCGAGAAAATGATCGGGCAGCTCCGCGAAGTTTAATACAGCTCACTAACTGAGGACCTTTTCAGCAACCTTGGCTTCGCGAATACTTGAGAATAACGGTGTACCAGGAGTTTTCCACAGAACTCTGATAGTCATCGCGTCGTCGGCTGATTTTCGCCTTAAGATAGGTCGGTAGGGAAGCGGAGCCAGTTGGTTACCGATCACTTCACCTGTGTTGTTTTAGTTATTATCTTGATGCAGTTGGACGCGTACCTTATCAGCGAGGTTTAGCTCGACTATGTCGTGAGAGCTTTAAGGTACAACTCCTCGATTCTAATTTTAGGCATAAACGAAAATTTGCCTTCCGAGGTGTTCCGGAGCCCCGTAGGCACGATTGAAATATGAGGCAGCATCCTCGTCTAAAGGCTCTAAGCAGGCTCTAAGCCGCATTGTCTTTTCGCAGTTCACGTTATTGGCTCTCATATCGAGTCCATACCCCAACCGCGGGTGAAGGAGGGGCCTATGGTGAGCGGCAAGACAAAGCTATCTAGGATCCGAAAGCTAAAGGGATAGCTTTACCTCGGCGTTATCGAGTATTACTGGGGCTCCATAATCTTGCCCATCACTGGTGTTATAAACCCGGAATAGGTGTGCATAGAGGTCTTTCAAGCTCCTGACTTTCAATAGCTGATAGGGACTTTCGAAGGCTACTTTCTCAACAAAGAGGTAGCCATTATCAACGGCTACAGCTACTCCCACATGGCCGATGAAAAGCGCCGCAGGTTCGGTGAGAACATCGTGTAGAAAAACGCTGACTATATGAACGTGGGGGTTGGTGAAACTGATCTGGTGCTGGTCAAAGTAGCTACCAATATCCGCGACGTGCTGGTGAGAGTCTTTTGCCGACGTAGTGGGAATTCGCCCAAAGAGAGTGTTATAGACTGCCATTTCATCAGACGTGAATAAGGGTGGCTGGAAAGCATCAATCGATTCCTGATCAAAAAAGAGAAGGCTGGAATCAACCTCAGATGAGCTACGGGCATTAATGAGATCTTTGCTTAAAAGGAAAGTATTAATGCGGCAGTTGGTGAGGGTTGTATTCGTACTAGAGATTGCCGGAAGGTGGTAGGCGTCAGTCAACGGAACAAATCCGTGGTCAACTAAGGAATTGTGCGGAACGTCCACATTGACGCGTTGAACTTCTGACATAAAATCCTGGACGCGCTCTTTTTCAATCCCTGCTGCTAACAGTGCGGTAGATAATTGATCCTGACTAGCTTGATCCACAAGATTAGATACCTCGATGGGGGCACTTATCTTTGCTTGGGAAGCACGAACAGGAGGTTGTGAGTGCTCAGGGGCACAGCTCATGAGCATTGCACCGCTCACTCCAAGGATGAGTGTGCACGTATAGGTACTAAGCGAAGCCTTTTTCATATATCGGATTGTAGTACTCACTTTGATTATGTCTATGACATGGGAATTTGCTGGCTGGGGTGCTTTGGTATAGTGTAATCCCTCGTACCAGCAAGGTCATTCTTGCCCCGTTCGTCTAGGGGCCTAGGACGCCGGCCTCTCACGCCGGTAACACGGGTTCAAATCCCGTACGGGGTACTTTTAAAGCGAGGTAGTCTAGCTACCTCGCTTTTGCTATTCTTCCCTCTTTTGAGCCACGATCCCGATGGCTGCGAGATTGTCTTCATAATCTTTGAAGGTGCTGCGCATGTGCAGGATGCGGGCTCTAAGATCTCTATCCTTAACTATATTCCCCACAATTTTTAAGGTACCGAGTAGCCCTTCGTCGGCAAGTAAGCGAGAGGGAGATAAAAGGGCCATGGGTGCGTGCCCGCACCATATCACTTTAAAGCCCTGCGCTTCGAGGATTTTGGTCCACTCTGGCTGCGTCAGAGGTCGTGCATTGACTCTAATAGCTTGAGCAAGATCACGCTGCAGACTTTGGGCGCGATCAGGGCCGATATCGTCTGGGGTGAGCGATAACTCGTGGATGAGGTAGTGCCCGCCAGGGCGCAGGAGGCGGTGGGCCTCATGGATGATTTCTTGTTTCGCATTGTTCCCTTGCATGGTCAACATGGCTTCACCGATGACAATATCGGCACTCAGATCGGCCAAGCCGGAGGTATCTGCGGAGGCATTGAGAACTTTTTGGGTGTCACTGCCTATGTGCTGGCGAAGTTGGGCGGCTGCGAAGGAATCTTGCTCGACCCCGGTATAAGAGGCTACGGCATAGGCTAAAATAAGCCGAGCAGTGTGCCCCAATCCAGGTGCAAACTCCACGACGTCGCGTCCGTCGAAATCTACTTGTTTCAAGATTCGAGTTGTGAGTTCACGACCCCCTGGGCGCAGAACTTTCTTACCAGCGCGAGCAAGAATCCAGTGACCTGCGGCGGTGGCAGTTGGGCGACGTGAGGGGGAGTTATCAGAGCTCATAGTATGTGAGCTTAGCATGTCCTAACTAACACCACGATGAAAGCCTGAAATTGGAGTCGAATGAAACTTCATCATACAGAGCGTGAGAAGCTTAACCGCGCCATTAGTTTGGCCTGCTACGCCCACGATGGGCAAGTGCGAAAAGGGTCTTCGCTACCGTATATATCGCACCCCGTAGCTGTTATGGCTAGTCTTGCGGGATCACACACCGATATTCTTTGTGCGGCCGTACTCCACGATGCGATCGAGGATGCGCCTGACCGCATAAGTCTTGAGGAAATTAGAGAGCAGCTGGGAGAAACCGTTGCTACCTGGGTTCATGCTCTCACCAAGTCTCGAGCGATTGATGATTGGTATGAGTGCGGTAAAAGCTATCTTTCTCAAATTTCACTAGCTGGTGAAGAAGTCATTGTGATTGCGGTTGCAGATAAATTGCACAATGTGCAATGTACTTTAGATGATTATGCGCTGGTCGGCGACGAGATATGGAAGCGTTTTCGAACTGGCAAAGAGGGGCAAATCTGGTGGCACCGGAAAGTACTGGAACTAGCCTCGTCTCGGTGTGCTGGTCATCCTCTGGTTGAGGAGTATCAAGTACTGGTCGGGCTTTTAGAAACTCTCTAGAGGGCTAGCCCTATCTGTGTGGCGACGATCTTAAGGTCTTGAGCCCATATGGCGGGTGAAGGTTGAAATCTATCTGTAGGTCCGGAGATTGACAGGGCTGCGACAAATATTCCTTCGCGGTTGAATATAGGAGCAGTAATGGAAGCGAGTCCAACTTCGCGCTCGGATATCGATTGCGCCCAACCACGCTCTCGCGCAGCATTGATATCCTCCAAGGTGAAGGTTGAGGGCTGTTCCATAATGCTGTCGCGAAGGGCGGGTGCAGAGTGGGCTAAGAAAATTTTAGCGGCGGAACCAGCGTTCAGCGGGAGCCTAGCCCCCACAGGAACTGAATTATGGAGGCCAACATGGGGTTCCTCGGAGGCAATGCACACTCTCGACGCCCCTGCTAGCTGATAGAGCTGGATCGATTCGCCGGTTTTCTCCATGAGCTTGTGCATGAGAGGGGCGGCAATATCGGTGAGATTTGTGGCATTATTAGTGCCGAAAGTGGAAAGGATGTCACCTATGGTCCAGCGGCCGTCGACGGTGCGGCTAAGAAGGTGGTGCACTTCTAGAGCCGTGGCGAGGCGATGAGTGGTCGCGCGGGGGAGTCCAGTCGCTTCGCAGAGCTGATGGAGGGTACAGGGATGCTCGGCCACGGTGAGCATGATGAGTACCGCTCGGTCGAGGACTTTGATGCCGCTTGTCGTGGCCGCAGCGACGGTGAAATTTCCCATAGGGTGATACTATCATCCCAAAAAATGGGATTATAAACTCCCTGACGATAAAAATGTGGGAGATATTGGGCTCGCACGGGCGCCTATCTTAGGAGGTCACTGGAGCGACAGGGGGTGACTAACGCACCTGGGCTATTGCTGCTGTTAAGCCAGCCTCGACTACTTATCATATGGCTGGCCCGCGGGCAATGGGTGTATGGGGACGATATATTCCTAAATATAAAAGTAGCCCGTGGGCTCAGATTGACCTAGGTGCGGGCTGAGTAAACTGCTTCACCAGCTGAATATCACTGGAGCCCCTGGGTATTCACGAAGGGATTATCGCAGCGAGAGCAGTGTCGGGAAGGCGCTCTCTCCCTACCTAATCACAGCTAGGTTCGCGGCCATTGCTCCGCCATATTTGCTTCTTTGCATTGGTGGGGATGTTGGGAATCTAAAGAGGTATCAAGACTCTAATTGAAAATATATAGGCCGCATATTGGTGCACAGAATTACTTCAAAACAGCAGGCACACTCTCGTGGGACCGTAATCGAAAGGTCGGTTTGGTGAGGGGGTGAGCCGTGGTCCTTGTTCATAATTGATAAAATCAAGTCTCCCATCTTGATTCTTGGTTCGAAGACACAAAGATTCGCAGCATCAGGATAAAAGTTTTGCCAAATGTCCCCCATTGCTTGGGTGGGGATGTTGCCGATTTCACAGGTTAATATATGAGACATATTTGATCCCCTCACGAAGTGGAAGAAGACCCTCCGGGAATAGCGTGGTTTATATTTATTGGGATGTGTGCAGGGAGAAATCCATCTCCTGAAATGTATTCCTAGCCCTCACCATGGGTGATCAACGACCATTCAACACGGTGAATCTGTCCGAACGTGTCTCGGCGGATACTGTATATATAGGGGCACGCTCGGTGTCGGGAGTTCGAGCGGTGTGATTCTTGGCCGGGCTATTATATGCAGGCCAAAAATAAGCCGAGCACTTTATGCGCGGAGACTGTGGTTCGAGCATCGAAGGGAGGCAGTCTCCAAAGGTAGTCACTCGATAGCGAGCCATACTGAAACCGTCAAAGAATGGGGACAATAAGGGGGTATTCTTGGTGGTTAGCGTGTGCAATATGAGGTGACCGAAGACCCGCTCATGGATTTGAGTGAAAAGGGGCTGGCGTGGTGGGAGTCTACTGGTACTCTGCTGCAATCTGCGGAGTGGAAGACACCGGGTTTCAAACTGGCTGCGCTTAGGCGCGCACGAGGCCTCCGAATCGATGGATATCTAGCCTGTGGGCTTGATTGACGAGCTAGGTCGGGAGGGGACTCTAAGAAAATTTGAGAAATGTAGAATGTGACAGGTGTGTTTGGTGTGACTAATGACTACTTGTGTTATTGTGTGTCGCATGACTTCTTTGCAGCGGATTTTTCGCGCAGTAACCGCACTGGCCACCACAGCTGTGCTGGCTCTAAGCGCACAACCTGCCCTAGCCCAACCCTTCGATAGCGTCAGCTCCCTATCCGGGGTCGATGTTGCAAGCCACCAACACCCAGGGGGCGCGCCCATCGCGTGGGATCACGTAAAATCTGATGGTCACTCCTTTGCTTTCGTCAAAGCGAGTGAAGGTGCAGGTTGGACGAATGATTTCTTTGTTGATGATGCCAATGCCGCTCACGCAGCCGGCCTATCTGTGGGCTCGTACCACTACGCTCGCCCCAGCGGTGATCCTATAGCCCAGGCTCGCCACTACGCTGATCAGATCACCCGAATCGCAGCGCATCCGTTGCCCCCGGTCCTCGACCTCGAGGTCGCAGAGGGTAAAAACCCACAAGAGCTTGCCGCCTGGACTCGCGACTTCCTCAACGAGTTCAAGGCACAATCCGGGCGTCAGCCCATGATTTACACCTACCGCTATTTCTGGATGCATGAAATGGCTAATACCTCCGAATTCTCGGAGTATCCGCTGTGGCTGGCCGCCTACCAAAGTAAAGCCCCGGATCCTGTAGGCGGCTGGGACGTCCTCGACTTTTGGCAACGAACGGGCAAGGGGCGTGTCAGCGGAATCGGAACAGATGTTGATTTGAACCTCTATAATGGTCATCAAGGGCAGTTTGAAGCATTCATTAGCGGTAACTACCAAGCATCCGGTGGCGTATTTGGTGATCTCGGTGAGATCCCAGCTCTCGAATCTCTTCCTGATCTTGGAGCTGATGCATCGCAGTTGGCTAACTCGATCATCAATCTTTTGACTGGTGAGTCCGCTCCGGCTGAGGTCCGACACCAGGTAGCTGAGCTAGGCCTGAGCGCTGAAGCCATCGAAGGCGTTATAGGCTTAGTGCTCCAGCTCATCGCAGAGGGCGAGCTCCCAGTGGAACAAATTCGAGGTATCGCGGAAGGTGACTATAGCGTTGGTGATCTGGTGATCTTGCTGGACAACGCTCAGCACCTTGTCAGTGTCGACCCTGAGCGGGGCAACCTCTTAGGATCATCGGATCTCGAAGCTATCCTCGCTAACCTGTAGGTTCCTGTACCTAATTTCCTCGCTAACCTGTAGGTTCCTGTACCTAATTTCGTTGAAAAGTAGTCCAGAAGGCTCTCCCCGGGATGGGGAGAGCCTCTTTCTGTTAGGTGATAGCTAGCGGAGATACGAAATAATCTGCACTAGTTACCAGACCCTTGTGGAAGGAGAACACCCACATTCCAGCCTTTTTTACACGCGCTCGTGGGGGGTGGAAGTGTGGGGAATACTCTAGTTTCTTCATGGTGCCGATGAGTGCCTTTTTATCGAGACAGGATGCAATAGTCTTGTCGCGTTCGGGTAGCTCATGTGGGGATCCGGCGGTCAGTGGCAGGCTTAAAGCCTTGCTTGCAGGCTCGAGCGTCGCTTGACACCGTTTATTTTCAACACTGATCAGACGGTCAGGGTGATAAGCCGCAATCAGGGGGGCTAGCATGGTAGCTTGTTTGAAGCCTGCGGGGCTGAGGGGTCGCGAGATGCTTCCGCCGTACCACGAAGAGGATGAGACGGTGTCGGCGTGCCTGATCAGAATGAGGCGCGAATCCGTTGGTTGTGATAGGTAGGTCAAGGCGGCATCGAGCACCTGATGATCTGCGGAATAACTAAGCAGTTTGCGAGCCGCAGAGTCGGAGACCCAGCGCAGTTCATCGACCTCGTTATTGGCGACGAATGTGCCACCGATTACCTCGGCTAGCCAATAGTAGACAACCTTCGTGCGTTTTTTTAGAGGATAACTAATTCGCCCCAAAAGTTCTCCGAGCTTGATCTCGTAGCCTGTTTCTTCCGCGATTTCACGCACTGCGGTCATCGCGAGGGACTCGCCGGGATCCACTTTTCCTTTAGCGAGAGACCAGTCGTTAAGGTGAGGGCGGTGAATACACGCAAATTCCACACGGCCCTTGCGATCGTGGCGCCATAAAACGGCGCCAGCAGCGAGAACAGGGGAATCGAATTCAGCAGCAGGAGTAGCTGGAATCTTTTGGAACCGTCGCTCCAGGCGGTGCGGATTCGGGTTATGGGCAGGGTTATGTCGCTGTTGCGACGGAAGTTTTGACATAGTTCGTAGACAATCGGTAGATCGGGATTTTTTCACGAAGGCTCGCCTTTAAGCCAAACGCCCAATTCAGCTTAGCTACTTCTACAACAAAGACAGGCATTGACTCAGGCTTTTATCTACTAGACTGACAATGTTGGGGCGCATGGCGCACCGAAGTGGTAGCAGCTGTGGAAAGGACGACATGCTCAAGATAGCCGTAATGGGCGCCGGAAGTTGGGGTACAACCATGGCCAAAATCGCAGCCGACGCTGGAAATGAGGTGGTGCTGTGGGCACGTCGAGAAGAGGTGGCAGAGTATATCAATACTCATCACCACAACCCTGACTATCTCAGCGATATCTACCTGCGCACTATTGTGGCTACTTCAGATGCTCGTGCAGCGATATCCGAGGCTGATATCGTAGTCTTCGCGGTTCCTAGTCAAACGCTGAGAGGCCATGTATTGACGTGGGCCGAGTTTATACCTTCGCATGCGCTGGTGGTTTCTCTGTCCAAGGGCGTGGAAAAGCAGACATTTATGCGCATGTCAGAAGTCATAGCTCAGGTTAGCGGTATTGATTCGCGCCGCATAGCGGTTCTCACCGGCCCTAATCTAGCTCGAGAAATAGCCCTTGAACAGCCCGCTGCTACCGTTATTGCGTGCCCAGATGAGCACCACGCCCAAGTGATCCAAGAGGCTCTAGCTGCGCCTTATTTTCGCCCCTATACCAATACTGACGTCGTTGGATGCGAAATTTCAGGGGCATGTAAGAATGTCATTGCTCTAGCTTGCGGTATGGCGGCGGGGCGGGACCTAGGAGAAAATACACTCGCTACCTTGATTACTCGGGGCCTGGCGGAAATCTCCAGGCTGGGCATCGCCCTCGGAGCTAATCCGCTCACCTTCGCTGGGCTTGCCGGCATGGGGGACCTAGTGGCCACCTGTTCCTCGCCCTTGTCGCGCAATCGCACCTTCGGTGATCGCTTAGGGCGCGGCGCCAGTTTGGAGCAAGCGCGTGCAGCCACGCACGGTCAAGTAGCTGAAGGGGTCACGTCCTCAGCCTCGGTCTATGAATTAGCTCAATCAATGGGGGTTGAGATGCCGATTAGTCAAGCGGTATACGCCGTGTGCCACAAGGGGATGACAGTGGAAGAGATGGTGGGGCAACTCATGGGTCGCTCAAAGAAAAGTGAGCACGAGAATTCGGGGTATAGTAATCAGCTGTGATTGCAACCGATTCCCGAATTAAGATCGCCGTGATTTACGGTGGGCGTAGCTCCGAGCATTCCATCTCCTGTGTTTCCGCTGGAGCGATTATGCAGCATCTCGATCCCAGTCGCTTCGAGATTATTCCCCTGGGGATTACTCAAGACGGCACATGGACCGTGGGGGAGAGTGATCCTCGTAACTTGCTCATTCAAGGTAGAACGCTTCCTAAAGTGAAGCTCAAGGAGGAGATCAGGCTTGCTCATACTCCCGCTAACAAAGGCGAGATTCGCTACCTAGATGGCCGCCTGTATGCGCGTGTAGATGTCATTTTTCCAGTTCTGCACGGTCCCTACGGAGAGGACGGCACAATTCAGGGTTTCTTTGACTTATCGGGAATTCCCTATGTCGGCTGCGGGGTCTTGGCTTCGGCGTGCAGCATGGATAAGGAATACACCAAGCGCATCCTCGGCGCGGCAGGGCTGCCGGTAGGCCGTGAGAAGGTTCTCGGCCCGGGAGAGATCTTGAGCGCCACAGACAGGGACAGTCTTGGCCTGCCTGCTTTCGTTAAACCCGCACGCGGAGGTTCATCGATCGGTATCTCTCGGATTGAGTCATGGGAAGAACTCGATCAAGCCCTCATCGAGGCTCGCCAATACGATGCGAAGGTCGTCATAGAATCGGAGATCATCGGCAGTGAAATCGAATGCGGAGTCCTCGAAAACGCGGAGGGCACCCTGCGCGCCTCTGTGCCTGCTCAGCTTGTGGACACCGATGCCAGCGAGGGCGGATTTTATGATTTTGACACCAAGTATCTCGACAGTGTCGTCAGCGCAGTCATTCCCGCCGCGATCCCACACAACCACACCGCGGAGATCCAACGCCTGGCAATCGAGGCATTTAAAGCGCTTGACTGCACTGGACTTGCTCGAGTCGACTTCTTCCTAACCGATCATGGTCCAGTTATTAATGAAATCAACACCATGCCAGGTTTCACCCCTATTTCCATGTATCCCCAAGTGCTTGCGGCATCGGGTGTCGACTATCCAGAACTCCTCGAAATTCTCATTGACCACGCTCTGAACTGTAATAGACGCTGAACTCCTCACGCCCTCTAAAACCCCATGAATCCACCTCCAAAAACTAGACCAAGAGGTGGCTTCTCCTAGAGGTGTTGCGATACAGCTTGCGATATCGCAACTAGCGCCGCATTCCCGCGCGCTTGAGGGATATGGGCGGCAACTACCTGGCTCTTATTGATCGCATACCAGGTGCTCGCAGTGGTACCGTTGCCCACAATGACGTCTTCAAACCACACGATATCGTTAACCTGCTGCAAGGCAGCGCCCGCCGTATAATTCTGGGGATATTCCACCCCACATCGCACCACGATTGCCTCTTCACCGGGTGCGGACCACGCCACCATTTCTGTCCCCAGATCGGTGGTACTGCGCCTATAACCGCTATCTAAATCATTCGGCAAAGCGGCGAGCACCTCCTGGCATGCCGCTTTTTGTTGCGGCCCTACAGCACTAGAGAGTCCACTCAGGGGGATAGGATTGGGTGGAAATTCTTGGTGGGGAATTATCGCAACAGCGGCTGCAATATCCTCCAGGGGATGAGGGTGATCACCGAGGGATAGATCGTCGGCAGTGATAGCGATTATTTTTGCACGATTGACGCTGTACCACGTTTTAAGGGTTGACGCTGGCGTGGCATCTGATACTTCAAGCCATCGAGTACCGCCGACCTCAACTATATTGCTCAGTGACGTGTATTGACGTGGTAAATTCACCCCACACCGGGCTGTGATCCGCTCGAGGGAAGACGAGCTCCAGGCTGCTGCCCCAGGTGGGATCGGGGCCACTATATCAGCGCGAGGATGTCCTAATACCGAGGTTGGTAGCGCTGCAAGAAATTCTTCACACTCGATCGAGCTAGATTCTGGAGTGTCCAAGGTGGACATGGCCACCGGCTGATGAGCACTGTGGTTATAGACCATCTTGGCTCCCACTAGAACAGCTACCATAAACGACATAGCCAAGATCAAGGCGATGACAATGGGTAGGGGTCGCACTGGCATGGGGGATGATTGCATAGTGAAAAATCATAGTCGGCTCGTACCGGAAAACCTCAAGGTACTTCTCGACATAGCGGGATATAGGCCACACTTCTGCATCAGATGGTGGCGCTTGTCATTGTTATCATCAATAATATTAAAAGATTATTTTAGGTAGATGAACAACAGTACCTTCGGGGTTAACCTCTATAGAGCACCCGATAACAGACTACTAGCCTTTTCAACCAAGAGAGAACAATGGAAGACGGAAAAGACCCTAAAAACCCCACCCTCTCGGAAGTCGGCGAGAAAGCCGTCATCGACACCATTCTGCGCACTGCTCCCAGCACCCGTAATGGGGACGACGCCGCAGTACTTGATTACGGCGCCCCCAACTCGAGGATGGTGGTCACCACCGATATGTTGGTTGAGGAACGGCACTTCACCAAAGAATGGTCCAATCCAGCTGAAATCGGACGCAAGGCTATAACCCAGAATTTTGCCGACGTCGAGGCCATGGGTGCTCGCCCCGTAGCAGCTCTTCTGTCGCTGTCAGCACCCGGGTTTACCCGACTGCAATTCGTTTCCGAATTAGCCCGCGGCATCAACGAACGTATCAGTGATTACGGCGCTGAACTCATCGGCGGAGATATGACCGACGGTGAGTATATCGTGATCTCAGTAACCGCTATCGGTCAACTCGGAGGACCACTCGAACCGCTCCATCTCCGCAACGCCCGCCCTGGACAAATCGTGGTCGCTTCTGGAGGAATCGGTGAATCCGCCACCGGTCATGCCCTGCTTGCTCGTCTCGGACGCGAAGCAGCTCTGCCAGAATTCGAATCCCTGCTCCGTGCCCATTGCTCCACCATCATGCCCCCAGGACGCGGCTACGTTGCTCGCTCGGCGGGGGTGAGCGCCATGACAGATAACTCCGACGGACTCGTGCGCGATATCCACGCCATCGCGGCGAAATCGAAGGTTGCAATCAATCTGGACTCCCAGGCTATTGCCCCCACTGATGATATTATGCGCGCCTGCGAGATTCTCGAGGAAGACCCGTGGAAATTTGTCCTCAGCGGCGGCGAAGACCACACCCTCATTGGCACCACCTTCGGTCCCGCTCCTACTGGCTTCCGCGCCATTGGTACCGTGCTGAGCCATCACCCCCAGGGCCTCGTCACGGTTGATTCAGCACCTCCGCGCTACCAGGAAGGATGGGGAAGCTTTTAACACAAGGGGGAAACGTGACCTATTTTGAAGAAATAAACATCCACCCCAGCTGGCGTGAGCCGCTACGCGAAATAGCTCCGCTCATCAATGCCATGGGGGAGTTCCTGCAGCGCGAAGAGGAAGCAGGAATTCCCATCGCGCCGCCAGCGCATCTACGCTGGCGGGCACTACAAACTCCACTCGCTAGCACCAATGTCCTCATTATTGGTCAAGACCCCTATCCCACTCCAGGGCACGCACAAGGGCTGGCTTTCAGCATAGCCCCAGAGATCTGGCCACCAGCTCGAAGTCTCAGCAATATCTTTCGCGAACTCAGCGACGATCTCTCCATCCCCCAACCAACAACCGGAGACCTCAGTGCCTGGCAGCAGCAGGGCGTTATGCTGCTGAACACGGTGTTGACAGTGCGGGCCGAGGCCAACGGAGCCGGATCCCATCGCAATAAAGGCTGGGAACACATCACTGCGCATATCGTGGATACTCTCATCAACCGCCAGCAGCCACTTGTGGCCATCCTCTGGGGCCGCGAAGCCCAGAAACTTAGCCCCCACTTTGCTGGGCATCCGGATAGTATGGTTATCTCTTCACCACATCCCTCACCGCTATCGGCGCGCCGGGGATTTTTTGGCTCTCGGCCGTTTTCTCGGGCAAATGAATATTTGCGCGACCACAAACTGCCCCCCGTTGAGTGGCAGTTGTAGAATGAAAACTCTATGTCACAATTATTGAGCCTTGATGCCATGGCCCTCACGGGCTGGGTGCGGCGCGCCGCGAGTGAATTGGAAATCCGTCGCGAGGAGATCAACGCACTCAATGTCTTCCCCGTCCCCGATGCAGACACCGGCTCTAATATGGCTCACACCATGCTAGCCGCACTCACCGAGGTGGACCGCCTCGACGGCGAGGACCAACACGATATCGCACTTGTTAGCGCAGCCCTAGCTCGAGGCGCAACACTTGGAGCACGGGGCAACTCGGGCTTGGTCCTCAGTCAAGTTCTCCGTGGAATCGCCCAATACGCTCGAGACGAAGGCGTGTCGGGCCCCCACATAAAAAAGGCACTTGAAGCTGGATATACCTTTGCGATGGGAGCAATCGCTCAACCGGTAGAGGGCACAGTGATTACGGTGTTGCGCGCTGCGTCGGTAGCTGCAAATCAAACCGATGACCACGATCTTATGGCTATTGTCACAGCAGCCACACAAGCTGCGCGCCGCGCTCTTGAACGGACGCCATCGCAACTGCAAGCGCTTCGCGACGCAGGTGTCGTTGATGCAGGGGGGCAGGGATTAATCGTGATCCTCGAGTCGCTATGTTGGATAGTTGCCAGCTCTCGTAAGCCGCGACACAAAGAGACTGAGATTTCCGAATATCAGGTGGGAGTGGACACCCTCGCTCAACTTGCTGGCGCACAGCGCGTGGAGGAAGCGCCCGCGAGAAAACCGGTGCCTCGAGGGAATTTTGGGCAGCCCGAGGGGCTGGCGGAAATTCTTAACCCGCAGCGCATGCCTTCGCACGACCTACCAGCTTCCAGCCCGCACGAAGACATGACTAGTAGTTATTTGGAAGTTATGTTTATGCTTCGGGGCTGTCACCCTCAGGTTATCCGTGACAACCTGGAACCGCTTGGTGATAGCGTGGTCATTGCCAGTCTCGATAACGCAGGGGATGCTCACCGTGTGCACATACATTCGCATCATGCAGGTAAGGTCATCGAGCTCGCTTTTGCGCTGGGCGGGGTCTCGCAGCTGCGTCTGGAGGCCCTGCCGGATATCTCTACCCCTGCGCTAAGCTCGCGCGTCATTCTCGCGATTACTCCGCCAGGTGAATTAGCGAAGCTATACGAGCGTTCGGGGGTACAGGTCGTCGCGGTCGACTCAAGTGCCGATATCGTCTACACCGTAGTGTCAGCTGCACGAGCTACGCAGGCTGATGAGATTATTCTACTGCCCAACGGATTCTTGGAAAAAGCCCAGTTGAGCGCCGTTGAGCGCGCAGGCTACGCTTTCGAGCAAACCCTGCTGATTGTGCCTACCGGCGCCGTGGTGCGAGGGCTTGCGGCAGTTGCCGTCCATGATCCCGCTCAGCCACTCGCGGTCGATGGATACGCCATGGCAGAAGCGATCAACGCCATGGAGTATATGCGGGTCAGACAGGCCGATAAGGCGCGTCTGACATCTGTGGGTGCGTGCGCAAAAGGTGACTATTTAGGCGTAGCTTCCCGCGATATCCGGAGCATCTCCGATACATTCCTTGACGCGATCATATCCTGCTGCCGCATACTCATCCGCGATAACACTGAACAATTGACGGTGCTGATCGATGCCTCCATGGCCGCGCATATAGATCACGAGAGTATTCTCGCCGCCTTACCGAAACGCCCGAAGGCCACCTTGCCCCTGGAATTGACTCTTTATATTGGGAGCGACTTCGGGTCACTCGCCGAAATTGGCGCTGAATAGGACAGTTGCGATGCCCATTAGTTGGACTGACACCCGCCCCTTGAATTCGCTCTTACCCGCGAAAGAGGCTCGCGCCATCAAAAAGCATTTGGGTTATTCCACTGCCAACGAACTCCTCGGACACTTGCCACGCAGCTTTGCAACTCGCCATTCGCCGATGAGTATGGATAGTCTTACCGAGGGCGATATCGTGACCTGTATCGGGGTGATCCAGTCGGTTTCCGTTAATGATACAGGGCGCACCTTTGTCCTTACTGCCACTATTTACGATGGGCAACGACAGATCACGGCCGTGTTTTTTAGGGTGCGATGGTTACAAAAAGTCCTGCACGAAGGCGTGGTAGCACTTTTTACAGGGAAACTGAAATATTTTCGCGGCGAAGCCCAGTTGCAGCACCCCGACTATGTCATCTTGGATAAAGCCGCATTAACCAGCGATCCAGACTCCGATACGGTTTATGATGACGAGGGTGACTGTAGTCGCTATATAGCGCATCTTGAGACCATCCCGATCTATCCAGCAACGAAAAATCTTCCCACGTGGCGCATTGCTGCCGCAATTGCTGAAGTCCTCAGGCGCACTCCACACATATCAGATCCCCTAGCTGCCTATATCCCTCCCGGATTCCCCAGCCTCGACGCAGCTATTAGGGGATTGCACCAGGATCCACAAACGAAACCTAGCTATTATCGTGATCGTCTTGCCTTCGATGAGGCTCTAGCCCTGGCTACCGTCATGGCCACCCGACGCCAAGAATCTCGCGCTCGGCTAGCTCCTCGCCTCGAGCACATTCCCAATGCCTCCGCTGCGCAACTCATCGTTAGCCTTCCGTATGCTCTTACTGACGGACAACGATCAGTCATAGCCGACATAGCCGCTGATCTCACCCTCGAGCACCCGATGCAACGTCTGCTCCAAGGTGAAGTGGGCTCAGGTAAAACCGTGGTGAGCCTGGTTGCCATGCTGCAGGCAATCGACAACGGCAAGCAGTGTGCGCTTTTGGCGCCAACGGAAGTTTTAGCTCACCAACACGCACGCAGCCTTAAGGATCTTCTAGATCTTGCGGGGCTGGATGATATTGCGGTCACCGTATTGAGCTCGGGTATGCCAATCGCACAGCGTCGGCAAGCGTTGCTTGACTGCGTCTCGGGGCAAGCAGATATCGTTGTGGGAACCCACGCCCTCATTCAAGAATCCGTCGAATTCTTTGACCTTGGGTTTTGCGTCGTTGACGAGCAGCACCGGTTCGGTGTGGAACAGCGTGACGCCCTGCGTAGCAAGGGAAAAAACGGCCTAACGCCCCATCTGCTTGTTATGACAGCGACACCCATCCCACGGACCGTGGCGATGACGCACTTCGGCGATCTCAGTAGTTCGGTACTAAGAGAACTACCCCAGGGGAGAAAACCAATCAAGAGCTTTTGCGTACCAACGTGGCTAGAGGCCTGGACCAAGAGGATGTGGGAGGTGGTTCGCGAACAAATAGCATCGGGGCATCAGGTTTAT
The DNA here is from genome assembly GCF_024814365.1 of Corynebacterium sp. ES2715-CONJ3. NCBI lineage: Bacteria > Bacillati > Actinomycetota > Actinomycetes > Mycobacteriales > Corynebacteriaceae > Corynebacterium > Corynebacterium sp. ES2715-CONJ3. The sequence continues at coordinate 18,413 of NZ_JANUXS010000008.1, forward strand.
GTGGTGTGTCCCCGAGTGCACAAGGAGGGTGGGGTGCTAGAAACCCACGCCCAACTCAGCTCTCATCAACTGAGCGATTTCACAGTGGAATGTCTCTACGGCTCTCTCGCACCACGCGATAAAGATGACATTATGAAGCGCTTCGCGCAAGGCGATATAGATGCTCTGGTGTCCACAACGGTCATTGAGGTAGGTATCGATGTTGCTAATGCTACCGTTATGATCGTGTTGGAGGCAGACCACTTCGGCGCCTCTCAGTTGCATCAACTGCGAGGGCGGGTTGGGCGTGGTGGCAATGCCTCACACTGTTTTTTCGTCACCGAAGCTGAGCAGGAGAGTGCTAGTTTTATGCGCATTAAACAACTCAGTGAAACGACCGATGGTTTTGAGGTAGCCGACCTAGACCTGAGCATGCGTCGTGAAGGCGATGTTCTGGGCAGCGCCCAGTCGGGGACGAGACGCGCAGTTCGCTACCTCGATCTGTTACACCATGCACATCTCATCGAGCATGCTAACGCTCGCGCGCGTGATCTTGTGGAGGAGAACCCCCGCCTCGCCCAGCTTCTGACATCCCGCTACACAGAGCACGATCGGTACTATCTCGAAAAGAGTTAAAATGCAGCGCAATGATAAACTAAAGCCCATGAAAATCTGCGCCCCATTCCTAGGAATCGTCCGCTACACAGTAGCAGTAGGCGACCGCGTTGAAACCGGCGCGGAATTAGCCATCGTCGAGGCCGTGAAACTCGAGACATCGATCGTGGCACCAGGTCCTGGGATTGTTAGCGAATTGTGCTTCAATGATTTCGAGGACGTCCTAGGCGGAGACCCGCTGCTCGTGATTGCTGAGGAGGGCTAGTAAATGGGCAAAACGCGAATTATTGCTGGACAAGCTCGCGGCCGCAAGATCAAAGTTCCCGAGCAGGGGACCCGGCCTACCTCAGACAGGGCCCGTGAAGGCTTATTCTCTTCTCTTCAAGTACGCTTCGGCTTTCAAGATTCGCGCGTTCTCGACCTCTTTGCAGGTTCAGGAGCGCTCGGCCTAGAAGCGGCCTCTCGGGGGGCTAGCGAGGTGGTATTGGTCGAGTCCCAGGCCAGTGCCTGTGCGATCATCAAAGAGAACGCTGCAGTAGTAGGCCATCCTGGTGTGAGCATTGAACAAAGGGCCGTGTCTAGCTATTTAGCGATGGCGCCTCATCACTATTTTGACATGGTGCTGGCAGATCCCCCCTATGAGCTCGAGGATATTGCCGTCATCGAGATGCTCACGGCGCTTAAACCCCTGCTTGTAGATGGTGCCGCTGTGGTGGTCGAACGCCACCGTGACTCTCCTCAAACTGCATGGCCCGCAGGTTTTACCCCAACCACCCAAAAATTAAAGAAGCGTACCTTCGGTATAGCGCGTATGGATATGGCTGTTTTTGATTCCGAATTAGCGGACGGGTAATGGCGATGAATAAGCATATGCGCAGAGCGGTTGCCCCTGGGTCCTTTGACCCGGTGACGATGGGACATATTGATATCTTCCGTCGCGCTGCGGCCCAATTTGACGAATTAACGGTCCTGGTGACTGCGAATCCGAATAAGCAAAATGGACTGTTTAGCGTGAGGGAACGTATCGATCTCATCGAGCGTAGTCTTAGCGATGTACCCAATATCGTGGTGGATTGGTGGGCAGATCTTTTGGTCGATTACACCAGCGCACACGATATTTCAGTCATCGTCAAGGGCCTACGATCCTCCCTCGACTACGAGTACGAGGTGCCGATGGCGCAGATGAACCGCAATCTCTCCGGGGTGGACACCGTGTTTTTTATGACAGATCCCAAATACGGTCACGTGTCCTCGACTCTGTGCAAAGAAGTGATTCGGTTTGGCGGAGATATCAAAGAAGTGTTACCTCCGCACGTTGAGAAAGCCATCAAGGAAAAGTACAACAAGCCCCTCGACTAGGTCAAGATACTGGAAAGGAATTCCTGGGTACGTGCGTGCTGAGGATTATCCAGGACCTCCTCCGGACGGCCAGATTCAACAACTACGCCACCATCCATGAAAACCACCTGATCGGATACCTCCCGAGCGAAACCCATCTCATGAGTGACAACAAGCATAGTCATTCCCTGTTCAGCCAAATCACGCATTACGCGGAGAACCTCCCCAACCAGTTCAGGGTCGAGAGCAGAGGTAGGCTCATCAAATAGCATCAACTTGGGATCCATCGCCACCGCGCGGGCAATAGCGACCCGCTGCTGTTGGCCACCAGATAGCTGAGCCGGAAAAGCATCCGCTTTGTGCGCTAGTCCCACCTGGGCAAGGAGTTCCCTGGCGCGCTCATTTGCTTTGTCAGAATCCATTTTCTTTACATAAATCGGAGCTTCAGTGATATTCTCCAGCGCGGTGCGATGCGGAAATAGGTTGAAGTTTTGGAAAACCATACCGATATCGGAGCGCTGACGAGCCGCCTCTTTCTCGGAAATTTCGTAGAGTACGCCATTCTTCTCGCGGTAGCCGATTAAAGTTCCGTCGACGTAGAGGCGACCCGCGGTGACTTTCTCCAAGTGGTTGACGCAGCGCAAGAAGGTGGACTTACCGGAACCGCTCGGTCCGATCAAACACGTTACTGAGCCCTTCGGAACTATAAGGTCGATACCTTTGAGGACTTTGAGGCCGGAGAAAGACTTACAGACCTGTTGAGCCTCAATCATGGGTGTATTCATCTTTGAGTACCTTCTCTTATTTCCGCTTAGGGGTCTCGGGAACAATATTGATATTTTTCGGAAGCGTTCCCTCTGCATCGGCTAGGGCGCTGAGTTGGCGAGCTGTCAACTCCTTGGTTGCCCCACGATCGTAGTAAATCTCTAGGTAGTGTTGGCCCACCATCAGCAACGAGGTGATAACGAGGTACCACGTTGCCGCAACAAGAAGCAAAGGAATCGGGTCAAAAAGAGCGTTCGCAATATCCATGGCCCGCCCGTATAACTCCATTGAATAAGGAATCGCGACGACGAGCGACGTGGTCTTGAGCAGGGAAATGAACTCATTGCCTGTGGGAGGCAAGATGATACGGCGTGCCTGCGGCAAGATTGTGCGGCGAATAGTGGTCCACCAACTCATACCGAGGGCCTTTGATGCTTCGATTTGTCCAGGGGGCACAGCCTGAATCCCGGAGCGCACGATTTCTGCCATATAGGCCGCCTCGTTCAGACCGAGTCCTAGGACGGCGAGGAAGAACGTATTTCTCAGTGCGCTTTCGAGGTCGATCTCAGCTATCCCCAGGTTGAGTACTTTGAAAATATTGCCAGCTAGACCCCAGAACACCAGTTGTACATAGACTGGGGTGCCTCTAAAGATCCATAAATAAGACCATGCGATGGCGCTCAACACGGGATTGGGCGACATCCTTAGGATGGCGAGGATCTGACCGAGGACAACGCCAATAAGCATGGCTAGCACTGTGAGCGCAATAGTGTGCAGAGCCGCTTCGGCAATACGAGTATCGAAAAGGTACTGAAAATAAGTGTCCCACCCGAAGGCTTCATTTTGGCTACATGAATAAATAAAAAGAGCGACAATGCTCAGCAAGATGGTGGCCGTAACCCACCGTCCTGGGTGGTGGAGTGATTTAGCCTCAATGGGTTTGGGGCCTCGTGGGGTGCTCATAACAAGAATCTTTCGAATGTTTAGACTCCCTCGGTTGCTCATGCGGTGCCAAGGGAGTGGGTGGGATATCAGAGGATGGTTGGCTAGTTGATGGGCTGACCATTGATAGCAGCGGCTTCAACGAGGCCATTCTTCATGCCCCACTGAGCTAAAATCTCTTCGTAGTCGCCGTTGTCGATGAGGTGCTGGAGGGCGGCTGCGAGAGCGGGGGCTAATTCTGAGCCCTTTTTAACGGGCCAACCATAGTTGGCAACGGCGAAGATATCTCCAACTAGTTCGAGTCTATCCTCAGAGCGTTCAACAGCCCACGCGACCGTGGGGGAGTCGCCCGAGAATGCATCGGCACGCCCAAGGATGGCAGCATTAGCGGCGGCATCGGAGCTGTCGAAAGATAAGGTTTTGATTGCTGGTTTGCCAGCTGCTTCACATGCTGCCGAGCGTTCGGCTACATCTACCGTCTCGGAGACTGAGGCCCGTTGAACGGCCACAGTCAGGCCACACGCCTCATCGGGATCGACGCCTGAGCCGGGAGCTGCGGCCCACTGGATACCGGCATTGAAATAATCGACGAAGTCGAAGTTAGCCCTCCGCTCCTCGTTATCGGTAAAGCCGGAAGCCCCGAATTCTACGGAGCCACCGTCGATTTGGGGCAGGATCAATGAGAAGTCGAGGTCCTTAACTTCCAGTTCCAAGCCCAGCACGGAAGCGGCCGCACGAGCAAGATCGATATCAAAGCCGATGATCTTACCATCGGAATCTTTAAATTCAGCGGGGGCGAAGGGTGGGTTGGTGCCAATGCTGATCTTGCCATCCTCAGCGATGTCTGATGGAACGAGAGCGGCTATAGCGTCAACGGTGTCAGGAGTAATTTCCTTCCAACCAGAGGGAAGACCGTTACTGGCAGCGGAGGACGGGGATTCACCATCAATGGCGGCGGTATTACCTTCCGTGTTTGTAACGCAACCGCTGAGGAGTAAACCGACGGTGACTATGCTCGCTGCCGAGCGGTAGATCGATTGGTGTTTCATCGTTGAAGTCATGGAAATAAATTTATCACACTGAATAAATTTTTCATACCCTTTACGGTGGACGTCTTACCCCCGTAATCGACAGGAGACAATAAAATGTCTCCAAGCAGTGGTTATACCGGAGGTTTGGGGGTGCCTGACCAACCTTTGCGGAGTCAGCCCTGCGAGGCAGTTATCGAATATATGCATACAATTCACAAAATATGCGGAAAGTATGCATTTGATTACGGGAATGATGCTCGCCACCAATACTTCACAAAGGGGGCTGAGAACAGCCTGGTTCAGGTCTCTCCACCCGCACCCAGTTACTTGTGACCTCAAACCGCGCGAAGGTGCAAGCGATAATCGTACCCGCGCTACTAGTCCAACCAGACACACTCGGCACACACGCGGGTAACTACTTCGCTATTCGGAAACCTTGTTAGTTCTTCGATCCCTGGGTATTAAAGCGTTCGAGGATCATCACGGCACCAGCAATGGCGCCACCGAGCGCCATCATGGACAGCAACCAGCCAGTATTGCCACTCGGTGCGAGAAGCTCTCCCGAATCGCCAGTCCACGGCCATAGTGCACGTAACGAACCCAACATCAGCCCCGCCATCGCCATCATGGTGAGAGAGTGATGGTTATTGAGCAGATAATTTAACACTTTGATAAACAACGACAGCCCCGTGAGCGCCCCCGCGACAAAGACCAAGAGGACCGTGAGGTTGCGTTCGCTCACTGCGCCAATAACTGGCTCATATAGACCGATCGCTAGGAGAATGAAGGATCCGGATACTCCAGGTAATACAAGCGCGCAGATAGCAATAGCAGCAGCCCCAAATATGATCAGTAGTGATGGATCAGATTTCTCGGCCGAGGTGAATCCGGTGAGGAAAAACATACCTATAGCGGTTGCAACGAGGAGCGAAAGCGCAGGGATCAACTTGGCTTTTAAGTCCTGCTTGTTGGTCTGCTTGATCGGGACGACCAGTGAGACAGCAACCATACCGAGAAAAAGGGCGTGGGCAGTCTGGGGAGAATTCTCCACAAAGGAATGAACCACTCCAGAAAGCGCAAAGACAGTACCTAGCATTCCCACAGCCACCGCAGCGAGGAAGAGCCACTCGACTTTCCTCACCGCAGCCGCAAGGTTCGAACGATCGCGAACGAGCGATTTCGCCACGTTCAGCAGCGCGTCGGCGTTGTTAATCGCGCGCTCGTAAATACCACTGATGAGCGCAATTGTGCCACCGGAGACGCCCGGAACCATCTCGGCAAGTCCAATGAGAGCACCAATGACAACATGAACAAGATGTGAAACAGGGTTTGAGGAGCGGATCCCCTGAGTTGAGTGGTCCATTGAGCGCCTTACTGTTTATATGAGTATCAGATTTTTTATAATGTGATAGCAAAACCGCCACGTGTAAAAATACTCCGTGGCGGTGACTATCGTGCCCCTGGTGAGACTCGAACTCACACTGGACGGGTTTTGAATCCGTTGCCTCTGCCAATTGGGCTACAGGGGCGCACGGGGAAATATTAACCTATTTTCTAGATTTCTGGAAATCCCAACGTCATCCTACCCATCCCCGACTATTCCCGCGATCGACTAGACTGGTCTTTCGTGACTGAGATGGAGAACAACAAAATCGACGCCCCACGCCGCCTTATGCTCATTGACGGTCATTCTATGGCTTTCCGTGCTTTCTACGCGCTTCCGAGCGATAAATTCTCCACGTCTGGAGGTCAGCACACCAATGCTGTCTACGGTTTCCTTTCTATGCTTGCAGGATTAGTACGCGAAGAAGAACCCTCTCATATCGCGGTGGCCTTTGACCTCGAGGCTCCTACTTTTCGCAGTGAACTGTTCCCAGATTACAAGGCACAGCGTGCGCCCACCCCTGAGGAGTTCAAAGGGCAAATTTCGCTAATCAAGGACGTGCTTGAAGTCCTTGGCCTGAAAACCATCGAAAAAGACCATTATGAGGCCGATGATGTGATTGCCACATTGGCTACCGCCGCTCAACCCCTTGGTTTTACTACTCTTATAGTTACTGGAGATCGCGATTCTTTCCAGTTGGTGAACGATTCCACCACGGTGCTGTATCCCATGAAGGGGGTTTCGGTTATGCACCGCTTTACCCCTGAAGCTGTGCAGGAAAAGTATGGTCTGAGTCCTGAGCAATACCCGGACTTCGCAGCTCTTCGGGGCGACCCATCGGATAATCTCCCCTCGATTCCAAAAGTGGGAGAGAAAACCGCAACCAAGTGGATTACCCACTACGGTAATCTAGACAACTTGCTTGCGCATGCTGAAGAAATTGGGGGAGTAGTAGGCAACAATCTCCGCGAGCGCATTGATCAAGTGCGTATGAATCGCACGCTCACCGAGATGGTCAAAGATCTTCCCTTAGAATTGTCCCCGGAGCAGCTCCAGCGGGGAACGGTCGATATTACGGCGGTTCTGGATAAATTTTCAGATCTCGAATTTGGTAAAAATCTTCGCGAACGCATTTTTGAAGCCCTAGGTTTAGGGGAGCAACCTCAGACTCAGGAATCGGCCCGCGACGAAAGAGAACTCATCGAAGACAGTCAACCTGTCCATCATTGGTTAGAAGATCCTAGCCGTGACCTAGCTGCGGGAACGGCGGTCTATATTCAAGGGAGAGGAACACCGGCGAGCGGCGACGCCTATGCCTATGCACTCCTCGATAGCAAGAACCATGTTATCGTGGGTGACTTTGCAGATCTGAGCCCCGAGGAGGAGAAGGCGCTGGCTAAATTCTTCTCCAGCGACGCCCCCAAGATTATGCATGAGGCCAAAGCGTGCTACCACATGTTAAAGGGACGCGGGTTCACTTTATCGGGGATCCGCCATGATACTGCTGTGGCTGCCTATATATTGCGCCCCGGCCAGCGAACCTACTCTCTCGAGGATGTTTATCAGCGGCATCTTCAGGGACAACTCGGTGCCGATAACGGGGGTCAATTGAGCTTGATCGACGAGGATAACCATCGCATCCTTAAGGACTCTGTTCGGGCAATTATCTCGCTAGCTGAATCCTTGACCAAGGAATTGCAAGAAATGGACTCCTTCGAGCTTTATAGCGACTTAGAGATTCCTCTTATCCAGTCACTCGCTGTGATGGAGGATGCCGGAATTGCGGTGGATCGAGCTGTGTTAGAGGAACAGCTGGCAGACTTCAAAGACCAAGTGGCCAGGGAGGAAGAGGCAGCACGTGAGCTCGCGGGTGACCCGACGCTCCTCCTGACCTCACCGAAACAGCTGCAGGTTGTCCTTTTTGAAACTCTGGGACTTCCCAAAACTAAAAAAACCAAGACAGGCTACTCCACAGCAGCTAAAGAGATTGAAGCGCTTGCTGTCAAATATCCGCATCCCTTCCTTGATCATCTTTTAGCACACCGCGAATATCAGAAAATGAAGACCACTCTAGAGGGTCTGATTAAAGCTATCGGCGAGGATGGGCGTATTCACACCACCTTTAACCAAACTGTGACGTCCACGGGCAGACTATCCTCCACGGAACCTAACCTGCAGAATATCCCAGTGCGAACTGCAGCCGGGCGCAAAATCCGCTCCGCCTTCACTCCTGGGCCAGGGTACGACACGCTCTTGACTGCCGATTATTCCCAGATTGAAATGCGAGTGATGGCGCATCTTTCGCAAGATGTTGGCCTTATTGAGGCGTATCAACGTGGTGAGGATCTTCATAATTACGTGGGATCAAAAGTATTTGATGTCCCCGTTTCTGAAGTGACGGCGGAGTTGCGCCGCCGCGTCAAGGCCATGTCCTACGGGCTGGTCTACGGGCTCTCGGCCTTCGGCCTATCACAACAGCTGGGAATCACCCCAGGTGAGGCCAAGGGAATCATGGAAAACTACTTCGAGCGCTTTGGTGGAGTTAAACGTTATCTTGATGATATCGTCGAACAAGCTCGACGCAGTGGATACACAGCTACCCTCTTCGGGCGCCGGCGTTATTTACCAGAGTTGAGTTCCACAAATCGGGTTGCTCGGGAAAACGCCGAACGTGCGGCTTTGAATGCGCCCATCCAAGGAAGCGCTGCCGATATCATTAAAGTTGCTATGTTGCGCGTCGACCGGCATTTGGAGAAAACGCAATCTCGGGTGCTCCTCCAAGTCCACGACGAGTTGGTGGTAGAGGTAGCTCCCGGGGAACTCGACATGGTTACCAAGATTGTGGAAGCCGAGATGGACCGAGCCATATCGCTCTCGGTTCCCCTGGAAGTATCAGCCGGACATGGAGCTAACTGGGAAGAGGCTGCCCACTAAAGTTTCTAGTGGTGGCCTTATAGAGGGCGGTGAGCCTGAATGATCATAGTACCTGGGAAAATTTTGCCGCGGAGAGGAGACCATTGGCCCCACGTTGTTTCCAAAGAATCCGGCCATTCGGGTTCGACGAAGGCGTCGATGTGAAAACCACTGGTGGCTAAGGCGTTGATGTGGTCGGCCAAGGTGTGCTGAAATTCCACATAGTCAGGGCAAGTATCGTCAGCGGAATATTCCACGTAGTCCTTCTCAAAGTACGATGTGACTGCCATGAGTCCTGCTTCGCCTGGATCGTCGAGAAAAACCCATCGCATGGGATGGTTCGTGGAATAAACAAAACGTCCACCGGGGGTGAGCAAATTATAGATTGAACCAAATAACTCGGTGAGATCTTCCACGAAAGGAATGGCGCCAAAAACCGAGAAGACACAATCGAATGTTTCTTGGGCAAAGGGGAGAGCTGTGGCATCAGCCTGTACTAGAGGCAACGAGGTCGCTGCATACTTGAGCATGGACGATGAAATGTCGAAGCCCACCACGAATGCGTGGGGGAAGCGCACCTTCAACCACTGGGAACAGGGAGCCGAGCCGCAGCCTAGTTCGAGGACAGTATGCTGGGAGAGATCACCCAGCAACTGGGCCTCTTGCTCGTGAAGCATCTCAGGGCACCAGTAAAAGGATGACAGATATTCAGCGTGACTTCTGTGGTACTGCGTGGCATCGAGGTCCCAATATTTTTGATTGGCCAATGAGGCTATTGGGGTTGGAGTTTTATCGGCAAACACAGCGACCCATTCTATTTGCTTTAGCTGGGAAAATGGCGTATCCTTGGCCACGCGTGTCTATGTTCGTATCGCCATCTTGCTTATGTAGGGAAGTAAGACGGGATGCGGCGAGATTGAATCGCTCTCTTTAGATGCAATTCAAGAGACATGAACTGTCCATCATCGATTCCTACATATTTCGGAGCACTTTTAACTTATGACCTCCAAGAACGTACCTCAGGTCGCTGTCAACGACATCGGCTCTCCTGAGGATTTCCTCGCAGCCATCGACGCCACCATCAAATATTTTAACGATGGAGACATCGTCGAAGGTACCGTGGTTAAGGTTGACCACGATGAGGTTTTGCTCGATATCGGATACAAGACCGAAGGTGTCATTCCGGTACGCGAGCTGTCCATCAAGCACGATGTCGACCCCGGCGAAGTAGTCGAGGTTGGCGACGAGATCGACGCCCTAGTTCTCACTAAAGAGGATAAAGAAGGTCGTCTGATCCTGTCCAAGAAGCGCGCTCAGTACGAGCGAGCATGGGGCGCCATCGAAGAACTCAAGGAAAAAGACGAGGCCGTTACCGGTACCGTTATCGAGGTTGTCAAGGGCGGCCTCATCCTTGATATTGGACTGCGCGGCTTCCTGCCAGCTTCTCTCGTTGAAATGCGCCGCGTGCGTGAACTCGACCCTTATATCGGTCAGCAGATCGAAGCAAAGATCATCGAGCTCGATAAGCAGCGTAATAACGTTGTTCTTTCCCGCCGTGCATGGCTTGAGCAGACCCAGTCTGAGGTTCGCTCGGAGTTCCTGCACCAGCTGCAAAAGGGCCAGGTACGCAAGGGTCACGTGTCTTCCATCGTCAACTTCGGCGCTTTCGTCGATCTCGGCGGTGTTGACGGCCTCGTTCACGTATCCGAGCTCTCCTGGAAGCATATCGATCACCCATCCGAGGTCGTCACCGTTGGTGACGAAGTAACCGTAGAGGTGCTCGACGTTGATCTTGACCGCGAGCGCGTATCGCTCTCGCTCAAGGCAACCCAGGAAGATCCATGGCGCGTCTTCGCACGCACCCACGCTGTCGGCCAGATTGTTCCCGGCAAGGTTACCAAGCTCGTTCCATTCGGTGCTTTCGTCCGCGTCGAAGAGGGTATCGAGGGTCTCGTACATATCTCCGAGCTGGCTCAGCGTCACGTCGAGGTACCAGACCAGGTTGTCAACGTCAACGAAGAGGCAATGGTTAAGGTCATCGACATCGATCTCGAGCGTCGTCGCATCTCCCTCTCCCTCAAGCAGGCTGATGAGGACTACACCGAGGAATTCGATCCCTCGAAGTACGGTATGGCCGACTCCTATGACGAGCAGGGCAATTATATCTTCCCTGAAGGCTTCGATCCTGAGACTAATGAATGGCTCGAGGGCTTCGATGCTCAGCGTCAGGAGTGGGAGGCTCGTTACGCCGAGTCTGAGCGTCGCTTCCAGCTTCACACCCAGCAAATCGAGCGGAACCGTGCCGCAGCCGCTGAGGCTGCCGCAGCGGGTGAGTCCGAAGGTGGAAACTACTCTTCCCAGTCTGACCAGGCAGCTCCGGCCGAAGCAGCGGAAGTAGCAGCGGAAACCGGTGGCTCACTTGCTTCTGATGAGCAACTTGCCGCTTTGCGCGAGAAGCTCGCTGGCAGCTAAAGCTCGCTGTGCGTAATCCCCATTCACCTGAATGATCAGGTGAATGGGGTTTTCTTTATTTTCCGCTATGAACTTAAGTCGGCTGCTCAGGTATTCGCCCTCCTAGACAATTCAACGGATAGTCACTTGCGCGTTAATTAGGCTGCTGTCGAGCTGCTAAAGCGACGTTCATATCTGGTTTAGGTAAAGCACCCCATCAGTCACTTAATGGGCCAATTTATTCTGTTGGTGGTTGCTTTCGCCGTTTCGTCGACCATGCCGATGGGGAAGGTAACTTAATTTTCCTTTTTCCCATTGCTAAGAATTGTAGAGTCACCTGTGAGAGGATTACTCGAGTTTGTTGATACGTTGATGAGGTCAAAGTTGAGTATCTTACAAAATTTCAACCCCTCGGCGCGCTGCAGGTTCCGGCCCGAGGAGCTGATCTCATCGCGGGCACCGTGAATACCGTGGCGCTTTGAGACCTAGGGTTTTAGTAGTGGACTCTAGTCGTTCATACGTTACCCTTTCACCAAAGCCAAGATACCGGTAAAGAGCTACAGTATAGATCTATAGTTATGGCAGCAAGGGGCCATCTAGAGGATGGTCGGGCTCTCTGCGATTGGGGGTTCAAACTCAAAAAAAGCTCGCCTCCTGTTAAGGTGAAGCGAGCTTTTCCGTCTTGGATCAGGCGTTAAGTGAGGACAAGAGCAAACGCGAGTAGCTGGGCACAGAGGATCTTCGTGACCATAGCCATCGGGTATACCGTCGTGTAGCCAATAGAGGGCAACTCGTTGCGGGTATGGTCCGAAACATAGGATAAAATTGCAGGGTGGGTCTGCATACCTGCGAGGATGCCAGCTACTTGACCGAATGGAATTTTGAGTAATTTATAGCCCACAATCAGGGTGCACAAACTCATGGCAATCGTGCCTATAGCGCCAACAAAAATAATCTTTAGAGATTCTGGATCTTTCAGGGCTTCTCCGAAACCAGCACCGGCGGTGGTACCAATTCCAGCAAGGAAGAGTGTGATACCGAATTGACGCAAGGCCAAATTAGCGCCATAAGGTACTTGCCACACTACAGGACCGGTGCGCTCGATATAGCCGAGAAGTAATGCCACGATGAGGGGGCCGCCCGCGGAGCCGAGCTTAAGTTCAGCGCCACCAACAAGAGGAAGTGCCACCATGCCTAGCAGTACACCGAATCCGAGGCCCGTAACCAGGGGAAGAAGGTTAATATCGGACAGGGATTTGTAGGAATCGCCGAAGATCCTTGTGGCTTGATCGATTCGACCTCGAGGAGCCACAACGCGAACTCGATCGCCTAACTGCAGGACGGTATCTGGGGTGGCCACCGTGTCCATATCCCCTCGGCGCACCTGTGTCACCAACATATCGTGGAGACGAGAACGTAGCTTGCGGAGAGGGATACCAACAATATCTGGGGACGACACAAAGATTCTGCGGTAGTCAATAGTCTCGCCGTGAGTGGGAGAGCCAGGGACGTGCTCACCGACGAAGGCGCCCACCTTGTCGAGCTCCATGGCTGTGCCAACTATCGAGACCGTGTCGCCGAGTTCGGCTTCATCGCCTGGTTCTGGCAGGTAGAACTTACCGTTATGCTCGATTCGGGATACTATAATCTCCAATTCGAAGGCATGGGGCCATTGATTGATGGGGGGTAGGTTCTCTTCGGTGACCTTGAATCGACGAGTCTCTAGAGGGGTGACAGCTACGCCTGCGTCTTTTGCTTCCTGCTCGTGATTGATTTTAAAAACTTTGGACATGAGTGCGATCGAGAGAATGACACCGAGCACACCAATGGGATAGGCAAGCGAGTACGCAACGACAGGAAGCTCTGCTACGTCACTATTTTCGTTACCTAGAAGCTGTGGCATGGTATCCACAATGGCAGCCATAGCAGGAGTATTCGTGCCAGCACCGGTAAATAGTCCCGCTCCGGAAGCGGCATCGATTCCAGCAAGCTTGATAGCTATATATGAAATCCCGGTCAGCACAATGATCATGCTAAAGCCCAGCATATTGTTTTTGAGCCCGATGGTTTTCATCGATGCGAAAAATGTTGGGCCGGCTTCGAGCCCGATGGTATAGACGAATAGGCTCAAACCCACAATGAACAAAATGGGGGGTAGGGTGATGCGCGGTTCAATGGTAGCGAAGGCCAGACCAACGAAAAGCACAGCAGCTACGCCGAGTCGAAAATTTCCGATCCGAATCTTCCCTACGAGTAATCCGACGGCCATGATGGTGATCAAAGCGAGGAGCTGATTTTCAACAAGTAATTGCACGTTACCTATGGTGGCACGCAAAAAAACATAATTCAACCTGCGGTTTAGTGATCTTGATGGGGGTAGGCGCACAACTCTTTCGCCTAAACTCTCATCTTCTCGTCAACGCTATTGGGAATTTGTGTCCAAATAGGGCTAAGTCTGTTTATCGCTCGTGCACTAAGCTCTGCGAATCGAGGGGAAGGGTGTTTTTTCTCCAATCCAATGGGGGTAACCTCCCATGCTTTTACAGTGACATTATACGAGGATGTGTGATCAAAACTTCATCCTTATTGAAAGTAGACGAGCGTGACATAGTTTAGCTATTGCAGACGATTGAGGCGACCAGTCGATCAATATCGGCTTCGGTGTGCAAAGCAGAAAGGCACAACCGGAGTAATGCTTTCCCGCGGGCAACAGTGGGATATCGAATGGCGGGGGCATATATCCCGGCATCTTCGAGATTGCGAGCGATGGTTATAGCTAGGCGTTCATCGCCAATGGGAACCGGGATAATGGGATGGGGGACCGAGGGCGATTGCATTCTCATCGATGCATAAAAATATCCGATGACCTCGTGCAGACGAGCGATGAGTTGATGATCGGTATCGAGAATTCGGAGAGCCTCGCTACAGCTTCCAACTGTGGCTGGAGTTGGAGCGGTGGAATAAACAAAGCTACGAGAGTGGTTGTAAAGGAATTCCCGCACCGGAGTGCTGCAGAGAGCAAAGCCCCCCTCCACACCCAAAGCTTTAGATGCAGTTCCGATTAATATATCGGGCTTTATACCGGCCCACTCGCTGACGCCCCGTCCAGTCCGTCCCACGGTGCCTACCCCATGTGCATCGTCGATGAGCAACCACGCATCGTAGTCGGCGGCTAGCTGCGCCAGTCTGGGCAGATCCACCACCGAACCCGACATAGAGAAGACACCATCGGAGATGATAAGAGCGTGTGGAGTCGTGCGGTGGCTCAACGCGCGGGCGAGGTATTCGAAATCCTGGTGGGGGTAGATTGTGAGCTGAGAGCTTTTAGCGAGCTTAATACCATCAATGAGCGAGGCGTGGTTGAAGGCGTCGGAAAACACTGTCACCTCGGGACCAGCTAGTGCTGAAATGACGCCCAAGTTGCACAGATAGCCGGTAGCGAAAAAAATACAGTCGGAGTAACCGAAGAACTCCGCTAGTTGGTTCTCTAGCATTCGATGAATCGTTTCGCCGGATGTTAGCCGAGACCCACCAGAACCTGCACCGTATAAATTGGAGGCTTTTTGTCCAGCCGCAATGACGCGGGGATCGCACGCGAGCCCCAAGTAATCGCTGCTTGCAAAACTAAGTGTGGGATGCCCATTGAGGACTGTGCGCGGTTGTGGGGCGGTGTCGAACCGACGGGGACTTCGCTGTAACTCAGCTGCCTCCCATTGGTGGTTCCAGGATGTGGTGACGCTGTTCAGACTAGTCATCGTGACCACCGTGGAAGTGTCCCGTGACAAGGACGGGTTGGTCTTCGAGATAAGCGATCGTACGCCCGAGGTCGAAATTATATTGGGTACTATCCACGATGATCACTCGACCACCACTACCGTTTTTCTTCATATTAGGAATTCGGTAATAGGTTCCTGCTAATGCTATATAACCTGTTGTGTAGTCGGGATCGTCACTCATGCAAAGTTCAGCCACAACCCCAGGTGCACTAAGGGTTTTCGTTGCCAAAATGCGAGCCTCGACGTGGTGATTCTTTGATCCTCGGTGGATAGTGTGCTCATAGTCAAAGGTGCTAACTCGAATACCGCGATGCCGATCGGGCTCTATGCGGCGGAGTCGGCGAGCATCTAACAAGGCGGCCCCACGCATGTCTTTAATTGAGAAAATCAAGTCTTGCGCCAGTTCTGCCGCGGAGGTGCTAAGCCCATTTTTGGTTAATAGTTCTGCGATACTGGTGCCGGCGGGAAGCTCTACGCAGGGAAGTAGAGGGACACGCAGTGGGTCTTGGTCTAGTCTCTCGACGCGCAAGGAGATGCTATCCGGCTCTGCCTTAGGATGAGTGAGGGCGCGCTCTATTAAATCTGCTGCAATCTGGGTAATATCGCTAGGTTTGTCTCTAGCGGAAGCGTTCGTGAGACGTTCGGCGCCGGAGATGTGGGTTCCTTGGTTGGAGGCATGCATGCGGATTGAGTAGTAGGCCATGGGCTAACAGAGTAACAGGATAGCTGGGCATGAGGGGGAAAGGGATGTGGGAAACGGGGTGAATCTCGCGGTCAAAATTGTGGGTTTGCTGTGGTTTTGCTGTGGGTTTATTTTTGAGTCATGTGAGAAAATCCGCTTGCTTTCTTGAATGTGAGCTGGGCTATGCAATATACTGGGAGGGATTGTTCTGTGAACCAAATTTTTGGTCGGAACAAACCAAGAAAGGTTCAGCCAGATCATTGAGTGGCAGCATCGTTGCTGACTCAGGCGGTTGGATCGAAGAGAGTGAGTCCTAGGTGCTTACTCTTTTACGTTTTTAATGTAAATCTCTAGCGAAAGGCCTGAAAATGGCTGAAAAAACTACCCTGGGGACCGCCTCAGAGTTTATCCTCGATAAGATCGGGGGTGCGGAAAACGTCGCCTCGATGACGCACTGTGCCACCCGACTCCGCTTCCAGCTCAATGATCAGTCCAAAGCTGATCAGAAGGCTCTCGATTCTCACCCTAAGGTCCTCGGTGTTGTACCGCAGGGCTCCAATGGCCTCCAGGTCGTCATGGGTGGCGATGTTGCCAATTATTACCAGGAGCTTACGAAACTTCCAGGTATGGGAGCCAAAGACAGTGCCGCCGAGTCTTCGAAGAAGCAATACGACGGTGTCAGAGGCAAATATAGCTGGGTGGACTACTGCTTCGAGTTCCTCTCTGATACATTCCGCCCGATTCTCTGGGCTCTTCTTGGCGCCTCGCTGATTATCACCATGCTCGTGCTGGCTGACACCTTCGGCTGGCAAGATTTCCGCCAAGATGTCGCAGAGCAGCCTCCGGTCTATCAGCTACTCCACGCCATGTGGACTTCCGTCTTCTACTTCCTCCCCGTCATGATCGGTGCTACCGCAGCGCGTAAGCTGGGAGCAAACGAGTGGGTGGGCGCCGCCATTCCCGCCGCTTTGCTCACTCCCGCTTTCATGGCGATGGGTAGCAAGGGTGACGTCGTAGATCTTGCTGGTCTACCACTAGTTATTAACGAGTACTCCGGTCAGGTTTTCCCTCCGATTATGGCTGCAATTGGCCTGTTCTGGGTGGAGAAGGGTCTTAAGAAAATCATCCCGAGTGCGGTGCAAATGGTCTTTGTACCATTTATCTCCCTGCTCATCATGATCCCAGCTACCGCCTTCTTGCTCGGCCCCTTCGGTATTTTCATCGGTAACGGAATTACCAGCGTTTTGACAGCGGTAAACGGTTTCAGCCCATTCATCTTGGCTATTTTGGTTCCTTGCCTCTACCCATTCCTCGTTCCATTGGGTCTGCACTGGCCGCTCAACGCCATTATGATCCAAAATATTGCAACCCTCGGTTACGACTTCATCCAGGGCCCCATGGGTGCATGGAACTTCGCCTGCTTCGGAGTTGTTACCGGCGTTATGGTCATCTCCATCCGTGAAAAGAACAACGGCATGCGCCAGGTTTCCCTTGGCGCAATGATGGCCGGTCTTCTTGGCGGTATCTCTGAGCCTTCGCTCTACGGCGTGCTGTTGCGCTTCCGTAAGACCTATTTCCGCCTCATTCCGGGTTGTATCGCCGGTGGTGTCGTTATGGGTATCTTCAATGTCAAGGCTCAGGCTTTCGTCTTCACCTCGCTGCTCACAATCGGCGCTATGGACCCCGCTGGTGGATACGCAATCGGTATTGCCGTCGCTTTCTTCACCTCCATGTTCTTAGTCATTTTCCTCGATTACCGCACCAAAGAAGAGCGTGACGAAGTGCTTGCTAGCCTGGCTAGTCAGCGTGAGACCGAGATTGAAGCAGCTCCGACTGTCGCGACTCCTGCTCCTGCTGCTACTCCAGCCGCTGCACCTGCTGCAGCCGCTACTTCCGGTGGCGCAGTCGCTGTTGCCACTCCGGTTAAGACCGCACTCGAAGAGGGCGCTTTGACTGAGCTGGTTTCGCCCCTCGCCGGCGCAGCTATCACCCTCAGTGAAGTTCCAGATCCCATCTTTGCTGCTGAAAAGCTTGGCAAAGGCGTAGCGATTGTTCCCACGGGTACAACCGTTTACGCTCCAGCTGACGCAACTGTCATTTCCGTTCCTAAGTCAGGCCATGCCGTAGGCCTGCGTCTGGACAACGGTATTGAGCTGCTTGTTCACGTTGGTATCGACACCGTTCAACTCGGTGGCGAGGGATTCGAGATTCATGTGGAGCGTAAACAGCATGTAACTGCTGGAACCCCGCTGATTTCCTTCGATCCTGAATTCATCAGCTCAAAGGGCTATAACTTGGTGACGCCAGTACTGGTTACCAACCACGCGAAATTCTCAGACGTGAGCGGTTTGGCCCCACAAAACGTGGATACCAATACCGTAGTAATTCGCACTCAGAAGTAGTATCTTCTTTTCCTCAAATCCCCAGCACTCTCCACGGGCGCTGGGGATTTAACATGCACTAGTATAAATTTCATGAAGATCATTGGGCTCACTGGTGGCATCGGTTCCGGTAAATCGACTGTTGCAAAAGAATTCGCATCTCTTGGAGTTACGGTGATAGACGCCGATCACATTGCCCGCGACATCGTCGAGCCAGGAATGCCAGCCCTCAACGAACTAGCTGACGCATTCGGCGGGGATATCATCAAAGATGACGGTCATCTCAATAGAGGATTACTCGCGGAGCGCGCTTTTAGCAGCCCGGAGAAGACCGCCCAACTGAGCTCGATTACCCACCCTCGCATCCGAGAGCGCACCGAGGCCCTCTTTGAGTCCTACCGTAAGGCAGGGCATCCTATAGTCATTTGGGATGTACCGCTCCTCGTCGATAAGGGGTACCACCGTCACTGCGATGCCGTTATCGTGGTTGATACCTGTGCTACCGAGCGGCTCAGGCGGTTAGTACACTTGCGCGGGCTGAGCGAGAAGGATGCTAACGCTCGCATTGCTGCTCAGATCAGCGACACCGAGAGACTACAGGTCGCCGACTTTGTCATCGATAATAACGGCTCACTCGACGCCATTCCCGCGCACGTCTCTCGGATTCTCCAAAGACTTCGGGATCAGTGAAAGCTCTGTAAGCCCTGTAACCCTAGTAGTCTCAAGGGCAGGGGATAGATCCACAACCTTTTCTACGGTGAGATTATCCTCGGTGTCGTGGTTGCTTTTAACGCTGGCGTTTAGAGATATTTCATCAAGTTTCGTGCGCATGACCAGTACGTTATATGCTCCCCACGTAGACGCCACCCATTCGAGTGTCCCTGAATTCTGATGGGGCAGGATAAAACCACCATAGATATCGGGGATTGTTGCGCGACTAATAAGCATGCGCTTCGAACTCCACGGGCCGGTTATCTTTTCTGCGGTACGAAGCACCATTCCGTTCTCGTCCAGGTAGAGTACTACCCATCGGCCTAAACCTTCGTGGAAGGTCACCGAAAGTTCAGAAACCCTTCCATCCAGTAGTGGAAGCTCCACCGCCGGATCGTCAGTCCACGTCGAGCCGTCGAAGTATTCGAAAGCGTTTTCGGCGGGGAACTCCGACTTAGCCGCACGAGATAGATAAGCTGACCCATCGCGACCGGATTTAGTGCTTATCCGGTAGATATAGTTGTCATCGTGAGTGAAGGCGCTCATCTGAAGGTGCGAATTCCCGTGTCTGTAGGCGCTAAACCCTGGGATACTCGGTAGGTTCTCTGCATCTGCATTGACACGAATGGATTCGGGAACGAGTGACCAATTTACTCCATCGACACTCATCACTGTAGCCGCATAATTGGTATCCCAATACCCTGGAGCACCCCAGCGACGCACCGACATATAGTCAATATAGTGCGCACCATTGACATATATCCCCGCGGTGGGGATGGTGGTGTGCTCTATTCCCGGAACCTTCAGCGAGCCGATAATTTCCCGGGCGAATCCCGACGACGACCATCCACCCGCAGTCAAAGCCTCATCGAGGGTTAACCCATCCGAGTAGTCCTTATCTACAGTGCGTAGCAGGACATTCGAGCGCCAGCCATTATCAGCTCCATCGCAGCTCATGGTGTCGCCAAATGCCATATAGGTGTAATTTTCAGGTCCGGACCACGCGATACCTAAGTCGGTGCCCGAAATACCAAAACGAGAATGAGTACGCTGCGGGGAACCTGGACCAGTCAGTAGATGAAGGGATTGAGTTGCACCCTGGAGGATGGGCATTTGGCCAGGATGCCGCCCCTGATCAAGCGAACTACTTCCATGACTGGAACTAAATAAGGACGAGCCCGACAAGAAGGGTAAGGAAGAACTCCCCTGGGGTTGAAAGTGTTCACCTTCTTGCGGCACGCGAGTGTAGTCACATGGCGCTGCGGTGACCGCGGGGGCGGTGAATAATTGGCCGAGTACGGTGGCAGCACACACACTGAACGCCAGTCTTCTCATTTGCATAACTACCACTATATTATTGGTGGTTATGAATTCCCTCCCTGCCGATCAACAGCCGGACCATCGCCCCGTTACAGAAATAGCTCGCTCCCAGGGCACCTTCGAGGTGGTATCGGAATTCCAGCCCAGCGGGGACCAACCCACCGCGATCAAAGAATTGGACGAACGTCTGCGCCGCGGTGAGGATGATATTGTTTTACTCGGTGCTACGGGTACCGGTAAATCTGCCACCGCCGCGTGGCTCATCGAAAAGCAGCAGCGACCCACATTGGTCATGGCTCCCAACAAAACTCTTGCTGCCCAACTCGCGAATGAATTGCGCTCCTTACTTCCGAATAATGCGGTTGAGTATTTTGTTTCCTACTACGATTACTACCAACCCGAGGCCTATATCGCCCAGACCGATACCTATATCGAAAAGGATTCCTCCATCAACGATGATGTGGAACGACTGCGTCACCGGGCTACCTCGTCCTTGCTAACGCGACGCGACGTGGTGGTGGTCTCCTCAGTGTCATGTATTTATGGTTTGGGAACGCCGCAGGGCTATATCGATCGCTCCGTGTGGTTGGAGGTAGGAGAAGAAATAGAGCGAGATCGTTTCCTCCGATTGCTGGTTGACATACAATACGGCCGCAACGATATCGGTTTCACACGCGGCACATTCCGAGTTAAGGGCGATACCGTCGATATCATTCCAGCCTATGAAGAGACCGCAGTGCGTGTGGAGTTTTTTGGCGATGAAATTGATGCACTCTACTATATCCATCCCCTGACCGGCGAGATTATCCGCCAGGTGCAAGACGTTCGCATCTTTCCGGGCACCCACTACGTAGCGGGACCGGATCGTATGGCGCGAGCTATCGAAGATATCAAAGAAGAATTAGCTGACCGGCTCGCTGATTTGGAAAATCGTGGAAAACTGCTGGAAGCACAGCGCCTGCGAATGCGCACGGAGTACGATCTCGAGATGATTGAACAAGTCGGTTTTTGCTCTGGTATTGAGAACTACTCCAGACACCTTGATGGGCGCGCTGCGGGTACCGCGCCAGCGACCTTACTCGACTACTTCCCCGATGATTTCCTCACCATTATTGACGAGTCGCATGTGACGGTGCCCCAGATTGGAGGCATGTTTGAAGGCGATATGTCGCGAAAACGCAATCTAGTGGAATTTGGTTTCCGTCTGCCTTCGGCTCTTGATAACCGCCCTCTCACGTGGGAGGAGTTCTCGCAGCGGGTGGGGCAGACGGTTTATCTGTCGGCCACCCCTGGCAATTACGAGTTGGCCGCCTCTGGTGGAGAATATGTCGAGCAGGTTATCCGCCCAACTGGTCTGGTCGATCCAGAGATCACTGTCAAACCTACGCGGGGTCAGATCGATGATCTCATTCACGAGATCAGGGAGCGGACTGCGAAGGATGAGCGCGTGCTCGTTACTACTTTGACTAAGAAGATGGCCGAAGATCTCACTGACTATTTATTAGAAAACGGAGTGAAGGTTCGCTATCTACACTCCGATATCGATACTCTCCAGCGGGTTGAATTGCTGCGACAGCTGCGCCTCGGGGAGTTCGATGTGCTGGTGGGCATCAACCTGCTTCGCGAGGGCTTGGATCTTCCTGAGGTATCCTTGGTGGCCATTCTCGACGCAGATAAGGAAGGTTTCCTCAGATCCACAACGTCCCTCATTCAAACTATCGGACGCGCCGCAAGGAATGTCTCTGGCGAGGTAATCATGTATGCAGACAAGATGACGGACTCCATGACATTCGCCATCGAAGAAACCGATAGGCGCAGAGAGAAGCAATTGGCCTACAACAAAGAACATGGGATCGATCCGCAGCCGTTGCGCAAGAAGATAGCCGATATTCTTGACCAAGTTCAAGACGCTCATTCCGATAGTGGCGACGAGGGACGAGCCGATGCCGCGCTCGTCGCGCGCAAAGATACCTCCACTATGGCCTCCAGCGAGGTGGAATCTCTGATCAAAGAGTTGACCACTCAAATGGGGCAGGCGGCTCGCGAACTCAAATTCGAGTTGGCAGGCCGCCTCCGGGACGAGATTGCGGACCTCAAGAAAGAATTGCGTGGTTTAAAGGAAGCCGGGATCTAGGTGAGATCGGTGCTGTCTCCAATGATGGTCAACGATTGTGTAGCCCGGGTGAGAGCCACGTAGAGATCTTGGTACCCTTGCGGGGAGGACTCGACAATCTCATTCGGTTCCACTACCACGATGTGATCGAATTCAAGTCCTTTGATTGAACTGACCCCTCGAATGGCCGAATTCTCGCGATGATCAGCTGCGATAATCGCCACGGAGCGGTGAGGGTCTTTCTCTTTCAGTTCCCGAGCAATGCACATTGGATCGGTATCTGAAGGGTAGAACCGTACTGGATACCCCGAGGATCTGAGAGACGTCGCGGGTCGTCGGTCATGACCAATGCGGGCGAGTATTTTGTGCGCGTACTCCATGATCTCTAACGGAGTGCGGTAGTTAACGGTGAGCTCGTGCTTCGTGAAGCGCTGCGAGACAAAGGGAGCGAGGGTTTCCGCCCACGAGTCGACCCCGGCGGGTGACCCGGTTTGAGCCGTATCGCCCACAACAGTCATCCATCGAGCGGGTATTCGTCGCATGACCATCCGCCACTCCATCGGACTCAGCTCCTGGGCTTCGTCGATAATGACGTGGCCATAGGTCCATTCTCTATCATTGCGGGCGCGGTCGGCTGTGGTGCGAATATCTTTTTCTACCTGCCAGTCCGCCAACTCCTCGGCGTCGATAATATCGAAAGCGGAGAGAATCTCAGCGTCTGATTCATCGTCGAGATCTGAGTTTGCCGAGGAGCTGAGGCCTTCAAGCGTTGACTCAGCAGCTTCCCGTTCCAAGTCCCATTTTTGCTCGCGAGTCGCGGCAGGATGGGGGCCTATGAGTTGAGCTAATTCGTCGAGAAGCGCTGCGTCGCTGGCGGAGAAGCCCTCGACATCATCGCGCAAGAGAGCATCGAAAGTGTCCTCATCGTAGTCGAAGAGAATCTCGCTTAAAATTTTGGCATCGCAGAGCATTTCGGCGAGCACATCTTGAGGCCGCAGAATCGGCCAGAATTCTGCGACGAGTTCATGGAGTTCAGGGCTAGCCAAAATATCGTCATGTATCTGCGCTTGGTCTCCCTGGGATAGCAAATTCTGCCGCCCCAAAGGATCAGCGCCGACGATTGACACCAGAGCTTTGGTTAACTGCGCGGAGAGAGCATCGGCGAAAAGAGGTTGGGCGAGATTATGCGGCCGCCGTCCCCGTCGTGCCCTGGTGCGGGCGGATTTGACCATAGCAGGGGTTAATGTGATATCGATGCCCTCGATGCGGATAATTCTATTCTCCTGGAGCTCCGATTGGTGGCGTGCAACAGCTCGCTTGAGAATGGTGATCATCTCTAGTGAGCCTTTTACTTCTTTCCCCGCGAGGCTTTCTGGCTTCGAGGGGACCATTTGCGGGTACAGCTCACCAATAGTGCTTAGAACGACGCCAGTCTCTCCGAGCTCGGGTAAAACTCGCGAAATATACTCAAGGAACGTTGGATTGGGCCCGATGATTAATACGCCTTGGCGGTCCAATTGCTCTCGCCACGTATAGAGCAGATAGGCGATCCGATGGAGGGCTACAGCTGTTTTTCCGGTGCCGGGACCACCCTCAACAACCATCACTCCGCGGGTTTTGTCACGAATGATCGTATCTTGTTCGCTCTGTATGGTCTCTACGATGGAGTGCATATGCGACCCACGGGCTTGTTGTAAAGCTAGGTGGAGAGCAGATTCATGGGCCACAGAGTGGGGCGCGTATTCGATTCCGCTCAGATCTCCACCGAGAATTTCGTCATCAACTCTGACCACCGTGCGACCCTTAGTGCGAATATGCCGACGAATTTCGACTCCCCCCGGTTGCGCAGTTGTGGCTAAATAAAAAGGTCTAGCCATGGGGGCTCGCCAGTCGAGAAGCAGGGTACGGTAATCGTCGTTTCGATCATCGAGGCCCATCCGCCCGATATAGCGGCGCTCAAGGTTATCCCTGCCCGGTACTGGGTTCTCGACGAGGCCGCTCGAAGCTATATCTATTCTTCCGAATACTAAACCGAGAGAGGCTAGGTTGAGGCGGTCTATGCGCTGATTAAGTGCGTGGAATTCAGTATCGCGTTCGAGCAGATCTCCTGCATCGGGATCGCTATGGTCAACGCGCATCTGAACAGCGCTTAGTTTCCGGCGTGCTTGCTCCACCTCGGCATCGAGCTTGGTAAAGAGCATATCCACATAGCTCTGCTCATCGCTTAAATCGGTGGACTTTTTCAACGGCAATCTCCTTGCTTGCTTAGAAACCAAAACTCCACTCTACTAGCACCATCTATTTTGGTGCCGACGCGAAAGGGCCACCCCACGATCTGGGGCGGCCCTCACAATGCTGTTTAAGTGATGATTAGTTCAGCTTCTTGCCCACCTTCTTTTGAGCCCGAGCAATGGCCTTCTCGGCGTTTTTCTGCAGCTTAGTAGCCTTCTTTGAGGCCTTCTTGGCACGTCGGCCAGTTGCCTCTTGAGCGTGATCATAAGCCTCCTGGGCGCGCTCTTGAGCCTGGGCCGCAGCCTTCACTACCTTTTTGCGCGCTACCTTCGAGTTAGCTTGCGCTTCATTGAGGAATGAACGGGCGGCCTGGCTCCAATCGTCGCGGTTATCCTCGACGTATTCCGTAGCCTTATGAGCGGTATCGCCAATCCACGAGGAAGCCTGGCTGAGGAACTTCTCAGACTCGTGGCGGGCTTCGTCAAACCAATCACTTGCGGAATCTGCGAACTTTTGAGTTTCACTTTGGGTAGGCAGCGCCTGCTGAACGCGCTTATTCGCTACCCGTGCAGCTTTCTTGGCGCGCCAGCTAAGACCTGGTTTTCCGGCGGTATCAGCGCTCGTGATGAAGAGCCCCCCAAGCAGAGCCATGGAGGTGAGGAAGCCCTGGCGGCGCTGTGTCTTCTCAGCTGGATCTTGGGTTTCCCAGAAAGCGTGGCGAGCTAAAACCGTCGGCACGCTCACGAGTGCGAGAATACCAGCCGACAACCGTGGGAACTTACCCAAAAATAGTGTAGTACCAGCGGCAATCTTCGTTCCACCAACAATCTTGGTTAGCTGAGCTGGGTCTTGAGGCAGCTGTTTATAATACTGGCGAGGGAGGACCATACGAAGGTTACGCATAATCATCGCGGTCCCTTGGGCATGTTCGTCAACGTGTTGGACCATGTCGACGCCGTCGGAAATATAGAATGAAGCCACCATAGGGCGGGCGAGTTTGCGGAGCATGTAAAACCTTTCACTGAAATCTGTCTATTTTTGGAGCTTTAGCAAGCACCTTTAAATGATGGTAGTCGAATTTGGCGCGCGAGGTAGCTACCAACCTCTTTTTTCCCATTCCCCTAGTGCTGGTCGTTCCGCACCTATAGTCGTAGGTTTCCCATGTCCTGGCCACACGATGGCATCATCGGAAAACCTATCAAAGAGTCGGGCGCTCACGTCGGAAAAGAGTTGCTTGAATTCGGCTGGTGAATCAGTTTTACCCAAGCCGCCAGGGAAAAGAGAATCTCCAACGAATAGGTGTGTGGTGCCGTCGTTGTGGAGGGCTAAGCACGCTCCGCCCCGAGTATGTCCGCGCAAAATAATCACCTGAAGATATTGGCCATAAAATTCGAGGGTATCTCCGTGCGACAGTTTCGTATCGACTGGGGCGGGGAGATCAGGGGCATCGAGCGCTGAAGCATAGTGGTGTGCCCCAGTAGCACTAAGCACTTGAACCAAGGCGCCCACATGATCTGCGTGACTGTGGGTGGTGAGCACAGCGTCGATCGATCGCTCGTTCCTACTGGCCCATTGCAGAATAGTTTCGGCTTGTGCAGGAGCATCGATCAGGAGAGTGCGGTCGCCCCAACTGAGAGCATAACTTTTATTATCCATGGTGCCCAAGGTCAAAATATCTAAGTCCATGGATCCCACAGTAGCGAAAGGGTTTATTCGTTGCTATGTTCGATAGGGCGCATAATGCCTAAGAATGAATCGAAGGGAAAATCATCCAGTGGCTGATCAGCTAGTTGTTAAAGGCGCTCGCGAGCACAATCTCAAAGGCGTAGATATTAGTATCCCTCGCGATTCAATGGTGGTCTTTACCGGCTTATCTGGTTCAGGAAAATCCTCTCTGGCCTTTGATACGATCTTCGCCGAGGGGCAGCGTCGCTATGTTGAAAGCTTGAGTGCTTATGCGCGCCAATTCCTTGGTCAGATGGACAAGCCAGATGTCGATTTCATTGAGGGCCTATCGCCTGCAGTATCGATTGATCAAAAATCAACCAACCGTAATCCTCGCTCGACTGTGGGAACGATTACGGAAGTGTACGATTACCTGAGACTTTTGTATTCGCGTGCGGGTATCGCACACTGCCCGGTGTGCGATGCAACGATTGAGCGGCAGACTCCGCAACAAATTGTCGATCAAGTTCTGGATATGGAGGAGGGCCTGAAATTTCAGGTGCTCGCACCAGTCGTTCGTGCTCGCAAGGGCGAGTTTGTTGATCTCTTCTTAGAACTCGCGCAGCAGGGTTTTGCTCGCGTACGTGTCGACGGGGAGGTCCATCCGCTCTCCAATCCGCCAGAGCTAAAGAAGCAAGTAAAACACACCATAGAGGTAGTGGTCGATCGCTTGCAGGTGAAGCCCGCTCAAAAGCAACGGCTCACCGATTCAATAGAGCAGGCCCTCAAACTAGCTGATGGGATTGTGGAACTCGATTTCCTCACCCTCCCTGACGATCATCCGCAGCGCAGTCGCCGTTTTAGCGAAAAATTGGCGTGCCCTAATAACCACGATATCGGGGTGGACGAATTAGAACCCCGCGCCTTTTCCTTCAACTCTCCCTTCGGCGCTTGTCCGACATGCGACGGTTTGGGAACTCGCCTGGAAGTTGATATCGACCTCGTTATACCGGATAAATCTGCGCCCCTCATTCGGGCTATCCACCCCTTCAGCACCTCAGGTTCCGCTGACGGCTATTACCAAAAGCTGATCAAGGGGTTATGCAATACTGTGGGCATTGACCCTGCCACGCCATACGAGGAATTGACGAAGAAACAGCAGGATATTGTCCTCAATGGAGCCCCCGATAAAGTCACAGTGCGGTATAAAAATCGCTTCGGTCGTACCCGCACATGGACCTCTTCTTTCGAGGGGGTTCTCCCGAATCTACAGCGACGCTTAGAGGGGACCGATTCCGATGCCCAAAAAGATCGCCTGCTGGCCTATATGCGGGAGATACCATGTCCTGCCTGCGAGGGAACCAGATTGAAGCCCGAAATCCTGGCGGTTAGGTTGGGATCTGCCGAGTTCGGGGAGTTATCAATTGCCGGTGTCACGGCGCTGAGTATTCAGGAGGCCAGTGAATTTCTGAACTCCTTAGAGCTAAATAAACGCCAGGCGATGATCGCCGGGGCCGTACTAAAGGAAATTCAAGCTCGTCTTAAATTCCTTGTTGATGTGGGGTTAACGTACTTAACCCTCAACCGTGCTGCAGGCACGTTGTCAGGTGGAGAAGCTCAGCGCATCCGACTTGCTACTCAAATCGGATCAGGTTTAGCAGGTGTGCTCTATGTGCTCGACGAGCCTTCAATCGGTCTGCACCAGCGGGACAATCAGCGGCTCATTGGTACTCTCGAAAGACTGCGCGATATTGGTAATACCCTCATCGTTGTGGAGCACGATGAAGACACCATTAAGGCAGCGGACTGGCTGGTAGATATTGGGCCGCTAGCGGGAGAGTATGGGGGAGAGATTGTTTATCAAGGCCCACCCCAAGGTATTAAAGATTGTTCCGAATCCTTGACTGGAGCTTATCTGTCGGGTGCGAAAACATTGGGGGTGCCTGCCCAGCGGCGTGAGGTCGATAAAGAGCGCGCGCTTACAATTGTGGGTGCGCGCGAGAATAATCTCCGCGATATCACCATCACGCTTCCGCTAGGAGTGCTGGCCTGTGTCACGGGTGTTTCCGGATCGGGTAAATCAACCGTGATTAACCAAATCCTAGCCAAAACACTCGCCAACGAGCTCAACCGAGCACGACAGGTACCAGGTCGAGTAACCCGTGTCGAAGGCATGGAGCATCTCGATAAACTAGTCCAAGTGGACCAAAGCCCCATTGGTCGCACCCCGCGATCAAATCCAGCAACGTATACAGGTGTTTTCGATAAAGTTCGTACGCTCTTCGCCGAGACAACAGAGGCAAAGGTGCGAGGATATAAGCCAGGACGCTTCTCCTTCAACGTTAAAGGTGGGCGATGCGAGGCTTGCCGAGGCGATGGCACTCTCAAGATCGAAATGAATTTCCTGCCAGACGTCTATGTACCATGCGAAGTCTGCCACGGTGCTCGATATAATCGCGAAACTCTTGAAGTGCGATACAAGGGTAAAAATATCGCAGAGGTTCTCGATATGCCCATATCCGAGGCAGCTGAGTTCTTCCGACCTATTACCTCGATCCATCGCTACCTTCACACTCTTACTGAGGTAGGTCTTGGCTATGTTCGACTAGGGCAGTCTGCTACCACTCTTTCTGGAGGCGAAGCTCAACGCGTGAAGCTCGCCGCGGAATTGCAAAAACGCTCGAACGGACGCACCATTTATATTCTGGATGAACCGACCACCGGCTTGCACTTTGAGGATATACGTAAGCTTATGCTGGTGATTCAAGGTTTGGTTGACAAAGGCAATTCGGTAGTCATCATCGAACATAACCTCGATGTGATCAAAGCCGCTGACTGGATTGTGGACATGGGGCCTGAAGGAGGTTCTGGGGGAGGGCTGGTGGTGGCCGAGGGGACTCCCGAGGATGTTGCTCGAGTAAGTGGCTCGTACACTGGCCAGTTCCTAGCGAATATCTTGACCTAACTGGGTTCGAACTTGCTTGCTTGATTCGTGCTGTGCTACCTTTGGGAAGCTACCACCTGGACTGAATGTTTTTTACTGAAGAATATGCAGTTGGGGTCGCAAGAGGAGATCTTCCCACCTGAGGCTGCTTGCTTAAAAAGTAAGTTGGCACAAGGTATAAGAGTACGTCAGTAATATCACTGAAAGAGTTACTGCTGTATGAGTGCAAGGGTCTCCCGTTTGTGTGGATAACGCAAACGGGTTTTCGTTGTGTGTTGGGATAGAAGCCAATGCGATAACCGGTAGATCACATATTGTTTATTTTGCTACTTTGAGGAGACCCCCATCAGCGCTGAAGCTCGCATTAATGATCGAATTCGAGTCCCTGAGGTTCGTTTAGTCGGACCAAACGGGGAGCAGGTTGGAATCGTACGAATCGATGATGCCCGCAAGCTCGCATACGACGCTGACCTGGATTTAGTCGAGGTCGCGCCAAACGCGAAGCCGCCCGTGTGCAAAATCATGGATTACGGCAAGTTCAAATACGAACAAGCTCAAAAGGCCCGCGAATCGCGGAAAAATCAGCAGCAGACAGTTGTCAAAGAGCAAAAATTCCGGCCGAAAATCGACGACCACGATTATGAGACCAAGAAAAGCAACGTGATCCGCTTCCTCCAGAAGGGTTCCAAAGTTAAGGTCACCATCATGTTCCGCGGTCGCGAACAATCGCGACCTGAACTGGGTTATCGACTTCTGGAGCGCCTAGCCGAGGATATCGCAGAATACGGCGCAGTCGAGGCAAGACCCAAACAAGACGGTCGCAATATGACCATGGTTCTTGGCCCATTGCGCAAGGGTAAAAAGTAAACACTACAAGTTATAAGGACGTTGAATCCCATGAAGCAGAAGACCCACAAGGGTACCGCTAAGCGAATCAAAACGACCGGTTCCGGTAAGTTGCGCCGCGAGCAGGCTAACCGCCGTCACCTGTTGGAGGGCAAGCCTTCCAAGCGTACGCGCCGTCTGAAGGGTACGAAGGATGTTGCCCCTGCCGACGTCAAGCGCGTGAAGCGTCTGTTGGGCAAGGCTTAAAACCCCCGCTTTCTTCATCCTCGTCAACCTATACAGTAAGAACTTAATTAAGTAAGGAAGTTTTAAAAGTGGCACGTGTCAAGCGCTCACTCAACGCCAAGAAGAAGCGTCGCGAGATTTTAAAGTCCGCTAAGGGCTACCGTGGCCAGCGTTCTCGCCTGTACCGCAAGGCAAAGGAACAATGGCTGCACTCAATGACTTACGCCTACCGCGATCGTCGCGCCCGTAAGTCCGAGTTCCGTAAACTGTGGATTACTCGCATCAATGCCGCCGCACGGATGAATGACATCACCTATAACCGTCTCATCCAAGGTCTTAAGATCGCAGGCATCGAGGTAGACCGTAAGATTCTCGCTGAGCTCGCGGTTAACGACTTTGCCGCCTTCTCTGCAATCTGCGAGGCTGCCAAGGCCGCGCTGCCAGCGGACGTTAACGCCCCAAAGGCTGCCTAAAATTCTAAAGCAAAGAACCCTGCGCAAGCAGGGTTCTTTGCTTATATACAACTAACTGAGCGAAAGACCTAGAAAAAAACTTATGACTAATCCACATTCGGACCCTCAATGGCACGGCCCTTTTGATCCTGAAGCCCCCCGATCCTTCCAGCAGGAGGACTTTCCGTATCCCGCACCGGCATCTTCGAGTGGGCAGCAATTTCCCGACTATCGGCAAGCACCAGTAGGGCCGACCTATGCCAGCCCTTCTCCTATGAGCCTGCCTGCAAAATCATGGGCGATAGCTGCGATACTTGCCTTCTTCCTCGGCGGCTTCGGCGCCCATAATTTTTACTTGGGCTATAATACGCGGGCTGCCTGGCAATTAGGTCTTTATATAGCTGGAATAGTCACCTCGTTCATACTAATCGGCATTCCAATCGTTTTTGGCGTGGCCGTATGGGCCTTTGTGGAGTTCATACTCATCCTCGTGGGTGCGTCCACCTTCTCCCATGATGCCGACGGAATTTCTTTGGCTAAATAGCCCCTCCTACGCAGAACTTAGAGTTCCAAACCCCCTGAAAAATTCAGGGGGTTTGGAACTAATAAAACCTTGGAGACGGTTTTATGAATCTGCTATGACCCATTGCCTCATATGCACTGTGAGTTAATGTAAAAGGCTGCAGCGCATGCTGGTTCGATGATGGTGGTTGAGTTCGTTCATCACATCAATTTAATGAGAGGCTGTCAGATATACATGGCTAAGAATCCTCCGCTCAACTATCACACTATATTTGACGCGTACGTGACCTCAATAATGTGCTTAGGTTGCTGAGCCAGATGCACCGTTTAATCCGTACTTGAATAAGGAATCTCCGGGTGGTTGAGCGTAGTAGGATTTATTCGGAAAAGAGGCGGAGCCTCCCAGATCAAGATTTCCCTGCGCATTTGAGGATAGTAGGGCGCCGCTTTCCACGGCGACCTGCAACCACGAATTCGAATCCCTGAGAGGTCCGAAAAGATGCGTTTACCTCATTGCATGGCGTCCCGCCTTCGTTTTGTTTCGATCCTGCGTGGGAACCACGCCAGCGGAGCGATTGTACTGTCTGGTCAACAGTTACTCGCGTGATAATATTCGAACAATGAGTCTGAACTTCGAGGATCCCTATACTGAGCGCACGCCGCGGGTTGTCAACGCTGCAAAATTGCATCGAAGCGCCGCCCGCAAAAAAACTGGCTTGTTTCTGGTTGAAGGGGAAAATTCCGTTGAGGCGGCCGTAGCAACAGGAGCCGCTCGGGACCTATTTATTACCGAGGAAGCGGCAGCACGCTATGCAGATATCGTTCAAACTGCGCAGCATCTCGGACTTTATCTACATCCGATCACGGCGCGTGCGGCAAAATCGCTGTCGGATACGGTCACGAGCCCAGGAATTTACGCCGTGTGTGAACCCGTCTTATGGTCTACAGCCCAGGCTCTTCGCGGGAAACCCCGTCTAGTTAGCGTACCGGTTGAAACAAGTGACCCGGGCAATGCAGGAACCTTGATCCGAATTGCTGATGCAGTTGGCGCAGATGCCGTTATTTTTCTCGGTCATAGTGTGGACCCGCAGTCTTCAAAAGCAGTGCGGTCTTCAGCGGGCTCACTCTTTCACCTTCCCGTCGCTCGCGAAGTAAATATAGCGAGCGGTATAGCTCGACTAAAAGCGAGTGGTCTTAATATTGTGGCGACTGCAGCCGATGGTGAGATCGACCTCGATAATGCCGGTGAGATCCTTTCGCAGCCAACAGCCTGGCTGTTTGGAAATGAAGCACATGGTTTGAGTGAGGAAATTCTAGCTCTAGCAGATTCGAGGGTGCGTATTCCTATTAGGGGGCGGGCTGAGTCTCTAAATCTCGCTACCGCGGCGGCCATCTGCTTATATGAATCTTCGAAGGCTCTTTATAGTCAGAATTAGTCGACGAGGTCTTCTTGGGCTCTGCTGATACCGTCGGCTACGCTAATTGAGTAACAAGCGCGCTATCTGGCGCGAAAAATCCAAAGGAGACTAAAAGACGTGTCTGAGCTCAGTCAAGCAAGCTTACAAGCGGCCGCCGAACAAGCGGAAAAGGCCTTCAAAGCGGCCCGAAACCTCGATGAATTGGCTACTGCGCGGCGAGATCATCTCGGTGATGATGCGCCTATACCGCAGGCTCGGCGGGCTCTGGGAACATTGCCTAAGGAGAACCGTAAAGAGGCAGGTCGTTTGGTTAATATGGCTCGTGGACGTATCGAAAAGTACTTCGCTGAGCGAAAGTTGGTGCTCGAAGAGGAGCGAAATGCCGCAGTCCTGCGCGCAGAGCGGGTCGATGTCACAGTTCCCACGACTCGAACCAAGCCTGGTGCCCTGCACCCCATCACAGCGCTCAGCGAGCGCATCGCAGATATCTTTGTGGCGATGGGCTACGAAGTCGCAGAGGGCCCCGAGATTGAGGCAGAGTATTTCAACTTCGACTCGCTCAACTTTATCCCCGACCATCCAGCCCGTACGTTACAAGACACCTTCCATGTCTCAGTAGCTGATTCCTCACAAGTCTTGCGTACCCACACATCCCCTGTTCAAATGCGTACCATGCTCTCGCGTGACCTCCCAATTCACGTGGTATGTCCGGGCCGGGTATTTAGGACCGACGAGCTCGATGCTACCCACACACCGGTATTTCATCAGGTTGAAGGCCTAGCAGTAGATAAAGGGCTGACCATGGCTCACCTGCGTGGTACTTTAGATCACCTAGCACGGACCCTTTTCGGGCCCGAGACCCGAACTCGAATGCGCGTGAACTATTTCCCGTTTACGGAGCCATCTGCAGAGGTTGATGTATGGTTCCCTCACAAAAAGGGTGGCGCCGGATGGATTGAATGGGGTGGCTGCGGCATGGTTAACCCTAATGTGCTGCGCGCTGCTGGTATCGATCCGGATATCTATAGCGGCTTTGCCTTTGGAATGGGACTCGAGCGTACGCTGCAGTTCAGCAACGGGCTCAATGATATGCGCGATATGGTCGAAGGCGATGTCCGATTCACGCGACCATTCGGCATTCAAGCCTAAATTTAGCTGTGGACTCCTAATATTTTACTTTTGAGAGAAGAATGACATTATGCTGATTTCGCAAAACTGGTTGAGCGCGCTGTTGAAACGGTCCAATCCGCAATGGCCAGGGGTAAGCGCCGAAGAACTCGATGCCGCTTTCGTCCGGGTTGGATTCGAGACCGAAGGGTATCGAGAGTTACCGAAGATCTCAGGCCCCCTCGTTATTGGCCGTGTGGCGGATATTGAGGAACTGGAAGGATTCAAAAAGCCCATTCGACACTGCCATGTCGACGTAGGACAATCGAACGGGACAGGCGACTTGCAATCGATCGTCTGCGGAGCTCGCAACTTTTCCGTTGGCTCTACAGTAGTTGTATCGCTGCCCGGTGCAGTGTTACCCGGAAACTTCGCAATCGCGACTCGAGAAACCTATGGTCGCATATCCGCCGGGATGATTTGTTCAGCTGCCGAATTGGGTTTGACCGAAAAATCTGAAGGCATCATTGTGCTCAGCGATTATGAGGGTGAACTCGGTGCAGACGCTCGCTCCGTTTTAGGGCTCGATGACACAGTCTTCGACGTTAATATCACCCCAGATCGCGGCTATGCTCTCTCGGTACGCGGCCTCGTTCGTGAACTGGCGGCAGCTTTTGGATTGCACTACGACGACCCCGCCTTGGAAGAAATCTCTGGAGTCCCTACCGCCTCAGAATCATTAATACAGATCCATATTGCAGAGGACACGCGGGCGCAGCGATTCGGTATACGCCACGTCAGTGGTTGTGATCCCGAGGCAATCACCCCACTGTGGATGCAGCGTGAGCTCCTGCTCTCCGGCCAGCGTCTTATCAATTTGCCAACCGATATCACCAACTATGTGATGCTGTATCTAGGACAACCCATGCACGCTTTCGACGCGCATAAAATCGAGGGGGATCTTCGCATCAGGCGTGCTGCAGCGGGGGAGAAGCTGGAGCTCATTGACCACCAGGTTAAAGCACTCGACCTCGAAGATGTCGTCATTGCCGACGATTCTCACGTGCTCTCTCTTGCTGGAGTAATGGGAGGATCGCATTCGGAAATCAGCGAATCGACCACTGATATATACCTCGAGGCCGCCCACTGGGACCCCATTTCGATCGCTAGAACCTCCCGTCGCCATAAAATATCGAGCGAATCCTCGAGGCGTTTCGAGCGTGGAGTAGATCCAGCATTAGTTGAGGTTGCCTTAGATCTGGCCGCTGATCTCCTGGCTCGCTATGGCGGTGGCTCCATCGAGCCTAATTCGACAATCGTGGGGGAAATTCCGGACATGCCAGAGATCCTCATGCGTGCCTCCCGCCCTAGTGAGCTGGTGGGCGTCGACTACGGTCTCGACACCGTAGTCGCCCGGTTAAAAGAGGTCGGATGCCAGGTCACAGTGGATCCCGCAGCTGAGAACCTCACGGTGAAGCCAGCGACGTGGCGTCCGGATCTAGAGGAGCCGTGTGACTTGGTGGAAGAAATTCTACGCCTCGAGGGCTTAGAGGCAATCCCATCAATCGTTCCACAGGCTCCCGTGGGTCATGGTCTCAGTCCAGCACAGAAACGACGCCGTGCGGTTGGTCATGCGCTAGCATATAACGGCTACGTGGAGATTTTACCCACCCCCTTTATCAAAAACGATACATTCGACACGTGGGGTCTGAGTGCTGATGATCCCCGTCGCGCGGTAGTGAGCGTGCAAAATCCACTCGATGCCGACTACGCCATCATCGGAACAACTCTCCTTCCCTCTATGCTGGAGGCTTTGAGTCGTAATATAGCTCGCGGTACGAACGATATAGCGCTATTTGGGCAGCAGCAGGTGGCTTTCGCTCACGGTGGAGGACGTTCACCAATGCTTGATGTGCGCACGCGTCCGAGTGCTCGTGATATCGAGGCTGTGATGAACTCCCTGCCGTATCAGCCCGTTCATGTTGCTGCAGTTGGCTCGGGCTTGATTGCTGTAGATGGGCCGCTTTCCCAAGCACGGACCTATAGCTATGCTGATGCGATCGAAGCTGCTCGGATCGTAGCTCGGGCTGCTGGAGTGACTCTGACAGTGCGCAATGCCGACGAGCTTCCTTGGCATCCCGGTCGATGCGCTGCGTTGCTGGTAGACGATACCGTGGTGGGGTATGCCGGAGAACTCCACCCGCAAATAGTGGAGAAATTAGGATTGCCACATCGAACGTGCGCCATGGAAATGGATATGACAGCCCTACCTATTCGGGAAACTCTACCTGCACCAGTCCTTTCCGCTTATCCCACGCTCAAACAGGACCTGGCGCTGGTAGTCGACGAAGATGTGCCGAGTGAGCACGTGCGAGCAGCCATCGTTGAGGCCGCCGGCCCGCTTCTAGAAAGTGCAGAACTATTCGATATCTACCGTGCTGAGACCCTAGGGGATCATAAGAAGTCACTCACCTTTGCCCTGACTTTCCGGGCTCAAGATCGTACTCTGACCGATGACGAATGCTCTGAAGGACGTTTAGCTGCTGTTAAGCGTGCTGGTGACCTCTTCGGTGCGACGATGCGCTCATAAAGTTCGGCCGAATAACGTGGGGCGAGCGATATCGCTCGCCCCACAAAAGCCGCCATAAAATTAATATGACTGCATTTATGTTATCGTGAGGTAACTGGAAAGAGAGGCAGTCCGTTATGTCCATATTCGAGCAATCGCCGATAATCAATGGAGTGCGCCATTTTCTTGCCGATGACCACGTCACACACCAAGAACAGGCCGATATTCTCAAGCTAGCGCTCGAGATGAAAAAACACCCGTGGGATCTCAAGCCGCTCAGTGGACCGCAAAGCGTGGCAGTTCTCCTCGATAAGACATCCACACGAACCCGGTTTTCTTTCGACGTCGGAATTAGCCAGCTTGGCGGCCGCGCGATCGTGGTAGATGCCTCGGTCACTCAAATAGGTAAGGGAGAAAGCTACGCTGATACAGCCGCGACGCTCTCACGCATGGTGTCCGCAATCGTGTGGCGGACTTCAGCGCACAAAAACCTGTGGGATATGGCGAGCCGCTCTACGGTTCCTGTCATAAATGGTCTCTGCGATGATTTCCACCCGTGTCAGATTATTGCTGATTTGCTGACTATCATGGAAAAGCTTTGTCCCGATCCAAGGTCATTGGGGCAGCTGCGAGCTTGTTATATCGGGGATGGCGCCAATAATATGGCTCACTCGTATATGCTTGGCTTCGCCACAGCAGGATTGAACCTAACGGTTATATCTCCTGAAAACCATCAACCTTCGAAAATTTATGTTGACAGAGCTCGCACACGGGCCGAGATGACTGGTGCTGATATTAGCATTACCAGTGACCTCGAATCTGCTGTGGGCGCCGATATTGTCATCACTGATACATGGGTATCTATGGGCATGGAAGAGCAGGCGGAGCAGCGACGTGTGGACTTCATGCCTTATCAGGTAACCCCACAAATTATGCAGAAGGCTAATAAAAATGCTATCTTTATGCATTGTTTGCCTGCCTACCGAGGGTACGAGGTAGCCGCTGACGTAATCGACGGACCGCAGTCCGTCGTCTTCGATCAGGCCGAGAACCGTCTCCACGCGCAAAAAGCTTTATTGACGTGGTTACTGGCAGCAAATTCCGACACTTAATACTTCTGGAATTGGAAAACCAATGGCACATTCGCAGATCACCCGTACGGTCCGCCAAGCGCTGATCGTGGAATTGCTCGAGCAAAACCTCGTGTCCAGCCAGAATCAACTGTCCTCCTTGCTCAAACAGCGCAATGTTCATATCACTCAAGGAACGCTGTCACGGGATCTAGACGAGCTGGGGGCGAAGAAGGTTCGACCCGATAATGGCCGCGCATTTTATGCAATCGGAGCTCTCGAGGAAGAATCCACTGTCGCTGCCGGCGCTGGAACCCGAGAGAAGCTTCGCAAGATGCTGGATAACTTGCTGGTATCAGCAGATAATTCGGGTCAGATCGCGGTATTGAGAACACCACCAGGAGCGGCCGCTTTTCTCGCAAGTTTCATCGATAGAGTCAGTATGGACGAGGTCGTGGGTACCATCGCCGGTGATGACACCGTGTTTGTGCTAGCTCGCGATCCTATGAGTGGCAAGGAGCTCGCCGAGATTTTAATACGTCAAGAGAAGACACGTCTTCCTGGAACATCACCTAAAAACTAAGGAGAAAACATGAACAATCGCGTTGTACTTGCATATTCTGGCGGACTCGATACCTCGGTCGCTATCCCATATCTGGCCAAAATGACCGGTGGCGAGGTCGTGGCAGTTTCGATCGATCTGGGCCAAGGTGGTGAAGATATGGAATCAGTACGGCAGCGCGCTCTCGACTGCGGTGCGGTTGAGTCGGTCATAATCGACGCTCGAGACGAATTTGCTGAACACTATTGCCTTCCCACCATCAAAGCTAACGGTGCTTATATGAAGCAGTACCCATTGGTGTCGGCTATTTCGCGCCCCCTCATTGTTCAGCACTTGGTGAAAGCCGCGCACCAGCATGGTGGTACGCACGTTGCGCACGGTTGTACTGGGAAAGGCAACGACCAGGTGCGTTTCGAGGTTGGGTTTAGGGCTTTAGCTCCAGAACTCGATATTATTGCGCCAGCCCGCGATTATGCATGGACGAGGGATAAAGCAATCCAGTTCGCGGAGGAGATCGGTCTACCAATCGAGCAGTCCAAGAAATCTC
This sequence comes from Corynebacterium sp. ES2715-CONJ3, assembly GCF_024814365.1. Taxonomy (NCBI): domain Bacteria; kingdom Bacillati; phylum Actinomycetota; class Actinomycetes; order Mycobacteriales; family Corynebacteriaceae; genus Corynebacterium; species Corynebacterium sp. ES2715-CONJ3. The sequence goes on from NZ_JANUXS010000008.1 coordinate 56,973, forward strand.
CATTTTCCATTGACCAAAACGTGTGGGGCCGCGCGGTGGAGACCGGCTTCCTTGAGGATCTCTGGAATCCACCGACCAAGGACCTTTACGCCTATACCGAGGACCCAGCTCTCGGAAATGCTCCTGATGAGGTGACCATTTCCTTTGAGCATGGAACGCCGGTGGCCGTGGACGGACGTCAACTCAGCGTATTGCAGATCATCGAGGAACTTAATCGCCGGGCAGGAGCTCAAGGAATTGGTCGGCTCGATATGGTCGAGGACCGTCTGGTGGGTATCAAATCTCGTGAAGTCTATGAGGCTCCAGGGGCCGTTGCGTTGATCACTGCGCATGAGGCTCTCGAAGACGTGACCATTGAGCGTGAATTAGCCCGTTATAAGAGGCTGATCGACGCCCGCTGGTCAGAGGAAGTCTATGATGGTCTGTGGTTCGGCCCTCTCAAGCGCTCGCTCGAGGCCTTCATAGACTCCACTCAGGAGCATGTCACTGGCGATATTCGCATGGTGCTGCATGCCGGTAAATGTACGGTCAATGGTCGTAAATCGGATCATTCGCTTTATGATTTCAACCTTGCCACGTACGATACCGGCGACACTTTCGACCAAACCTTTGCCAAGGGTTTTGTGGAGTTGCACGGGCTGTCGTCGAAAATCTCCAATAAGCGAGATCGCGAAGCCTAAATAAGAAGACGTGGGCCTGAAGGTACATGAACCTTTGGGCCCCTTTGTCTAGTGAGCACACTTTACTCTAAGGAAATAATCATGGAAGACACATCGGCTCCACATAGAACTAACCAAGGCGCACTGTGGGGTGGACGCTTCGCTGGCGGTCCATCCGAAGCAATGTTTAATCTCTCAGTATCTACCCATTTCGATTGGGTTTTAGCACCTTATGATATCTTGGCTTCTCAAGCGCACGCTAGAGTTCTGCACAAAGCTCAGCTACTCACCGACTCTGATCTGGAGACCATGTTGAGTGGACTTGAGCTATTAGGCGAGCGTGTTCAAGATGGGAGCTTCCAGCCGCTGCCAACAGATGAGGATGTGCACGGTGCCCTCGAGCGCGGCCTCATAGAGCTTGTAGGCCCAGAAGTCGGTGGGCGGCTGCGTGCGGGACGATCCCGTAACGACCAGGTAGCTACCCTCTTCAGGATGTGGGTACGTGATGCCATTCGTGACATAGCCCTAGATATAACAAAACTGATTGCTGCACTTACTGGCCAAGCTAAGGCCCACCCCGAGGTTATTATGCCGGGTAAGACCCATTTCCAGGCAGCACAACCTATCTTATTAGCGCATGCGCTGTTAGCTCACGCCCACCCGTTACTGCGCGATATCGAACGTTTACGAGACTTAGATAAGCGTCTCGCTGTCTCACCCTACGGTTCGGGTGCCTTAGCAGGATCATCCTTAGCGCTGGATCCAGAAGCCATTGCACAAGAACTCGGCTTCGATGAGGCAGCAGATAATTCCCTCGACGCTACGAGCTCCCGCGACTTTGCAAGTGAGGCTGCATTTGTTCTCGCTCAGGTTGCGGTGGATCTCTCTCGCCTTGCAGAAGAGGTTATTGCGTGGTCAACCCCAGAGTTCTCCTATGTCACCCTAGCTGATGCGTGGTCAACAGGTTCGTCGATTATGCCGCAGAAGAAGAACCCCGATGTGGCGGAATTGGCTCGAGGTAAGACCGGACGTCTCATTGGCAACCTCACCGGACTTATGGCCACGCTAAAAGCTATGCCCTTGGCGTATAACCGCGATTTGCAAGAAGATAAAGAACCGCTCGTCGACTCTTTCGCCCAGCTTCATCTCCTCCTACCAGCAATGACCGGTTTAATCTCTACCTTGGTCTTCAATGCCGAACGGATGCGCGAACTCGCTCCGCAAGGCTACACTCTAGCTACCGATCTGGCGGAGTGGATGGTGCGTCAGGGCGTACCTTTCCGACAAGCACACGAGGCTTCAGGGCTATGCGTGCGTCGCGCGGAGTCGCGGGGCGTGGGGTTGGACCAATTAACTGATGCGGAATTTCAAGAGATTGACCCCCGCCTCACCCCTGAAGTGCGTGAGGTTCTCACCGTGGAAGGTTCAGTGGCATCACGCACGACCAAGGGCGGAACGAGCGCTGTTCGGGTCGTAGAACAATTGGCACGCGTAGAGCAGCATGCCGCAGAACTCACCGTGTGGGCTGAAACCGGCCACATTAAGACTCGCTAAATTTGCTAGAGTGAGCGTTTATGACGATAGATCCTCGGTTGTTGGAAATTTTGGTGTGCCCTCAAGATAAAGGGCCACTTGAATATGTGGAAGACGAACAAGTACTGGTCAATCCACGTTTATCTATAGCTTATCGAGTAGAGGATGGCATTCCAGTGATGCTGGCTCACGAAGCTATTGAGTGGTCCCAACCTTAAGTAAAGGATGAATATGAATATTATCGACGAGCTGCAGTGGCGGGGCTTGATCAACCAATCAACCGATCTCGAAGAACTACGTCAAGCCTGTGAAAAACCTATTACTCTTTACTGCGGCTTTGATCCCACAGGGGCTTCGTTGCACGCCGGCCATCTCGTACCTCTTGTTATGCTTAAACGCTTCCAGCAAGCTGGCCACCGCGTACTCACTCTTGCTGGGGGCGCTACTGGGATGATCGGCGACCCGCGTGAACAGGGGGAGCGCAGCATGCTTTCTGATGACGCGGTGAATGCCAACGTAGAGTCGATCAAGAACCAGATCCGCTCCTTCATTGATTATGGAGATGACCGCGCTGTCATGGTCAATAATGCGGACTGGCTGGGCTCGATGAGCCTGATTGATTACCTGCGCGACTTAGGTAAAAATTTCTCTCTCAACACGATGCTCGACCGAGAAACCGTGAAGCGTCGGTTAAGTGGCGATGGTATATCCTATACGGAATTCTCCTATATGCTGCTGCAGTCCTATGATTTCGTCTACCTCAATAGGCAATATCAGTGTGTGCTCCAAATTGGTGGGGGCGATCAGTGGGGAAATATTATTTCAGGCGTTGACCTCAACAGGCGCATGAACCAGCAAAAAGTTCACGCGCTCACAGTGCCCTTGGTTACCGACGCCAGTGGTGAGAAATTTGGTAAGTCTACCGGCGGTGGAAAGCTCTGGCTCGATCCTCAGCAGACGAGTCCTTATGCGTGGTACCAGTACTTCCTCAATGCGGGTGACTCTGTGGTCATTGATTACCTTCGGTGGTTTACATTCCTCAGCAAAGAGGAGATCGCGGATTTCGAAAAGGCTGTAGAGCAACGTCCGCATCTGCGGGAAGCACAGCGCCGTCTGGCTCAAGAGTTGACAACTCTCGTGCATGGCGCAGAAGCGATGGCCGCTGTTGAACTAGCAGCGGAAGCACTTTTTGGTAAGGCTGACTTAGCTGACCTCGATGAGTCGACTTTGCAGGGAGCACTAGCTGAAACCTGTATCGCGCATATTACAGCCGGACAACCAAGAACAATCGCAGATCTCTTGGTAGCAACAGGTCTGACACCTTCTAAGGGGGCAGCGCGGCGCACCATTAAGGAGGGCGGGGCATATGTCAATAACTCCCGCATTCTCGAGGAAGATTGGGAACCCCACCCGAGCGATCTGCTCCACGGTAAGTGGCTGGTCTTAAGAAAAGGGAAGAAGACCTTTGCAGGGGTCGTAATCGACTCCTAAATTGATATCCGCTATCGGGCCAACCTGATAGCGGATTTTTATGTGTTGTTCTGGGGATTTGTGTGTTTGGTGTGGGGTGTGTAGTTTTATGTGGGTCGTTGCGGCCAGGGTTGGTCGTGGTGGTGCATGAGCTTGGTGCGATTTGACGCTGTGTGGTGTTAGGTTGTATGGTTTGTG
>NZ_JANUXS010000009.1:0-19793 GCF_024814365.1 Corynebacterium sp. ES2715-CONJ3
CACCATCGGTATCCGCATTGTTAGGATCGGTGCCGTTCTTGATCTCGTCGCCGTCGTTAACTCCATCGCCATCCGAGTCAGCGTTGTTTGGATCGGTAGGCTGGTTTCCGAACTTATCGTTCTTCTCGCCGGACTTTTCTTCTTCGTCGGTAAGGCCGTCTCCGTCAGAGTCCAAACCTACGATGACCTGGAATTCAGCCGTATCCTTAGTGCCGTCGCCATAGTTCACGTCCACAACAACATTGAACGTGTCGTTGTTTTCGGCGTCTGCAGGAGCAGTCACCTTAACAGTGCCCTCGTCGTCGACAACTACGGTGTAGCCGGCTGGGATGTCAGCTTTATTAGCGATATCGAAAGTCGCGTCAGACGGAAGTGGCTTGTCGGTCACCACTGGATTTTCGATCTCTTCACCAACTTTATCCTTAGGGATAACCAAGCGGTTGTAGTTGGGGTTATAGAGCTCGTTCTCTGGGGTGTCGGTGCTATCAGAGGCCTTGACCTTGAAGGGAGCCTTCACCTCATCCTTGCGCTCGCTACCGTCATTCTTGAACGATACTTTGACATCCACATCCTTGTCAGATTGGAGATTCTTTACCGTAATCTTGCCGCTGGCCGAATCGATAGTTGACTCAGGATCACTGATCTCGAAGCTAGGCTTAACATCTCGACCGTTGAGATCATCGACGGAAAGCATGTCGTCTTCTGGCGTAGTCAAGTCGTCGAACGTTGGACTCTCGGATGTAGCGTCGCCACCAACTTCAACCTCGGTGGTATCGTACTTCGGCTCGTAGCGCTGAGCGCTGGTGCAGCCTAGATCGTCAACCTTGTCCTTGTCCTCGGCTGGGGTGTTCGGGCACTTGTCGCGAGAATCCGGAACCTTATCACCGTCGCTATCGACGGCAGAATTGACCTTGAAGACGGCAACGGCATCCACAGTTTCGTCTGGGTTTGTAAGCAAACCGCCAACCAGCACGGGAATCGAGTAACTCTTATCGGCAGGGGCACCGTCCTTGAATAGGATCGTTACCACACCATTTTCGTCCACACTGACCTGATCGCTGGTAATGCCGTCAGGCAACTCGGCCTCATTAATCTTGAAGGTGGCCGAATCGGGCTTTGGCATTGGCTGATCGTTTTGGTCCAAGAACACGGGGGTATCTGAAACACCTTCGGACGCTCCAGCGTCAACGGCCTTCTCTGGATAAGTGACCAGCACCTGTAGCACCGATAGTGCGATCTTGTCAGTTACCGTTACTGGTTCTAAAGCTTGAATAGCGTTTGAAGCCTGTACCTTGTAGGTAACAGTGACATTGGGGTCATCTTCGGAGTGGCTAGCCTTTTTGCGTGGGGTTCCATAAATCCAACCCTTAACCTTATCACTGCCGGCAGTCCGAACAGGGGTCATCGAGCCTGGAGCATCAGCAGGCTCAGTTGTTGAAAACTCTAGACCTTCTGGTAGGCCTTCTACGCTGACGATCTCGGTAACTCGATACCCGAGAGAGGTGTCGATATTTGGCGCGCCACCCTCGTTTTTAAGATCGCCGGGCTTAGGGAACCCTGTAGGCTCTATAACTTGCTTATAATAGCGGCCTACAATTGCGTCTTCAACGGGTATGTCGGTGGTAAAGACTAGTAGAACCACTTCGGAGGCCACTCCATCGAGCTTCGCCTCAACTTTTAACTCCTTAACACCTGATTCCTCAGCTTTGCCTGTCATGATGCCGTTGGAGTCTACTTTTAGGCCCTTTGGCAGACCCTCTATTACATTGACCTCGGTAGCAGTCTTACCTTTGAAGAGATTAACATTTACGTCGTCGTAGTTCGAGATGTAGATTGGAGTGCGAACTACGAATGACCCAAGAGCTATGATCGAGTTTTTAAATTCCTCCGGCTTTTTGACTTTCTCAGGTCCCTCATCAGACTCGGGATACAGCTTGGCGGTATACAGTGTCTCATCGGCTGTATCTACAGGCACCTCAATAGGGCACGATGGGAGGGTAGAGTCATCCGCCACCTTAACTTCGGTGCATTTCCAGTCGCTGCCAAGGTCGACAGGATTACCTTGGTAGTCATACGCTTCCCACGTGATCGTGTAGGAAGCATTTCGATCTGGAACGAACCCAGTTCCGAAAGTGTCGACCTTGAAACCAGCTGCAGCGGGCCTGTTCGTCGTATTGTAATTCTTCACCCCGAAGTTGGCCTTGGCCAAAGTCCATCCGAAATTGTAATTCTTCCAGAATCGAGCATCGCCCGAATTCGCGGACATATAGTTGGCCGCACTCCAACCGCCATTATAAGACTTTTCGGATTGCTTGTAAGTGTTTCGGAAGGGGTAGCCGTAGCGGCCGGCCCAACGCCCGCCCAGGGACGGGTCTACGTAACCTACGCCGTCGATGGAGCCGAGGGAGTAATCACCGTTAGCTTCTTCGTTGACGAGGGAGACATTCATCCACTCCCAGTTAATATGTTTGGAGTTCTCGTCCGTACCGACTATGAAGCCATCTTGGTCCCAACCTCCATCGGCAGGTGACGCTGCAACAGTATCACACTTGTTTGCAGGAACTTTACCGCAGTCGTTGGGGAACGCTCCGTACAGGCCGTTAAATTGGATCACGTATTTACCATCGAGACCAGCGACTCCCATAGCAGTTTCTGCGATCCACTCTGGGTGCTGCTGGATCTGACTCTTAATCCAGTTCTGAAGCTTTTCTTCGTACTCTACGCTCCAGTTATCATCTCGGAAGTTCTTAGACGAAGGGAAGTCGACGGGCTGCACTTCGTTGAAGTGTTCCATGATTTTCTCAATGGCACTATCAGTGAGGTATGAAGCGATAACCTTCTGGTTCGGAACAGCACGGTCGTACCCTTTATGATATTTAATAAACTGATCCCAGTTGATCTTTCCGTCGAGGTTGCCACCATTTTCCCAGAAGACACGACCAGTGATCTGTCCGTATCCCTTAGGGTCACGGCGGCTGGAGTTATCAACCCATTGCTCCCGCGGTTTGTGGATCAGTGTTTTGTCACTGTCCTTGACCTTTGGAGAGAAGAAGATGTAGGCGCCGTCTACGTAATTTCCAAGAGCTGGGCGCCATTTAATGCCACCACTGGCACTGTCGTGATTGTACCCATACGGGCGTAGGGAGTTGGCATAACCCCAGAAATACTGGAGATTTTTGTTAGGAGCCTCGGCCCAGATCTTGATTTTCTCGCCGTCACCTTCGCCGATACCATTCAGCGGGTTCGCGTCAAAGACGCGCTCCTTACCGCGAGCTACAAAAGATTTCAACTTAACTGTGAAGCGACCATTGCTGTCTGATTCGCTCATGTAGATAGGAGAAGCTATGCCGTCTTCAAACCACTGGACGTAGACTTTAGCTCCGGCAAGGGGTTGGTCCTTCTTAATCCGAGCGATGCCATAGGCAGTGGCGTCGTAGACGCCGGTAGTCCCGACGTGGGCCTGGCTTCCCTCTTCATAGACGTATCCAGATACCGTATGACGGTCTCCTGGTTGTGCAGGTTGCGATTCAATAACTTCCTGACCTGCCCAGGTGAGGTTAGATGAATTAGGTTGGCTTGGGGTTTCCTGCGCACTTGCGGTGGAAGGAACCAACATACCAGCAGTAAAGATGGATGCTGTTCCAATTCCTGCTATGGCTTTGCGCCAAGCGGGAACCCAGACCCTTCCCTTCGAGCTCTGAAAACTTCGCGACACTCTAGTGTTCCTTTCGTTCTGGATTCATTTTTTGAAATCCAATCATCATGAGAGCGATAAGACGTCTCAACCGCCCCTCACAAACAGTCAGCCGTTAATTTTCTAGTCTATTTACGTACCAACTGCCCGTGTACCTCTGACCCAACGGGCGTCTATCATCCCAGGCTCTTCTACCTGGAAGCAGATGACGTTGCAGCTTGGATACACAGGGAGTTACTCTAACATAATAGTTCTCAGCTTTCTATCATGAAACTTTCAGCTGACCCCTAAATACGGGGTAATAAGCGAGCTTGCTAAAAATTGGCGAATCCATCCTCAGCTTTTCAAGCGACAGTAGAAACGCACCCCTGTGGTGACCGCTTGACCTGGTTGACTAATAGCCGAGGGATAAGCGGTGGTTAGAGGATTTTCTCGGTATTCAAGAGCATTAGTCTCGTTCCATCATCCTTCGAGCAAAGTGCTCCAGGAACACTGCGTCGTCCAGCAGCCAGAAGTAGTCGATAGTTTTAGATCGGCGGGGCGCTCGTGGCTGTAGCCTTAAGGTTCCAACATTATCACGAGTGTATGTGCTAGATTTCGCTGTGTTACTCATTCGCCTGGTTAAGATCTGCCACTAAGAAGGCAAAGTGCTCCTCGATGCCATGGACGCAAGCAAGACCTTATTTTGAATTTTGACGAAATATAGCAGCTGGCTGGCAGGTGCCAGAAGGTTCGTACGCTTGACCCACCATCAAAGGTGGGTGGTGTTGGCGGAGTTAGCCCGAAAGCAAGGCTCTATAACAACCTTGAGACCCGAAGTAACTAGGGAGAACATGGGAAAGACGGTCATTTGTCGGCAACTAGTTCTCGTACACCCACTCTAACCAGGAGGTTCGTTTGGGATTCACTCAGGATTGAGTGAGTGGTAGCTTACTATCGTCGGGGGTAGTGGCACATTGGGAGCGCAACCGTAATAGCATTGTTTCTTGTCATGTCGCATCAGCACATTAGACTTTCGGTGTTTAGTGGTGGAACATTTTCCACTACCGACCACTACGTCATTCAGGTTCCGCCAACCTCTGTTATGGGGGAGGTACTGACTCGGCTTATTGAACTAGTGTCTCTTTTAGCCGCGCCTCGATTTCCTTCCAGTTGTAAACATTCCACGCGGCCATTACATAATCGGCTTTTACATTCTTGTACTGGAGGTAGAAAGCATGTTCCCACATATCAAGAAGGAGGAGCGGGACAGCTTGGTGGGGGTAGTTATTCTGATGATCCTCGATCTGCTCAACAATGAGGCGGTCGCCGATTTGGTCATAGGCAAGCACAGCCCATCCGGAACCCTGAATGCCCAAGGCCACGGCGTTGAAGTGGGATTGGAATTTCTCAAACGAACCGAAATCACGGTCGATGAGCTCAGCAAGCTTACCTGATGGCTGTCCACCACCCTGAGGAGACAGGTTCTTCCAGAATAAGCAGTGGTTGGTGTGTCCACCGAGGTGGAAAGCGAGATCCTTCGACAGTCCGGTAACCACGCCGTCAATCGCGCCATTTTCACGAGCTGCTGCCATCTTCTCGAGTGCGGCGTTAGCACCAGCAACATAACCAGCATGATGCTTTGAGTGATGGAGTTCCATTATCTCAGCACTGATATGGGGCTCGAGGGCATCGTATGCGTAGTCGAGCTCAGGAAGGGTGTACTTGGTCATGGTGGTTTCCTTTCAAATGGTATGTAGCGAAGCGTTAGTGTGAGCTTCGCTACTCTTAATACCAATGATAGGCAAGATTGAACTTTGCGCAATAGCCTTGAAATTTTCGGTCGCCTCAACAGCCCTTTTAAGGGTACACTAATCTAATATTTTGATCCAACGCGGGTGGATCGATGTTGTTTTGGAGGGCACAGCTAAGATAGGTGATTAAGAACTAGGACGACCTCTGTTCGGTCGGCGTTAATTATGGTCCTTTAAAAAAAGATGGAGCTGAGAAAGAAATGGGTTTCCTTTTCGGTAAACCAACGGCGCTTGTACCCGTTGAAGAAGCATTGAATGGTGGGCAACACCGAGTTTTGGAAAATCCTCAGCCACACTACGTACTTCATACCCCCATCACGGGCCCACAGGATAAGAATCATGATGTGGTTTACGTTGCTCTAGGCTGTTTCTGGGGAGCGGAAAAGCTGATGTGGGAAACCCCTGGGGTGGTATCCACCGCGGTGGGTTACGCTGGAGGCGTAACCGCTAATCCAACGTACCGTGAGGTTTGTTCTGGTCGGACGAATCATACTGAAGTCGTGCAAGTCGTTTTTGACCCAACGATGATAAGTTTCGAGCAGCTGATTGCCATCGCATTGGAAGCTCACGACCCTACCCAAGGATTCCGGCAGGGAAATGACGTGGGCACCCAATATCGGTCAGCAATCTACACCCGGACACCCGAGCAAGCTGCGCGGGCGGAGGAAATTGTGTCACGCTATGCCCCAAGGTTGCGCGCCGCAGGCTATGGGGAAGTAACCACCGAAATCCTTCTCTTATCGGACACTCCCGCCGCAACTTTCTATCTGGCTGAAGATGAGCACCAACAGTATCTAGCGAAGAATCCTGCGGGATATTGCCCGCACCACTCCACGGGAGTTGCCTGCGCTATTGAAGCTTAATCACGACTACATATACAGACATACGCTTGTGCTCTTTTAGTGGTGCACGAGGGGGCATTAGTATCTTACGGGGCTTTCTTGTGCGGATGCTTAAAATCTCGTGAGAGAATTAAGCGCATTGTCCACCTGTCAGCCCTTCCAGGTTCTAAAAATTTTAGTTGATCCACGAACTACACGTGACGCCACCACTTAGCGTTTCCTCCCTTCAACAATGAAGAGCGAGATATGGTTCTCCTCGCGCATAGTCGTTACCTTCTGGCCGCCTTAACACCTAGGGGGAACAAGGTTTTTCTACTCACGCGCTACGGTTCTCTCGTCCTGGTTATAAAGCCTCTTTTCTGGGCTATGCTTCCCCCTTGAACAAGTGCCTGGGTTATAGGCTCTTTTCGTTACGTGTATGAGGTGTCGAGCCCAGGAATACCCGGCGCGCCGCGGTGGAGGAATTCACGCACTGCGGCGGTGGCTCGACAATCGTCGCCGTTATAACTCAGCAGTGCGGCCTTAGCAGTATCAGAAGCGGGCGCTAAGGCAGCGACTCCTATAGCCTCAAGGTAAAGGTTGACTGAACCCTCCCCATCAAGATCTGGTACCTGCCAGTGGTAGCCAGTTATTGGTGCCACCACTTTGAGTCCGAGCCCTGCGGTTCCCTCGAATTGGGCTCGGACGAGGGCAAAGATGTCGATCCATTCGTGGGAATCGATAAAAGCCTCAACTTCCGCTGGGCTAGGGAGCCCGGGGATTTCCTTATGATAAGCGGGATAGAAGCGTGCAGCACTGGAGCGCAGCCAGTGATTTTCACCGTGTTGGGAATAGCAGAATACCCCAACACTTAAGCCTTGCGAATGAGCGTGCTCACGCCTGCCTTGTAACCATTGCCAGAAATGAGCAAAATTTTTGGCCTCTGCTACCCCTCCGAGGTCTTCCCACGTGACAAAGGGGCGGTATTCATCACCGTCGAACGCACCCCAGAGATATGCTCCCTGATCGAGGTACGCTTCGACGTCGATGTCTATCTCAACGTCGAAACGCGGTGCAGATGTGACAGGCACTTTTTTCATCAGAGCTTCACCGCGCTGCCAGCACTGAGCGATTTGCCCATCCACGCTTGTTGGCTGGGCGTTAATGAGTCCGGTGACCGTGGTGATACCTGCTTCTTTAAAGCGGCGTCCTTTATCGCCAGAGAACACTAGTGAGATATCGTCTCGGTGCGTTAATTCTGTATGGCATAGCCGCCAGAAACGACATCCGCCACATTCCTTAACGCGATGCGCCGATTGTGGTATCGGTTGGGCGAGAGCGTGGTCGAGGCCTTGCTGGAACAGCTCGGTATTCACAATAAAACCTAAGGTGCGGTTCTGACCGATGATGATACCGCGGGCGATATCGAGTCCGAGATCATCAAGAGCCCGTGCAGCCAGCGCTAATTGGTAGGAGTCCGTTGAATGCGGCTTTAATTTATACGCTTGTGTATGGGGAAGACCCAACCCAATTCGGCGGGTGTCAATTGTTTTGACGAGTTTATTATGTGCCTTGCGAGCAACGCGGTGATTACTCACAATCAATGGCATATAGGCATCGCCATGGCGCACGAGGGCATCGACTTCCACTCCAAATTCCCTGCCCGCCACTACGGTGGTGAGATAGGCACCGGTGATGAGGGTCGCCTGAGAGGCGAGGGCCTCGAGGGTTGAAAACCAGCGGGTCTCTTCATCGGCTACGAGGTCGATGCGGGTGAAGTATTTATTATCAGCAATCTGAGGGCGGGTAGGCAGTAGCGCGAGTACGTCGGCTCTGGCATAGTCCAGACGCTGTGCTCGCGCCTTCGCAGCCGCGGTGGCTTCCCAATCGGGGTGGGAGGTTTTTTGGCGTCGCCGATAGCGGCAACCCACTAGATCATGGGGGCGCCAGAGGGGCTTATTCGCTGCAATCTCCACAATTAAACTAGCCTAAGGCAGGAAGCAAGGTAGTGTGGAATCGACAAGAATTTTTAAGAATCACTGAGGATTTAAAGGATTACCGATGGGCTTATTCAGATCCCTGTTCAAAAAACGTGCACAGCGCAAGGCTGAACTCAAGGTAGCCAAGGCGCGCGCTCGCGCCGAGGTCAAGACCTCTGCGAAGATGAAGAAGCGTCTCCACAAGCGTCTTGCGCGCGAGGAGAAGAACCTGCTCAAAATGGAGCAGAAGACCTTAAAAAAGCGCGATAAGCATCATGAGAAGATGGCGAAGCTCAAGCTCGACCAGCTTAAAGAGGGACGCTTCAATGCCAAGAAGGTACTCCGCTACGCCACCGCATTGCGGGCGCTTGCCCCCTTTGCTTTGCCGGTTATCTACCGTGGGATCGTAGCATTGCGGGACAAGAGTTCCGAGAATCGCGCTCGCCAACTGGGTGTAAAAGTCGAAGATCTCGCGGAATTCTCCGGGCACGGTGCTGAACTACGTGCGAAGATTGCTCAAGTTCGTAAAGCTGCTGAGCAGTTCAAGATCCCGGCAGGCTTGCAGCACGATATTAACGAGCGCTTGGATGAGCTCAATGCGGCAGTTCATAATGCCGAGTTGATGACTCCCGAGCCGCGCTCACGAGCCCACCGCTCTATTGAAAACGATATTGACAAAGTCAATAAAGAACTTTTAAAGAATATCGTTTAGCACCACGTCGAGCTTCAAATCCCCTTAACTTATCGGTCACATACCGCCGGGTTGAGGGGAATTTTATTTTACTATCAATACTACTTCCTAGTTTTCTCCACCATCGAGCAGGGTCTTTAGTGGGAGTATTGATAAACTGTTAAATTTTAGGGATTTTAAGAGGCTATGGTGAGCGCTATTTCTTATATATGTGCGGGTTAATCTTTTACTGCTGATAGCCGCCAGATTATAGAGCATGTGTCAATGATCGAAACCGTAGGTTCTCGAATACCACCCGCATGATTAAGTTCGGCTAGAGTTGGCGTAGAGAGATATAACATGTGATAGTTAAATATTTAAGGCCTACAGTTAATACCTTCATTGGGTAGTTCATTGTCTTCTTAATGGCAAGGGCATACTGGTAATTGTGGTCATTAAAAATATTTATTCTAATGCTCTAGACAGCTTTCTATGAAGGAGAAATCATGGCGCGCCGAGAGATTACTCAAATAACTGACGACTTCGATGGCTCGATTCTTAGCGAAAATGAAGTGCATGTCATTCGCTTCAGCGTGGACGGATCTAGCTACGTAATGGACGTGTCTAAGAAGAACCGCGAGCTCTTTGAGCAATGTATTGCAGACTTCATTCCTAAAGCACGCAAAGATAGTTCCCCCGCTGGCGCAACAGCGAAATACGACGCCAAGAAGGTTCGCGAGTGGGCTCAGGCCCGCGGCCTGCACGTTGCTGAGCGGGGCAAGATCTCCCAGGAGATCATCTCCGATTATCTCGCAGCCCACGGGGGAGTTTAAGCTCTTTTCTGTGAGCACACCATATGCAGAACTTCTTTATCTCCGATCCCCACTTCGGTCACAGTCTCGTCTCTGAGCTACGAGGCTTTGCCAGCCCCCACCTGCACGACGAGCAACTGATCACCGCATGGATTACCGCACTTCCCGCGAATCGCGAGATAAATATGTGGATTTTGGGCGATCATTCCTGTGGCCCCATGTCTGCGGAAGATAGAGCCCTCGAAACTCTAGCTCACTTCCGCAATACCATGCTGCACAAAAAGCAAACACTCGTCCATCTTCACGGTGTGCTCGGCAATCACGATAGCGCTCATCCTATGCGCCCGCACTCAATCCGAGAACAACGACGGTTTACCAACGTCTACGACAGCATTCACACCAGCAATCTCGTGAGCATCGCGAAGCAGCCAGTACTGCTGTCTCACTTCCCCTACGATGCTGATAGCCGAGAGTCCGATCGGCTCAATCAGTGGCGACTAAAGGATCTAGGCACACCCCTTATCCACGGCCATACACATGCCACCGAGCAGCTAAGCTACTCAGCTCAAGGAACTCTCCAAATATGCGTGTGCGTAGAAGCCTGCCCCGACTTCGCACCCATATCCCAGACAGATATCGCGCGAATTATACGCCCCTCATAGCACGCCTTGTTCACGAGCAGCTGCTACTGCAGAGGTGCGAGAACGCACTCCTAATTTGTCATAGATATGCACAAGATGGCTCTTGACCGTGGCCTCCGAGAGCAAGAGGATTTGCCCAATATCGCGGTTAGAGGATCCAGAAGCTACTAATTTCAGCACTTCCAGTTCGCGTGGAGTCAGCGATGTGCGAGGAGTACGTACTCGTGTCATCAGGCGATTGGCCACCGTTGGCGAAAGAGTGGAATCCCCCTCTGCTGCGGAACGTACGGCGGCGATTAATTCCTCAGGCGGGGCATCTTTTAAGAGGTAGCCTAAGGCTCCCGCTTCAATGGCACCTAAGATATCGGCGTCGGTATCATAATTAGTTACTACCAATACGTGTGGCGGGTTCTTCATTGTGCGTTTGATTTCTGCGGCCGCATCGGCGCCCGTTGCCAGCCGAGTACCTTCCACACCAGCTCCGAAGCGTAAATCCATCAGAATCACATCGATACCGCCAGCCTGCGCGGCAGCAATGGCAGCCTCCGCTGTGGCCACCTCACCGATCACTTCGATATCGTCGGCTCCTTCTAAGACGGCTCGCAGACCGAGGCGCACTATTTCGTGATCGTCGGCAAGGAGAACGCGAATCATATTGAAGCCTTTCGAAGAAGAAGACAGGTAACCTTTAGTATAGAAGATTTAAAAATCTTAGCCTAGCTCACCGGTATCCCCACGCTGACCGCCGTTCCGCGGCCAGGTGCCGACTCCACGCTCACCGAACCTCCGAGCTCCTTAGCGCGCTGGCGCATCGCATTGACTCCAATATGACCGAGTCCCACAGGCCTATCAGCCAGCTCATTGGGATCAAATCCGCTGCCATCATCGACAATATCAAGGCGCACTTCCTCCTCGGAATAGCTTAATGTCACCGCGCATCGCGTGGCGTGAGCATGCTTGGCCACATTGCCCATTGCCCCCTGCGCGATCCGCAAGAGTGCCGCCTCCACCTTCATGGGTAATTGCCGCTCCTCGCCATCAATATGGATAGAAAATTCTGGTCCCACAAACGCTTCCGCCACTCGGTTAAGTGCCCCTTCAAGAGATGTTTTACTCAGTGCAGCCGGCTGAAGGGCAGCGATCATAGCCCTAGCCTCTTGGAGGTTATCGGCAGCGGTCTGCCGCGCCAAGCGCATATATTCTAAGGGCTTTAATTGCTCGTGCTGGCTGATCGACGAACGCTTGACCTCTCGCTCCGCCACATTTAAGAGCATTTGAATACTCGAAAGTCCCTGTGCCAACGTGTCGTGAATTTCGTGCGCAATGCGTTGACGCTCCTCCGCGATACCCGCCGCCCGTTCCGTTTCGGCCAACTGATTACGGGTAGCCATGAGCTCAGCGATAAGAGCTTCACGCTCCCGAGCACCGCGCCAGAGAGCTTGAAAAGCCAAATGAATGCCTATGACCACTAGCGCTGAAACCGCCGGGCCCATCACAGCTCCGAAGGTGAGATTGGCACGATAACTCAAAATTGCCACCGCTGTTGCCCCAATAACGGCAATGATGCCCCGGTAATCAGGCAGCACCCGTAGGTAGAGGAAGAAAAGCGGAAAAACCAGATATACACTGACGGGAATGACCGGCAGCATCACTACCCAGATGAGTGTAAGGAAGCTAACCCAAAACAGTTTCCACCTTAATCGGTCATGAGCACGTGTGACGGATAGTGCATAAGCAAAGCCAAAAGCCGTGCACAGTAGCACCGCGATAACTGCCTCATCTCGATGAAGTCTCGCCGCGCCGACAAGGGCCACGGCGAGCAAGAGTGCGGTGATCACGGTCATGGCACGTCGATAGGCGGCAGCACCTGGTTGAGAATCGTAGGTGGCCACATCTCCGATAGGGATATTAGTGAGATCCCCTGTTTTTTTCGCAGGTATCGGGGCGGGCTCTAAGCTAGGCTTCATGAACTTGACTTTACCTGGCCCAAAAATGCTCGCAACGCTGCTTGCTCCGGCATTATTCTTCACAGCCTGTACCGCGCAACCGGCTAGGGAACCCCAGTTATCAACTCAAGCGGCCGAGATGCCGAATGAGATGCCTGGTGAGTTTCTTAGCGACGGTCTCGCCCCCGATGCTCACCCTGAGGTACCTCGAGAAGCTCAGGACCCCTGCCCCTATCTCGATACTGAATGGTTAGCACGAACCAATGGACAAAAGGTCACCTCGATGGGGGTGGATTCACGATTTGTCACCCCAGCATGTGTGTATTGGTCCTACCCACCTGAACCTCAGGCAAGTATTGTGGTGCGGCATATGCCCACCGTAGACCAAGCCATTGAGGTGGTTGACATCGCCGCACCGATCGCCGACACCGAGCCCGTGGATACTACCGATGGATGGTCGGGTGGACGTGGAGGAGGCCCCGAAGGAGCCGTCTACGCAGTACAAAAAGGAAGCATCGCCCTTGTAGTGAGAACCAATCAGCCGCAATCAGTGAAGGCGGAACTCATAGCTGAGGAGGTCATCCGCCAACTCGCACTCTAAACCGCGACGTCGTTATACGGGAGCTGGCTCGAGATCCATGGGAAGACAACATTCATGAGCAGGAAAAATACCGCGATAAGCAACGCCAGCACTATAAAGAATTTGAACCACCGAGGCCCAGGCAACAATTCCCACAATAACGCGTACATTGATTACCGTCCTTCCAGAATTGGCGGGATATAGGAGCCATCCTTCGGATGGGAATCTGCGAGCATAGCGTGCACAATCATGCGCTCAGCATTGGAAAATTGCGGGTGGCAGGTGGTGAGAGTGAGAACCGGCTCCATGTCTGACGTGGCTTCTTGCCCAATGATCCCAGGGCGAGCGCCGATAGTGGATACGTCTGAAGGAACAGTAATGAAGCGACCGCGAAGATCTTGGTAATCGCCCTGTGCTAGGCGGTCGACTTGCTCCGGGTTCAAGCAGTGTGCGGCCTCCTGCCGACGCTGATCCGGATCGGCTGCCATGGGGGCGACGCGATAGGTATTCCACGCATCAGCTGTCTCAATAACAATGGCATCGCAACTGCGCAGGGCCCCAAGATCGTTAAACGGCGCACCCTTACCCACTCGGTGTCCCGCAACCGCAAAATTGCCTGGTTGACCCGGCATCTGAGTATCTGCATAATGGCCGGGACCCGCAAGAAGTGAGGCATCATCGGTGCCTTCGATGATGGCAAAAGAAAAATCCGAGCCGAAACTGGGGATATGCATTTTAGCGAAGGCGGTACCCAGTTCGGGGCGGAGCTTTTGCCTCGGATTGACCCTCTCGGCCGCTGAGTTCCAGGTATCGTTTAACTCAGTATTAGCCTCAGCCTGGAGTTTAGCTGATTCGATATTGGTCCAAAACGATTCATAAACGGCGAAGAGGAGAATCAAGATACCGACCGTCAGAAAGAGCTCACCGATAACCCCAAGAGCCGTTAGCCGTGGGTGATGCCGCTGTGCATGAGTCATCCTCTAGCCTCGTTTTCCAATCAGAGCCCCATATCAAGCACTCATTCTAACAGTGTGACACGATTGCCCACTACGCTGGCATAGGATAGGCTCACGGTTTTTAAGCTTTACTATAAGGATAACCAATTGCTTGAGATATTCATCTACCCTGTTTCCGCTGTGATGAAATTTTGGCATTATTTCCTCCACACGGTCGTCGGTTTCACCGACTCCCAAGCCTGGGTATTCTCAATTTTTGGGTTGATTGTAGTGGTACGTGCTCTCATCGCCCCCACCCAGTGGTTCATCCTTAAATCAGGTCGTATTAGTACGATTATGCGCCCGCGTATCGTCGCCTTGCACGCCGAATACGAGGATGAAGTGGACCCCGCCAAACTCAAAGAAATGGCACGGCGCGAAAGGGAAATCCAGAAGGAGCTAGGATATACGAACGCCGCTGGTTGCATCCCACCGCTTATTCAGATTCCCTTCTTCATTGGCCTTTACCAGGTACTCCTCAGAATGGCGCGACCCAAGGAGGGGCTGGACTCCCAGCTTCATCAGCCCATTGGATGGCTAACGAGTAATGATGTTTCCAGTTTTTTGAGTGCCCGCTACGGAGATGTGGCGCTGCCTGCTTATATATCGATGTCTCCAGAACAATTACAAAGACTAGAGACAACATACGAGGCGGTGATCCAATTCAACGTGCCACTCATCTTAGTCGCCGGTATCATTACCTCCATCAACCTCACGATTTCCACTGTGCGCAACCGCTTTGCCATGGATCATGAGTCACGGGTGGCTGAGGTTTTACTAAAGTGGATGGCCTGGGCTATTCCGCTGGTTCCGCTGCTACTCTTGCAGGCAGGGGTCACGGGCCCGATCCCGGCCGCTATCGCTATGTACTGGGGTGCTAATAACCTATGGACCCTCGTTCAAAATGCCACCATCTACCTCATCCTCTATCGGGTCATGCCTTATGGAGAAGACGTTAAGCAGCATCAGTACACTAAGAGGGAAGAACGTTTAGAACGACAGCGTATCCGCCGCCGGATGCGCTGGAGAAGAAGATTAGCATTAGTTGGCTTCATCGTGGCACCGTGGAAATACACCAGACACGCTGAGGCTCTCAGCCAAGCGAATAATTATTTCCGCGAACAAAAAGCTGCGCGCAAAGAGAGGAAGCTGAAGCGGAAAGAACTGAAGACCAAACGCATCCAGGCACGCCGGGAAGCTAGATTGCGTAATCAGCAGGAGGAGCACTAAGTAACTGCACTGCTACCTCACGGGCACGATATAAAGGCTCCGTACTGCGACTAATCCGCGCGGCCTGCAATCCGCCGTCGAGAAGCAGAAGTAACTGCTGGGCTTGGCTATTGCTGGGATAGCCGTTCATGGAGTTGAGAAGACTCGTCAGCGTTTGCTCGCGCCACTGGAAGTGATCTCGTACCGCCTCGATGATGCCGTGCTCGGCCTCAGTATCAGGACGCGGAAATTCGGTGGCAGCGTTATGAAAATGAGAACCTCGGAACTCATTCGCCTCTGCTCCATCGATGGCTTGATCAAAGAAGGTAAGTATTTTGCGGTCGAGGAGGTCATAAACCGCTAGATAGGAAGTCATCTCTTCGCGATAATCTTTATCGAGGGATTTTAGATATGCGATCACGAGATTATCTTTGGATCCGAATAGTGAGTAAAGCGAGGCTTTAGCCACATCTGCTTCACGCAGCACACGGTCGATACCGATAACCCTGATGCCTTCAGTGGTAAAAAGTGATCGGGCGCTCTCGAGGAGGCGTTGCCGCGGGGTGGGGCGCTGACTGCGTCGATCCTTCGCAGTCGATGAGACCTGCTTCTTCCCTGCAGCCATGACACTCCTTCTGTGACGATCTGGATTCTTTCAATGAACAGACTAGTCTATTAAGTATAGAAAGCCTATTTCTTTCGCGCAGCAAAAAAGCGGCACTCCCAGTAAGGGAGTGCCGCTTATTTTGCAGAACTTTATTTGTTCTTCATGATTAACTGCAGGATGCTGAGCAGGATAACAGCACCCAGAAGGCAGGTTACAAAGCTAAAGATGAGGCCGCCACCGGATACATCGAAGTTGAACAGCTGCAAGATCCAACCACCTAGGAGGCCGCCAACGACACCAACAACGATATTGAGGCCAACACCTTGGCTAGCATCAGTACCCTTTACTTTCGAAGCGATCCAGCCAGCTAGTCCGCCAATGATGATCCAGCCGAAGAAACCGAGGCCAAGCATGAATAAATCTCCTTATAGGTTATATATGATCGTAAATTCGGAGCAAAGCGCAGATATCTCTTAGCTTTTTCTTATAATCTCCTCTTACCACTATAGCGGGGAATCTGCAGAAAAACGACAACGATCCGATAACGAAAACCTAGGAGCTCGCCGGGCGCACAACGACCATGGGGCAGGGCGAACTTTGCAAAAGCGCCCGAGAGGTAGAGCCCAGTAACATGCCCCGGAAACCACCGCGCCCATGTGAGCCTACGACGAGCAATTGCGCATTCTCGGCTGAGTCAACCAACGCCCTTACTGGGCGATCGCGAGTAATGACCATCTCCACAGCCACATCGGGATATGTGCTTAAGAATGGCTCCAGATCTGACTGTACTTCTTGGATCTGGCGTTCCTCGACCGTCGCCCACTCGCGCTGCGCCGCAGCCAAACCAGCGAGTGAGGCCTGGACCTGCATATCCATCCACGTATGCACGGCGATAATGCGCGTTCCCCGGGCTGCAGCTTCACGGAAGGCGAATTCAACGGCTTTTTGAGAGACATCTGAACCATCGACGCCCACGACGATCGGCCCGTATTTGGTTGTTTCATTAACTTCGTTGTCTTCACGGACGACGACGACGGGGCAATGCGCATGAGAAACGACGGCTGCCGACACTGATCCCATTACCATCCCCGACAGGCCGCCAAGACCACGTGAACCCATCACGATCATGGTCACGGTTTCACTGAGTTCAAGCAGCATATCGATGGGGGTACCCTCCGCGAGGGTGTACCCTATATGGAGATCCGGTGCGACCTCTAAAGCTATGGATTTTGCCCGCTCGATGATCTCCATGGTCTCTTGTTGGAGATCATCGTAGAGCTCCTGTGGGGGCATGATACCGTCGGAGTACAAAAACTGCGGCATGGTGTAGCTCGCTGCAATTTTCAGCGCTACCCCCCGCTTGTGAGCAGTATTAGCCGCCCAGCGCACCGCATTATCAGCGGCTGGGGAGCCATCAACGGCGACGACAACAATATTTTCTCGGGACATGGGGCGCTTCTCCTATGTGCACTGGGTTGAAACAACAAAGCTCTTATTGTTTCCTTATTTCTACACTCCAGTGTACTCGTCACACCTAGCCTTCAGTTGTGAGCCCAGCCACTACTTTAGCGGCGCACAGAATCGATGAGAGTGGAGGCAGCGTCGGTCACAGCATCAATTTTGTCCAATGTTGCCGCTGGGGCATTAGCCGGATAGAAGACCGCATAGAAGACTTTCACAATCGTCTCTATGATCTTGCCTATATCGGTAGCTAGAAATTTCATCAATGGTTCCAAGAGCGCGTTCATATCCATAAAAAATCTCCTCACATAGTCCTGACAATAAAACTATCGGGCGTGGGTCAACGACGTTACGCCACGATGGATAGGATACCGCGAGCCAAGAGATGGTCTCCAATTTTCCCGCTGAGCCTTCTTGCTTTGTAGCATGGAATATTATGGAGTCAATCAGGCGCCCTCGGGCACAAAGGCCTCGTCCCCCTTTAGAGATCCGCGATGGGCTCAATCCGTCCCGCGCCCGCGTACCAGATAGCGCCAACGGCATGACCGCCTTCGATTTTGTATGGCATCTTAAGAGCACGCAACGGTACCGACACCCGGAAGATACCCGCGAGAACCTACTCAAAGAATTCCAGAGCGGGAATATTCGCCTCGGTCTGTGGCCTCGAGATCGAGAGCTTTCGGCGTCGTCCACGCTTAAAGCTGGTGAGGATATTTGGTTCTACCGCATGCCTGCAGAGGAAAAAGAGATTCCTTATGAGATCAACATTATCGACGAAGATGAAAATCTGCTCGTCGTGGATAAGCCCCCATTTTTATCTACGATGCCACGGGGGCGTCACATCAGCCAGTCGGCAACAGTTAAACTCCGTCGCCGCTGCGGCAATCCCGATCTCGCTCCAGCTCACCGCCTCGATCGGCACACAAGTGGAGTACTGATTTTTACTAAGAAGAAGGAGATGCGCTTTCCGTATCAAAACCTTTTTGCTACCCGTGCGGCCACTAAGATTTACGAGGCGACGGCCGAGTATACCGAGATTCCCCCGGGCGCCCAGTGGGCCCACCACTTGGAAAAGACACCCGGAATAGTGCAGGGACGCATTCTCGATGGTGAGCCTAATTCCTTCACCACCGTCTCGTCTGTGACCCCGTGCGATAAAGCGCGAATGGCTGAATTAAAGAAAATACATGGAGCTACTTTGGCTCCCCAGGCCATCTATGAATTGCGTCCCCAGACGGGAAAGACCCATCAACTGCGTTTACAGATGCTGGCGGCGGGTATTCCTATTCTAGGCGATCCAGCGTACCCAACGGTTCTGCCCGAGGATGAGGAAGATTTCTCCGTCCCTATGCATCTAACGGCCCGGGAGTTGCGTTTTATCGATCCACTCACGTCTAGAGAGCGACGCTTTCGATCACCGAGGGTGTGGTAGCAAAAAAGGGCTTGGATTGCTTAGACCAAGCCCTTTATAACACGTAATCTCGCGATTTAGCGGAAGGTAGGGAGACCTGGGGCTGGCTGCTGCCCGTGAACCCAGCCTTGGGCTAATGCGAAGTTGAAGACGGAACCCCAGAAGGCGTAGAAGAGACCGAATCCTACTACGGAGCTGAAAATATAGAGAATAATGCTAAGAGCTGAATCGGCTGCGAGCGAGGAGGTGGTTTGGGCATGCACGGCAGGGGTGGCGCAGGTGATCATAGCAATAGAGGTTGCGCCAGCAATAGCTGCACGGATAACCTTTTGATTAAGCTTCACGATGGTACCTTTCGGCTTCGGGGAGAGTGTAGATAAGTCGTCGCCTAAACACTGTTTAGTCATAGTGAATATAGCACTACTTGTGTGCGAACCTGAGAAAACCCTTGGAGAAACCTGTCAGCCGCATTAAATTACCCCAAATCAGGGTAAGAAAACCCAAAAACCGCCGCAGGGGCACGGGTGAAGCGGTGAATAGATATCTATTCCAGGTACGCGACAGGCATTGCTGCTCCACTTACCTCGGTGGGTTTATGAGCCGAATACACGCACATTGATCAGTGAGAGCCTCAGCCACAGAGGGGGCCAGCACGACACCTTTCTTAAAGCAGATATCAGAGGGACTCATTCACACCCGCACGAACTTGGAGCCTGATTTTCTCCACCAACGACACCGCGTCCACGATGCTTGGGCACAAGATACCTGCGCGGATAATATGCAACTAGAGAAATAACAAAGAGCGCCGACGGCTACAAGGGAGTACCCAGGGCGAAGGAGTACCGGGGATAACAAGTCAATCTAGGGCTTTAGGACTCTAGCGAACCACGTGGGTGAATAATTACTTAGACCAGTGCCTCTTCGGCACTTAAGTTCCGTCCGTACTACTTAATCTGTGCCGGCGGAGCAGCAATTCGGTTCTGAGGTAGACAGCAGCTTGAAGAGAAAACGAGTAGTCCTTAACTTGAAGATCTAGCTCCTAGGAGAAGCTGGGGTGGTTTGCATTTGGTTCCTCTTCCCTCAAACACTACAAAGCCTACCCACCCCAGACTACCCCAACCCCCACACACACCCCACACACACAAAAAAAGGGGGAGGGGATGCGCACAAGCAC